>NZ_JAOWDM010000091.1:0-224788 GCF_030334645.1 Citrobacter sp. Cc139
TTCCTCCAGGCTACCGGGCCGGGCGCGAGGTAGCGTCCTTGCAAAGCGCGCCCTGAGCCAGCATCCATGCTGGCTCTCCCAGCCTTACGGAAACACGTCGGCAATTTTCAGCCGGACCTGCCCACACCTGACCTCCTGCACTTTTATTTGAACAGCGAAACAGATTTAACTGGAAATCAGAGAGTTGAAGCGATGACCCCGGTCCGGCTGAAAATCGATGAGGCGTTGACGGCTGACCGGGTCTGCCCGCAGGGATGCGGGCAGAGGGGACGGCCTGCATGGATGCAGGCTCGGCCCCGACCCGACAGGCAGACGGAATAAGACGAATAACTCGCGCAGCGACGATTTTCCCGCCGGGAGCCTGGGTTGCAAGGGAGGCGGCAGTGAGCCTCCCTTGCACGTTCACGGGCATCAGCGCTTCAGAGAAATGACACCACTGAGGTGAACGGAACCCTGAGCAAGAATCACATGTTCTCAATAATTCTTAATTGACAAGAACTTCTACTACGGTGGCTGGTTCATTTGTTAATACAATTTAGCTATATCGATGGCCTGAATCGCCCGAGCGATATCCGGCGAATTGTTTAACGCGCGAATCTCCTGAAACAACGCCGTGGCTTCTGAATATTCTTTACGCAAATACCCTAACCACTGCTTAATACGCGCCACATGATACAACCCCGTGTCACCCTGCTTTTCGAGACGGGTATATTTTTGCAGCAGCATCACGACGTCAGGCCACGGCATACGCGGCTCGTTGTACTTCACCACACGACTCAGATTCGGGATATTTAACGCACCACGACCGATCATCACCGCATCGCATCCGCTGATGGCCATACAATCCTGGGCGCTCTGCCAGTCCCAGATTTCACCATTTGCGATAACCGGAATGGTAAGTCGCTGGCGAATTTCACCAATCGCCTGCCAGTTAATATGCTCGGCCTTATAGCCCTGCTCTTTGGTACGGCCATGCACCACCAGTTCGCTGGCGCCAGCCTGCTGGACGGCATCGGCAATTTCAAACTGCCGGTCGCTGTTGTCCCAGCCCAGGCGTACTTTCACCGTCACCGGGAGAGGGTCCGGCACCGCCTCGCGCATGGCTTTTGCGCCGCGGTAGATGAGCTCAGGATCTTTCAATAACGTCGCGCCACCGCCGCTGCCGTTGACCAGCTTCGACGGACAGCCGCAGTTCAGATCGACACCGTACGATCCCAGTTCGACCGCGCGGGCCGCGTTCTCCGCCAGCCACTGCGGGTACTGGCCCAACAGCTGTATGCGCACCCGCGTGCCGGATGGCGTGCGGCTGTTATTATGCAGTTCCGGGCAGAGCCGGTGAAATACTTTTGCCGGCAGGAGCTGATCCACCACGCGCACAAACTCGGTGATGCACAGATCGTAATCATTCACTTCAGTCAGCAGCTCGCGCACCAGGGAATCGAGCACGCCTTCCATCGGCGCCAGTAAAACACGCATATCGTCACCCGCAAAAAAAGAGGCGCTATGGTAGCGCCTCCGTTCGGGAGATTAAAGAGGCTCAGCGCGGCAACAGACAGTTATCTTCTTTCCAGCCGTACAGCCACTCCATACCCCGATAAAACTCCGCCTGTGATTTACCTTTCCACAGCAGATTACGCACCTGGCGCTCGACGCCCGCGGCGTGATAAACGCGGCCCATTTCGCGCGTCGACCAGACAATCCGCGCCGTACGCGGAATGCGCACCGACTCATACAGGGCAAAGGCATCAGCCGCATCGCCGTCACACTGCTGTAACGCCTTACCAAGCGTGACGGCATCTTCCAACGCCATACAGGCTCCCTGCGCCATATATTGCGCCACCGGGTGCGCGGCATCACCCACCAGCGTAATGCAGTCGGTACCCCATTTCTCGACCGGCTCGCGGTCAGCGGTGGACCAGCGCCGCCATGATGTCGGTTTATCCAGCATCTGGCGCGGACGTGGATGAATACCGGCAAAATAGGAGAGCACCTCCTCTTTACTGCCATCCTTCACGCCCCACTCTTCCTGCTGACGACTATGAAAGGTCACCACCAGATTGTATTGTTTGCCGCCGCGCAGCGGATAGTGCACCAGGTGACAGTGCGGTCCGGCCCACAGCACCGGCGCGTTAATGCGCAAATCTTCCGGCATATCATCGCAATCAATCACAGCGCGGTAGACCACGTGCCCGGTCACGCGTGGCGCATCGCCAATCAGAGACTGACGGACAACCGACTTCACACCGTCACAGCCGACCAAAATATCTGCCGTCCAGCTGTTACCATGCTCGTCAAATACCGTCACGTCATTCTCGGTCTGGCGAATATCAACCACGTTAGTTGAAGTGCGATACTCAACGTTGGGATGAACCAGCGCCGCTTCCCACACAGAAGCATGAATATCCACCCGATGGATAACCGCATAAGGACCGCCAAAGTGATCGCGGAACGCCTGTCCGGTTTCAATACGCACGACTTCCTGCGCATTTACCGCATCCATCATGGTGATATGATCGGTAAAAACGGCGCGCTGGCGGGCAACCTCTCCCACGCCAAGGCTGTCGAGAGCAGAGAACGCGTTTGGCCCGAGCTGAATGCCCGCGCCGATTTCGCCAATCTCATGCGCTTTCTCCAGCAACATCACTTTGATTCCCTGACGGGCCAGCGATAACGCGGTCGCCGCGCCGCCAATCCCACCACCCACGATAATTGCGCGTGTCACTTTAGCCATTGTCGTTCTCCTTATCAGGCCGGAATTTTATCTTGTTGATTCTCGGGCGCGGCGGCGATAAACGCCGGAAGCTGGGTACAGGCATCATAGACCGCCTTACAGCGTGGATATGCGCTCAAATCGCAGCCCATACGTAGCGCGTTCGCCCATTGCGGGATCAGGCAGCAATCCGCCAGCGTCGGCGCATCACCCACGCAGAACGCCCCCGAATGACTCTGGCGCAGCATCTGTTCCACTGCGCTTAACCCTTGCTGGATCCAGTGCGCATACCAGCGTTTTTTATCCTCTTCACTGATCTTTAATTCGTCGCTCAGGTAGCGCAGTACCCGCAGATTATTCACGGGGTGGATATCACAAGCGATGGCATAAACAATTTCCAGCACCCGACTGCGCATCGGGAAGTCAGCAGGCAGCAGCGGCGACTGCGGAAAGTGGCTATCCAGCCAGTCGATTATCGCCAGCGATTGTCCAAGCGATTCTCCGTCGTCGGTCACCAGCGTCGGCACCAGCCCCACCGGATTCATCCGCCGGTAGGCCAGCTCGTTCTGCTGACCGATGCGAATGTTGACGCCCACCGTCTGGTAATCGAGCCCTTTCAGCGCCAGCGCAATACGCACGCGATATGACGCGGAGCTATTAAAGAAACTGTACAACTTCATCATCCACCTCAGACAATCTTCACGGCGATGGGGGTTAAACCGTCTACGTTGCCGGTGATCACATCCCCTTTCACTACCGCCCCCACGCCTTCCGGCGTACCGGTGTAGATCAGATCGCCCGGCTGCAGTTCGAAAAATCCGGACAGATAGCTGATGGTTTCATTCACAGACCAGATAAGGTGGCGAATATCGCTCCGCTGATGATCGTCGCCGTTAACCTGCAGCCAGATAGGCGCATTGTTAACATCAGCGATTTCACTGGCTTTATGCAGCGGCGCGATGGGCGCAGAGAGATCAAACGCTTTGCCGATTTCCCACGGACGCCCCATCTGGCGCATCTCCATCTGCCTGTCACGACGGGTCATATCCAGACCGGTGGCATAGCCCCAGATATATTCGTGCGCTTTTTCCAGCGGTATATCGCTGCCCTTTTTACCAATCGCCACCACCAGCTCTATCTCGTAGTGATAGTTATCGGTCTGCGACGGGTACGGCAGTTCAAGAGTTTGACCAGCCGCCACCGGAACCACCGCGTCGGCCGGTTTACAGAAGAAGAACGGCGGTTCGCGATCCGGGTCAAAGCCCATTTCACGCGCATGTGCAGCATAGTTGCGCCCCACACAGTAAACGCGGCGCACGGGAAATTGTTCATCACTACCAACCACCGGAACGGTAACAGGCGCTTGTGGTTCGAATACGTATTGCGTCATTTTCTCTCTCCCAAATTAATAGCGTGCTTCACGGAACAACCCCAGCGCTTCCTGAACCGGTCTGTCCGAAAAACTGAATAAGACGGCATCTTCGCTGGCCTGGAACGACACACCGTGCCAGGTCGGTACCACGAAGATGTCTTTTGGCGAAAAGTTGAAGGTTTCGTTGCCGATGGTGACCCGCCCGCTTCCTTCCACCACATGGTAGATAGTGCTGTCAGTGGTACGCGCCATCCGTGAAGAAAAGCCCTTCGGCAACAATTGCAGGAAGGTCCCCATTGACGGCATGGGATAACCGCCGGTTACGGGGTTCACGTAGCGCATCTTGTAACCATCCCACTCGTCGGCTTCACCCATGCGGGTCAGGTCATGCAGTGCTTCACGGCTACGATCGTAGCGATAGTTGAAAATGGGCGATGAGTTACCCTTCTGATGACGCAGCGGCAGCATGTTGGCCGCATAGCGCGGTAAATAATCCCCTTCCTTGCGCGTGACCGGCTGCTGATCTTCCGGGTAGTCTTCCGCAAAGCCGCAGCCCAGCAGATTCACCAGCGGCAGATCCAGACCGTCCAGCCACACTACCGGTTCGCTACCTGGGTTGCCGTGATCGTGCCAGCGCCATTGCGGCGTCAGAATAAAATCGCCTTCATGCATCTGGGTGCGCTCGCCATCGACGGCGGTAAATGCCCCTTTCCCTTCGACAATAAAGCGCAGCGCAGACTGATTATGGCGGTGGCTCGGCGCAACCTCGCCCGGCATAATCAACTGTAATCCCGCGTACAGCGTCGGGGTGATGGAAGACTGTCCGCGCAGCATTGGGTTTTCCAGCACCAGCACGCGGCGAATCGCCTCTTTCGCGCCAATCAGATCGCCGCTTTCCAGCAGTAGCGGACGGATCTCCTGATAGTTCCAGTACGCAGGCGCGCAATTCGCGTTCGGCGTTGACGGCACCAGACGGTGCAACGACTCCCACAGCGGGGTCAGATTCTGCCCGGAAATATGCTGGTAAAACTGCTGACGGCTGTTCTTAACATCCTGATTCAGTTCAGACATAGGGATTCTCCTTATTCATTCACGATGCCTGCGCGTGGCAAGGCGTCAGGGACAGAGGCCGACTGGCGAACAACAACCGTCAGCAGCGTAAGCATCACCGCGCTGATGGCCGCCGGAACGGCAATAATGAAAAACAGGTTATCGAATGAGAAATTCATCGCCATCATCACACCGCCGGAAAGCGAACCGACAATCGCGCCGCAGCGGCCAATGGCATTAGACCAGCTGACGCCCGTCGCCCGGCTTTGCGTCGGATAAAGGGTGGCGGTTAACGCATTGAGACCCACCTGAGAACCGCTAATCCCGATGCCGGTGCCAAAAATCGCCAACGCCATCAGCCACAGGCCGTTTTCGCTCAGGCCAATCATGACGATACATACCGCCCCCAGCGCATAGCTCACCGCCAGCACGCGGAAAGGATTGTATTTATCCATCAGTACGCCCAGCGCCAGCGCGCCTAACGTACCGCCAATCTGGAAGGCCGCAGTCACCCAGGAGGCATGTTGCAGGTCGATTCCTCGATGGTTAAGCAACGTTGGCATCCAACTGGAGAGCAGATAAATAATCAGCAGGCTCATAAAGAACACCACCCATAACATCAGGGTAATGGGCAACTGTCGCCCGACGAACAGCTGGCGGATACTGCCTTTGGCAATCGCTGACCCTTCGTTGAGATAAAAATGGGTATCGTCATAACGTTCCCGGGTAATAGCGCTGACAGTTCTGGCAATTACGTTTTGCGGTAGCTGGCGACGAACCTGCCAGCGCGGGGATTCCGGTAGCGCAAACAGCAGGGCGACAAACAGCATGAGCGGCAAAACGCCTCCCAGCACCAGAATGCCGTGCCAACCAACAACCGGCACCAGTTGAGCGCTGACGATGCCGCCCATAGCCGATCCGAGAGTGAAGCCGCAGAACATCATGGTGACCAATGCGCCACGCCGACGGGCAGGCAGGTATTCCGACGTCATGGTGATGGTATTAGGCATCGCGCCGCCCAGACCTAACCCGGTAAGGAAACGCAAAATAACCAGCGTTTGCAGATCGGGCGAAAAAGCAGAGATCAGACTCAGCGCGCCAAACAGCGCCACGCAAAGCTCAATCACCCGTTTACGGCCAAAACGATCGGACAGCGGGCCGCAGAGCAACGCGCCAGCAGTTAGCCCCAGCAGTCCTGCGCCAAAAAGCGGCGCCAGATCCCCAGCGGTCAATTGCCAGTGAGTGCGTATATCGGGTGCGATAAAACCAATCGCCGCGGTATCAAAACCGTCGAGCATGACGACCAAAAAACAGCAAATAATCACGCGCCACTGCGTCTTACCGACGGGGGCGGAATCTATTAGTGCTTGTAGATCACGTTGTTGAGTCATAGTGAATGCCTCAGTGCAGGTAGAGTAGATGTCTGTTTTGTTTTAGGTATGTTGCGACTTTGTATGTTTGGAGATGAAATGTACAATGGCTTTTCATGCAGAGGCATAACCTGGAGGTTATAGCAAATGGCTAACTGGGCACAGAAACTGAAGTTGCACCACCTGCAAACGCTGGTCGCGCTAGGGGAACAGGGAAATTTGACTCACGTCGCCCGAATGATGAATATCACCCAGCCTGCCTTGTCCAAATGGTTATCACAGCTCGAAGATGAGATTGGCATCACGCTCTTTGAACGACATAGCAAAGGCTTACGCCCCTCTGAAGGCGGCAAGCTGTTGCTGCAACATGCTCAACGCCTGATCAATGATATGGAGCGTTCGCAGTACGAAATTGCCCGTTTCAAGCAAGGCGGTCTGGTGGGAAGTCTGAAGATTGGCTGCTCGCCGGTGGCGACCGACTGCGTTTCACAGGCAATACTGGGCTTGCTTACGGAGCTACCCACTCTGCATCTCAATATTGAAGAGAAAGTGATGACCCCGTTACTGCACGATCTGCTGGCGGGTTCAGTGGATGTCGTCGTCGGTCGCGTTGGCGGCCGGGCGCTTCAGCTGCCGCTTAATTACCAGGTGCTCTATACCGAGCCGGTCTGTTTTGTCGCCCGCCCCGATCATCCGCTGGCAAAATATCCCCTGCTCACCTGGAACGATCTGGCTAACTGGCGCTGGATTGTCTGGCCGACAGGCACCCCCATTCGCATTAGCATTGACAACGCGCTGGTCGATAATGGCGTAATGCTGCCGGAAAACACCATTGAATCAGCGTCGATAAACGTCAGCACCAACCTGCTGCAAAGTAGCGACATGGTTTCTATTCTTTCTCTGCGTCTGGCGCAGCGTTATGCCGCCCAGGGACAACTGGCTATCCTGAATCTGCCGAAGATTGAACAAAAAGGCAGCGTAGGCGTATTCTGGCGCAACAATGAAACGCCCACCACCGCCCTGAATCGTTTTTTGTATTACCTGGCACAGGTTTAGCGCGGTCATGTGCGCAATGTTCCGGATGTCTATTTCCTCTATGCTTAGAATTCATGATGTGATCGGTAGCACGTTTTGAAGTTTAATTGTATGATGAATCAGTCTCGTCAAGGGTTTCAATTATGAGCAAATCACTGAACATTATCTGGCAATATTTGCGCGCATTCGTCCTGATCTATGCCTGCCTCTATGCAGGTATTTTTATCGCTTCGCTGCTGCCGATCACGATTCCGGGCAGCATCATTGGCATGCTGATTCTGTTTGTCTTACTGGCATTGCAGGTATTACCGGCAAAATGGGTTAATCCCGGCTGTTATGTCCTGATTCGCTATATGGCCCTGTTATTTGTCCCGATTGGCGTGGGGATCATGCAGTACTTTGATTTGCTCCGCGCACAATTTGGCCCGGTGGTGGTGTCATGCACCATCAGTACGCTGGTTGTTTTCCTCGTGGTGAGCTGGAGCTCGCATCTTGTACACGGTGAACGCAAAATTGTTGGCCAAAAAGGTTCGAAAGAATGATGACATATATCTGGTGGTCGTTGCCCTTAACTCTCGCGGTGTTCTTTGGCGCACGTAAGCTAGCAGCACGCTTTAAAATGCCGCTGCTGAATCCGCTGCTGGTCGCGATGGTGGTGATTATTCCCATTCTGATGCTGACCGGAATTCCCTACGATCACTATTTCAAAGGCAGCGAGGTGCTGAACGATTTACTGCAACCTGCCGTGGTCGCGCTGGCCTATCCGTTATACGAACAGCTGCACCAAATTCGCGCGCGCTGGAAATCGATAATCGCTATCTGTTTTGCGGGGAGCGTCGTGGCGATGGTTACCGGCACAACAATCGCCCTGTTGATGGGCGCCTCACCGGAAATTGCCGCGTCAATCATGCCGAAATCGGTCACCACACCTATCGCTATGGCGGTAGGAGGAAGTATTGGTGGTATTCCGGCCATCAGCGCGGTGTGCGTCATTTTCGTCGGCATTCTCGGGGCGGTATTTGGTCATACTTTACTGAATGCTATGCGCATTCGCACGAAGGCCGCGCGAGGACTGGCAATGGGTACCGCTTCGCACGCCCTGGGAACCGCGCGTTGCGCAGAACTGGATTATCAGGAAGGCGCGTTTAGCTCTCTGGCGCTGGTCATTTGCGGCATTATCACCTCGTTGGTCGCCCCGTTCCTGTTCCCGGTTATTCTGGCAGTGGTCGGCTAACCTTCACTTTTTGGTTATTTATTTGCGATGCGTTGCACATTTTTCATTTAAGTTTCATAAGTTGCACACACAATGAGATTTGGATCACATATAAAGCCGTAACAGGCCCGTAAACTACGATTCCATTACATTGTTATGAGGCATCGCCATGCATCCACGTTTTCAAACTGCTTTTGCCCAACTCGCGGATAACTTGCAATCAGCCCTGGCCCCTGTTCTGGCGGATACGCATTTCCCCGCCATGCTGACTGCTGAGCAGGTCTCTTTGCTGAAACGCGAATCGGGACTGGACGAAGACGCGCTGGCATTCGCTCTGCTGCCGCTGGCTGCGGCCTGCGCACGTACCCCGCTTTCCAACTTCAACGTGGGCGCGATCTCTCGCGGCATTAGCGGCACCTGGTACTTCGGTGGCAACATGGAGTTCCTGGGCGCAACAATGCAGCAAACCGTTCATGCCGAGCAAAGCGCCATCAGCCACGCCTGGCTGCGCGGAGAAAAAGGCCTCGCCGCCATCACCGTAAACTACACCCCTTGCGGCCACTGCCGCCAGTTTATGAACGAACTGAACAGCGGGTTGGATTTACGCATTCACCTGCCTGGGCGCGAACCACACGCACTGCGCGACTATCTCCCGGACGCGTTCGGGCCAAAAGATCTCGACATCAAAACGCTACTGATGGACGACCAGGATCACGGCTTCGCGCTGCAGGGCGACGCCCTGACCCAGGCGGCAATTACCGCCGCCAACAGATGCCATATGCCGTACAGCAAATCGCCAAGCGGCGTGGCGCTCGAGTGTAAAGACGGGCGAATTTTCAGTGGCAGCTATGCTGAAAACGCCGCCTTTAATCCCACTCTCCCACCGCTGCAAGGCGCGTTAAACCTGTTGAGTCTGAACGGTTACGACTATCCGGACATTCAACGCGCGGTGCTGGCAGAAAAAGCCGATGCGCCGTTAATCCAGTGGGATGCGACCTCCGCCACCCTGCACGCGCTGGGCTGCAACAATATTGAGCGCGTGCTGCTCAGTTAACTCATAAAGCCCGGTGGCGCTGCGCTAACCGGGTAACAGTGACTAAAATCCCCTCAATCAGACTGCTGTTTCTTGCGCTACGTCTTCCGGTACAGTAGCCTGATTGAAATTCCACCCAAATAACGAGTTTTCTGCATGTTAAAGCGCGTGTTTTACAGCCTGTTAGTCCTGTCAGGCCTGCTGCTGTTGACTGTGCTTGGACTCGACAGATGGATGAGCTGGAAGACTGCCCCCTATATCTACGACGAATTACAGGATTTACCCTACCGCCAGGTCGGTGTGGTCCTGGGTACGGCAAAATACTATCGAACCGGCGTTATCAACCAGTATTACCGCTACCGTATTCAGGGCGCCTTGAACGCCTATAACAGCGGGAAGGTAAACTATCTGTTGCTGAGCGGCGACAACGCGCAGCAAAGCTATAATGAACCCATGACGATGCGTAAGGATCTGATTGCCGCAGGCGTCGATCCGGCTGACATTGTGCTTGATTACGCCGGGTTCCGTACGCTCGACTCCATCGTGCGTACCCGTAAGGTATTCGATACCAACGATTTCATCATTATTACTCAGCGATTCCACTGTGAACGCGCCTTGTTTATTGCGCTGCATATGGGCATTCAGGCCCAGTGCTATGCGGTGCCTTCACCAAAAGATATGCTTACCGTGCGGGTACGCGAATTCGGCGCGCGTTTTGGCGCACTCGCCGATCTCTATATTTTTAAACGTGAACCCCGTTTTTTAGGCCCACTGGTGCCCATCCCTACCATGCATCAGGTACCCGACGATGCGCAGGGGTATCCGGCGGTTACGCCTGAACAATTACTCGAATTACAAAAGAAACAAGGAAAATAAGCATGGATGTACAAACCCTCTTTGTCGTGTTGGCCTTTCTGCTCATTCCTGTGTTTTGTTTCCGTGAGGCCTGGAAAGGCTGGCGCACCGGGGCCGTAGATAAAATTAAGAAGAATACGCGCGAACCGGTATACGCTTATCGCCATCAAGAGCCCCTGCAATTTTGGTCCTATGTGTTGGTTTATGCCGGATGCGGATGTTTATCCTTCGGTATGGTTATTTACTTAATTTTCTATCGATAAAGATATTATTTTTATATTAGCGTTTGAGAATAGCTAATATTATGATAACGGTTACCATTTCAAATTAAGGGATTAATGCTGCCCGCCAGCATTTCCCGCCAACACTCTTCTATTTGTGAATCCTTTCACAGAATACTCTTCCTGCAGTGCTTAGCCTTAAGAATAGCCTTTCGATTTTTATATTTTGTTATTAACGGTTTGCCTTAATTTACTCACGCATTAAGGAAGAAAATATGCCACAACAAAATTATCTGGATGAGCTCACGCCTGCTTTTACGCCATTATTAGCCATAAAAGAGGCTTCTCGCTGTTTATTATGTCACGATGCCCCCTGTAGCCAGGATTGTCCGGCGCAAACTGACCCGGGAAAATTTATTCGCTCCATTTATTTTCGTAATTTTAAGGGTGCAGCCGAAACTATTCGTGAAAATAATGCACTTGGGGCAGTATGCGCCCGGGTATGCCCAACCGAAAAGTTATGCCAACGCGGGTGTACACGCTCAGGTATTGATAAGCCGATTGATATTGCACGTCTGCAACGCTTTATTACCGACTTTGAGCAGCAGACCGCAATGAAAATTTATCAACCCGCCACAAAAACACGGGGCAAGATCGCCATCATTGGCGCAGGCCCGGCAGGATTACAAGCCAGCGTAACGCTGAGCAATCTGGGCTATGACGTCACTATCTATGAAAAGCAGGCCCAACCTGGCGGCTGGTTACGCTATGGCATTCCAGAGTTTCGTCTGCCGCATGCTGTTTTAGATAACGAAATTGCTCGTATCGTTGAAATGGGCGTAACCCTCAAATGCAATTGTGAAGTCGGCACCGCCCTTTCCGTTGAGCAACTCAAAACAGAATACCGCGCCGTACTGGTTACCGTAGGGATGTCTTACGGTTCAACGTTACCGCTGTTCGAGAAGGCCAATCACGTTGAAATTGCCGTCGATTTTCTGCAACGAGCCCGGCAAACCAGCGGCGATATTACCGTCGCGCAAAGCGCATTGATCATCGGCGGCGGCGATGTCGCGATGGATGTCGCCAGCACGCTGAAACTGCTGGGCTGCCCGTCAGTTACCTGTGTCGCCCGTGAAGAACTGGCCGATTTCCCAGCCAGCGATAAAGAGTTCAGCAGCACACAAGCGTTAGGGGTATCGATTATTGACGGTTTCACGCCTGTGGCGGTTAGCGGAAACCGGGTTACTTTTAAACACGTACGCCTGCCGGGAGAACTGACGCTTGAAGCTGAACATATTATTCTCGCCGTTGGTCAACATGCTCAACTTGAAAATTTCGCCGCGTTAAAGCCACAGCGCAATCTTATCGATACGGATAATTATCAAACCGCCGATCCCGCTTTGTTTGCCGCGGGCGATATTGTAAAAGGCGATAAAACGGTGGTTTACGCCGTGAAAACCGGAAAAGAAGCCGCTCAGGCCATTCATCACTACTTAGAGGGAGCTTGCTCATGTTAACGAAAGATCTTTCTATTACTTTTTGCGGCGTCAAATTCCCCAACCCGTTCTGCCTCTCTTCTTCTCCGGTGGGCAACTGCTATGACATGTGCGCCAAAGCCTATGACACCGGCTGGGGCGGTATTGTTTTTAAAACCATTGGTTTCTTTATTGCAAATGAAGTCTCTCCACGCTTTGACCATCTGACCAAAGAAGATACCGGCTTTGTTGGCTTCAAAAATATGGAGCAAATTGCCGAGCACCCGCTGGAGGAAAATCTGGCCGCTATTCGCCGGCTGAAACAGGACTACCCGGATAAAGTTCTGATTGCATCGATCATGGGGGAAAATGAACAGCAGTGGCAGGAGCTGGCACGGCTGGTCGAAGAGGCAGGTGCAGACATGATCGAATGCAACTTCTCTTGCCCGCAAATGACCTCACATGCCATGGGTAGCGATGTTGGGCAAAGCCCTGAGCTGGTCGAAAAATATTGTCGGGCAGTTAAACGCGGCTCTACCCTGCCGATGCTGGCTAAAATGACACCGAATATCGGTGATATGTGTGAGGTTGCGCTGGCGGCAAAA
Organism: Citrobacter sp. Cc139; assembly: GCF_030334645.1. Classification (NCBI taxonomy): domain Bacteria; kingdom Pseudomonadati; phylum Pseudomonadota; class Gammaproteobacteria; order Enterobacterales; family Enterobacteriaceae; genus Citrobacter; species Citrobacter sp. Cc139. The sequence goes on from NZ_JAOWDM010000091.1 coordinate 12,940, forward strand.
CGCGGTGGCGCCGACGGTATCGCAACCATCAATACGGTTAAATCCATTACCAATATCGATCTGAACCGGAAAATTGGGATGCCGGTCGTCAACGGTAAATCCAGTATTTCCGGCTACTCCGGCAAGGCCGTTAAACCTATCGCCCTGCGATTTATTCAGCAACTGCGCATGCACCCTGAACTGCGCGATTTCCCGATTAGCGGCATCGGGGGTATAGAAAACTGGGAAGATGCCGCCGAGTTTTTACTGTTAGGCGCGGCCACGCTGCAGGTGACCACCGGGATAATGCAGTATGGTTATCGGATAGTGGAGGACATGACCAGCGGGCTGTCACATTACCTCGCCGATCAAGGATTTGACTCACTGGAGGAGATGGTGGGCCTTGCCAATGCCAATATCATCCCCGCTGAAGATCTTGACCGTAGCTACATCGTCTACCCAAACATCCATCTCGATAAATGCGTGGGGTGTGGTCGCTGCTACATTTCCTGTTATGACGGCGGGCATCAGGCGATGGAATGGAATGAGGAAACCCGAACCCCACACTGCGACACGGAAAAATGTGTGGGATGCTTGCTGTGCGGCCACGTTTGCCCGGTCGCCTGTATCGACCTGGGTGAAGTAAAATTTAAACCCGGAGAGAAAGAGCACGCGCTAACATTATAACGCGGACAAAAAAGGCCGATGCAGATTGCGCTGCACCGGCCTGTTGGCGTTTTATCGTTACTTCTTACGCGCGTACTTCAGGGAGTCCAGCGCCACCGCGAAGATGATGATGCCGCCCTTAATAATGTACTGCCAGTATGGGTTAACGCCGATGTAAGTCAGCCCGTAGTTGATGACGGTAAAGATAATCACACCTGTCACCACGCCGAAGACGGTTCCTACCCCACCGCTAAACGAGACGCCGCCAACCACGCACGCCGCAATCGCATCCAGCTCATACATAAAACCGAGGTTGTTGGTCGCCGAGCCGATACGTCCCGCTTCCAGCAAACCACCGAAGGCATAGAACACACCAGACAACGCATAGATAATCAGCAGGTTCAGCGCGACGTTCACGCCAGACACTTTCGCCGCCTCTGGGTTACCGCCGATAGCAAAAATGTTTTTACCGAAGCGGGTCTTGTTCCACAGCACCCACACAAAGGCCACGGCAATCAGCGCATAGAAGGTGATATAAGAGAGTCGGAAACTGCCCAGCGCGATAAAGCCCTGCGCAAAGGTAGAGAATCCGCTGTCAAAGCCAGAAATTGGCGATGCGCCGACAAAATCATAGTACAGGGAGTTGATCCCGTAGACGATGATCATCGTACCCAAGGTGGTAATAAACGGCGTCACGTTCAGATACGCGATGATGATACCGTTCACCAGACCGATAATCGCGCCGATGACGCAAACAATCAGTACCACCACGATGATCGGCATCGTCGCCATTTCCGGGAATACCTTGTTGGCGTTATCCATCGATTGCAGTAAGGTTGCCGCCACCACTGCCGCCAGACCAACCTGACGCCCTGCCGACAGGTCTGTCCCTTGCGTCACAATCAGTCCGGCAACACCCAATGCGATAATAATACGCACTGAGGATTGCGTCAGAATATTACTCAGGTTGAGTAAACTTAAGAAAGTGGGATCCTGGAAAATAATAATTGCCAGCAAAACCAAAAGAACAACGTATATTCCGCCTTCTTTCAGATAAGTAAGAAAACTTTTCTTATTTAACGCACTCATGAGGAGCCCCTAATCTTAAAGGTGCAAAGACGCAAGACGGAGGATTTCGTTTTGCGTTGTCGTTTTAGTGTCAACAATTCCGGCAACGAGACCATTGCTCATCACCAGAATACGATCGGTAATACCCAGCAGCTCCGGCATTTCAGAGGAAATAATAATAATCCCCTTATCTTTTTTCGCGAGTTCGGCTATCAACTGATAAATTTCAAATTTTGCGCCGACATCGATACCACGTGTTGGTTCATCCAGCATCAGGATTTCTGGCTGCGTTAATAGCCAACGGCCAATAACCACCTTTTGCTGATTCCCTCCGGAAAGTGAACCGATTTGCGTACGATGGCCCGGCGTTTTCACCCTCATAGAGTCAATCACCCACTGGGTATCACTCTTCATGCGGGAATTATCCAGCAGACCGACTTTATTTTTATAGTTTTGGATATTGGAGATTAACGAGTTAAAACCAATGTCCAGATACGCATAAATACCGGTTGAGCGGCGCTCTTCCGTGACCAGTGCAAAGCCATGGTTGATGGCTTCATTGGCGCTGTGGTTATTAATTTTTTTGCCGTGTAACGTAATCGTACCCGATGATTTCTCACGAATACCAAAAAGCGTTTCAACGATATCAGTGCGTTTTGCGCCTACCAGACCGGCAATCCCGAGGATTTCCCCTTTGTGTAAATCAAACGAGACATCACGAATCGACGGCTGACGCAATGAGGTCAGGTTACGCACTTGCAGTATCACTTCACCAGGCTTGTTTTCTTTATCGGGAAAACGTTGGTTCAGCGAACGTCCAACCATCATGGCGATGATCTTGTCCATATCCAGCCCTTCCAGCGGCTGGGTTGCGATCCACTGCCCGTCGCGCAGCACGGTAATTTCATCACACAGCTGGAAAATTTCTTCCATTTTGTGAGAAATATAAACAATACCGCATCCACGCTCTTTCAGCTTACGAATAATGGTGAACAGATGATTAACTTCTTTCTCGGTTAACGATGACGTCGGCTCATCCATGATGACGATTTTGGCATCGTAGGAGAAGGCTTTCGCAATTTCGATCATCTGCATTTGTGAAACGGATAATGTACCGACGCGCGCCCGCGGATCGATATCAATATCCAGCTCATCAAATATCGCTTTGGTATCACGGTACATTTTTTCCTGATCGACAAACATACCTTTGGTGGGATAGCGCCCCAACCACATGTTATCCATCACGGAACGTTGTAATACCAGGTTTAATTCCTGGTGGACCATCGAAATACCATTTTCAAGCGCTTCTTTCGCCGAATGAAAATCGATTTCTTTACCCTGAAATAAAATACTACCGGAATCTTTTTGATAGATGCCGAAAAGACATTTCAATAATGTGGATTTCCCCGCGCCGTTCTCGCCCATTAAGGCGTGAATTGAATGCGGGCGGACCTTTAAATTAACGTTATCAAGAGCCTTAACGCCGGGGAAAGACTTGTTAATGCCGGTCATTTCCAACAAGTATTCGCCTGACGACTGAGTATGTGTGCTGACCATAAATATACCTTGTTGGCCTTGCAAAGCGCGTTATTAAGGGCGCAATGACATTGCGCCCATAGACGGAGATTTATTTATTAGTGAACTCAGCCAGATTATCTTTATCGACACCGACGTACGGAACGCGAACAATTTTGTTGTCAATTTTCCAGTTCGTGCCGTCTGCTGCGCCTTTGCCATCAGCCAGGTTTTTCGCCAAATCGAAGGTCGCTTTCGCCTGGTTGTTGGCATCGTTCAGCACGGTACCGGCCATGGCGCCGGATTTCACCAGGGCCAGCGCTTCAGGCAGCGCATCCACGCCAAACACCGGTACGCTGGTTTTGTTGTGCGCTTTCAGTGCTTCAACTGCGCCCATCGCCATCGCATCGTTGTTGGCGATAACCACTTCAATTTTGTTAGCGTTCGGACCGGACATCCACGCATCCATCTTATCTTTCGCCTGAGCGGTATCCCACATCGCGGTATCTAACTGCAGTTGCTCAGTTTTAATGCCCTTGTCGTTCAGCTCTTTGATCACGTAAGTGGTACGTGCTTCAGCATCCGGGTGTCCCGGTTCGCCTTTCAGCAGAACAAACTGGATTTTACCGTCTTTATTCAGATCCCAGTTCGGGTTAGCAGCCCAGTGTTTAGCAATCAAGTCACCCTGAATAATGCCAGACTCTTTAGAGTCAGTACCGACGTAATACGCTTTGTCATAGCTGTCCAGCGCTTTACGAGAAGGTTCTTTGTTGAAGAACACGATCGGGACGTTCTGACCGCGTGCTTTTTCAATTACCGTGCCTGCAGCTGCCGGGTCAACCAGGTTAATCGCCAGTGCTTTAACGCCTTTTGCCAGCAATACGTCGATCTGGTCGTTTTGTTTGGACTGATCGTTCTGCGAGTCATTCATCAGCAACTGTACGTCAGGCGCCGCTTTGGCATCTTTTTCAATAGCCTTACGTACCACAGACATAAAGTTATCGTCGTACTTATAAATCGTCACACCAATGCGGGTATCAGCAGCGTGCGCAGCCGCGCCGAATAACATGCTTGCCATTACAGCAGACAGGGTCAACACCTTCTTATTCATGGTATCTCCGGTTTTATTATGCAGGGTAGTACTTGAGATAAATGCTCGGCAGGCAGAACGTTACTGAAGTGTTACTGAACGCCGAAGCTCACTTTTAAAAATAATTCTTCCGTGCCTGGCAACGCTCCAAAAACTGGCTTTAATTTTTGTTTAAGGCACCAATACCTCGATGAAAGTGATTATTCACCGTTACATAGTAGTTACAGCGCAACAAACAGTGTCATCATAGCTATCGCATTGTTAATATACTGTGAATTTACTCACATATTGAAAGCGGTTACATAGTTCGACTTTATGAGTTAGTGATCGGTGCCGCATTCTGCCGCAATGCCACAGAATGACGACGCACCAGTGTCGGCATAAAGCAATGCGACGCCGCAGGATCTAACGTGCCCGCCGCGCCTTGCAGCGCAAGCTCCGTCGCCATTTTTGCCATTGAGGCGATGGGATAGCGTACGGTTGTCAGTTGCGGATCGGTGTAACGCGCAATGGGAATATCATCAAAGCCAATGATAGAAAGATGTAATGGGATGGCGATGCCGTTGTCTTTTAACGCGGTCAGTGCGCCCGCTGCCATGTTGTCGTTGTAGGCGAAGACCGCCGTCAGTTGCAAATTGCGCCCCAGCAGCTCCACCATGGCAGACTCTCCGCCCTGCATATCGGGCGAACCGGTACCGATCCAGCTTTCCGCCGCATCAATTCCTTGTTCTTTCAGGGCCGATAACCACCCTTCTTTGCGCATCGCATCATCTTCAATACGGTGGCTTGATGCCAGGTAACCAATGCGTTGATGACCATTATTCAGCAGCATGCGGGTCGCCATTTTGGCGCCGCTGATATTATCCAGGCAGACGCAACGGTGGGCGTAACCCGGAACAAGGCGATTGATCAGCACCATGCCGGGGATCTGATCCATAAACTCTGCCAGTTCCCGATCGCTGAGCGCTTTAGAGTGAACAATCAGAGCGTTACAGCGTTGGCGAATCAAAACCTCGATAGCATGGCGTTCTTTTTCAGCCTCATGATAGCTATTGCCAATCAGGACATATTTCTGATGCTGCTGGGCAACCATATCGACAGCTTTAACCAGCGCGCCAAAAAATGCATCTGACACATCCATCACCACCACACCAATGGTGTCACTTACCTGTGTCGCCAGCGCCTGCGCATTGGCGTTAGGTCGATAGCCTAACTGAGTGACTGCTTTCATCACCGCTTCACGCGTGTCGGGACTCACCAGCGCACTGTTGTTCAGTACGCGGGAAACGGTCGCTACAGATACGCCAGACTGTCGTGCCACATCACGGATGGTTACCATATTCACTGCCCTGTTTTAGATTGCGGTTAGCCACAGACACCCCAGGCTGGGTATTTTGTCAGCACAATGAAACGGACTGCGTGAGTGATGTCACAGGAATGAAAGCGCTTACATCCATTTTGTTAATGAATGTGATCCAGATCGTTATCTGGATGTACGTGGTAATGATGTCCCTGAAGCACGCAGGGTTAATTGACGCCACAGCCACTCTACCGGGCCCTGCCGGTAAAAACGCAGCCAAATGACGGAGAGCAGAAGATTAACGGCCCAGACAGGAATGACGAAACAGAGCAGCTCCAGCCGATCGAATTTCATAAACAAGCCGAATTGATAAAACAGCGTGGTGCAAATTAAGGTTTGCAACAGATAGTTAGTTAACGCCATACGTCCCACGCAGGCGATGGCAATCACCCACTTTAAGCGGCTCAGCTGTGGCCAGAAGCCAAACATCAGGGCGGCGTAGCCGATAGTCTGCAACGGCGCGCCCAGCTCGCGCGGAGCTTGTAACAGGAAAGCACACCAACGGTAGGCCCACTCCAAATGCCACTGAATGATAATAGCAGGCAGGTTAATCGCCATCCCAATAACGACCAACAGTACGCCGGTACGTCGATAATGCTGCAAACTGTACTGCCCTTTCAGCCAGCCGCTGCGCATTAATGCTGCGCCAAGCAGCATCATCCCAGCCAGTTGCCAGCCGTACTGCGCGCCCAGTGCCAGCAAGCTATTGGACATCATATCCACGCGATTGCTGACCGCTTCCAGACCGCCATTCACTTTCCAGTATTTTTCATATAGCAAAGCTGAGGCATCCGGCGTCCAGGCCCGACTGGTTTCCCCGCCGGAGATAACGCCCAGCAGCAACAGTACGCCAATCCCCACCAGATAAAGCAGGACGCCGGTGTTAAACAGGCTTTTTACCGAAGGGGCATCGCGAATCAACCGCCAGCAAATCAGACCAATTAAGCCATACGCCAACAGGATATCGCCGTCCCAGAAGAGTAAACCGTGAATAAAACCCAACAGCACCAGTAACGTAAGCCGCGACTGGATCCAGCGTTTGCCGCGCGGGAGCAGCATTTGCAGCCCTGCCCCAAACAGTAATGCAAACAGCGTGAGAAACTTGACCTGTGCGAAGAGATCAAGCACCGCCCAGCTCCAGGCGTCGGATAAGGTGATATTGCCATACCAGGCGGGATTGAGATATGCCGCCTTTGGCAGGCCAAAGGCGTTAATATTGAGAAGCAGGATGCCAAGAATGGCGACGCCACGAATAAAATCCAGCGTGACATTACGCTCCATGGCCCCTGCCCTAATCAGTTGTGATGACGTACTGCGCGCAGGAATTCCTGACGCGTGTTCTGGCTGGACTTAAACAATCCACCCAGAGAAGTGGTGGTGGTCGCGCTGGTCGCATCGCGAATACCGCGCGCTTTCACGCAGTAATGCACCGCATCAATCGACACCGCAACATTATTCGTCCCAAGCAGCGTTTGCAGCGCGGTGAGAATTTGCTGGGTCAGACGTTCCTGCACCTGCGGACGCTGCGCGAAGAACTGCACAATGCGGTTGATCTTCGACAGGCCAATGACTGAATCTTTCGGGATATACGCCACCGTCGCTTTACCATCGATAGTGACAAAGTGATGCTCGCAGGTGCTGGTCAGCGTGATATCGCGGACCGTAACCATCTCGTCCACCTTCATTTTGTTTTCAATGACGGTGATTTTCGGGAAGTTGGCGTAATCGAGACCGGAGAAAATCTCATCGACATACATTTTCGCAATGCGATGCGGAGTTTCCATCAAACTGTCATCGCTCAAATCGAGATTGAGCAATTGCATAATCTCGGTCATATGGCCCGAGATAAGACGTTTGCGCGTTTCGTTATCCATCTCCTGCACAGGCGGGCGTAGTGGTGTTTCGAGACCACGCGCGACCAGCGCTTCATGAACCAAAGCCGCTTCTTTACTGAGTGATGACATTTCTTTTTCTCCTGCAGGTGTGGCGCCTCTGCCCTGCATGGGGCAAAGTTTTTAGGCTGTGTCAGCCAGAACATTGTGCGTGAGGCGGCGCACATAATCCAGTATTCACCGCGATAATTATTGAAATTGGCACAGCCTTTCAGCGTACCAAATTCACGTAGCGTTCAGCCCGGCGATGTTGAGTGTTAATGTAAAGTTATATAGATGATGAAGTATGTTTGCCCAATGCGGAAGTGAAAGTTACTCACAGTGCAATGAATAATCTGTATTATGATGAATTCGCAAACATATTCAGGTTCAACACAACAAGGAGCCACGCATGGAAATGCTTGAAGAGCACCGCTGTTTTGAAGGCTGGCAGCAACGCTGGCGTCACGACTCCGCCACGTTAAATTGCGCTATGACTTTCAGCATCTTTCTTCCCCCGCCTCGTGAGAATACCCCGCCTCCGGTGCTGTACTGGTTGTCGGGCCTGACCTGCAATGACGAAAACTTCACCACCAAAGCGGGTGCGCAACGTGTGGCGGCTGAGCTGGGTATTGTGCTGGTGATGCCGGATACCAGTCCACGCGGCGATCAAGTAGCCAACGATGATGGCTACGATTTAGGCCAGGGGGCTGGGTTTTACCTCAATGCCACCCAGCAACCGTGGGCAAGCCATTTTCGCATGTATGACTATCTGCGTGATGAGCTTCCGGCACTGATCCAGTCGCAGTTTAACGTCAGCGATCGTTGCGCCATCAGCGGACATTCCATGGGTGGTCACGGGGCGTTGATTATGGCGCTGAAAAATCCGGGGAAATACACCAGCATCTCCGCTTTTGCCCCCATCGTTAACCCTTGCCGTGTTCCGTGGGGCGAGAAGGCTTTTAGCACTTATCTGGGTGAAGATAAATCGCTGTGGGCCGAATGGGATAGCTGCGCGTTAATGTTGACCAGCAGGCCCGAAGATGCGATTCCGACGCTTATCGATCAAGGGGACAACGATCAGTTTCTTGCCGATCAGTTGCAGCCCGCGGTACTGGCCGAAACGGCACGTCAGACCGCATGGCCGATGACGTTACGCATCCAGCCGGGTTACGATCACAGCTATTACTTTATTGCGTCGTTTATTGAGGATCACCTGCGCTTCCATGCGCAATATTTACTGAAGTAACGCCTGAGTGAGGGCGAAAGCCCTCTTCATTTCGCCATCATCCCTTCACTTTTTCTCCATTTTTCTTTTTCACTTATCTTATTGATTTAATAATAATTTCCCCTCAAACCATGTCAAACACAAATGATTTCGATTATCATTTGTGTTTACAAAAATTCATACTTTTGTACAATCCATTCGCTTCTTTACTGAAAAGAGTCCTTAAAAGACAAATACATACAATTGTCATGGCCTTTCACATGACGCGCAGTTTGATTCATTTAAATGGAATGATACAAATGACTATACCTCACGTTAAGGCTGTAGCTGCCGCAGTATGCGTCGCCAGTCTCCCATCACTCGGCCATGCCGCTGAACAGGACACCGTCGTCGTCACCGCTACCGGCTTCGAGCAGAAAATTCAGGACGCCCCCGCGTCGATATCTGTTATTACCAAGCAGCAAATTGAAGACAAAGCCTATCGCGATGTCACCGATGCGCTAAAAGATGTCCCTGGCGTCGTCGTCACCGGTGGCGGCAGCAGCAGCGATATCAGTATTCGCGGTATGGCTTCGCAATACACGTTGTTCCTGGTCAACGGCAAACGCATCAGCACACGCAGCACACGACCTAACAGCGATAACTCAGGGATTGAACAAGGCTGGTTACCGCCGCTGGAATCCATCGAGCGCATCGAAGTTATCCGTGGGCCAATGTCATCGCTTTACGGCTCTGATGCGATGGGTGGCGTTATCAACGTCATCACCAAAAAAGTGTCGAATACCAAAGCCTGGACCGGCTCCTTACATGGCGATGCCACTTTCCAGGAAGACAGGGATTCCGGTGATATTTACCAGACGAATGCCTATGCGTCCGGGCCGCTGATTGACGGGTTACTCGGTGCGAAGGTGACCGGATTATTCTCTCATCGTGCCGAAGATGAAATCCTCAATGGCTACAATGAACAGCGTATGCGTAACGGGGGTTTAACCCTGAACTTCACGCCGGATGATAAAAACGACATCGACTTCGATTACGCACGTGAACTGCAGGATCGTGACAGTACGCCGGGCAAATCCAGGGCTGAAGAAATCTGCCGCAACGGAAGCTGTAAGCCCAACAGTAAAAGCGAAAGCAAGTATGTGCACACCACATATTCACTCACCCATAGCGGCTATTACGACGACTTCAACTCCACCAGCTATATCCAGCAGGAAGAGACCGACAACCCTGGTCGCCAGATGAAGTCCTACAACACCATCTTTAACAATCAGAACCAGATTTTCCTCGGGGCGCACACCCTGACAGTGGGTGGACAGTACCGTTATGAGAAACTGCGCGATAACGGCAATCAGTTGCAAGCTGCCGATGGGCTGAACAAACTGACCCGCTGGAGCTGGGCGCTGTTTGCTGAAGATGAATGGGCTATTACCGATACCTTCGCGCTGACAGGCGGTCTGCGTATGGATAAAGATGAAAACTACGGCGACAACTGGACACCACGCGGTTACGGCGTCTGGCATCTGAGCGATCAATGGACCTTGAAAGGTGGCGTATCCGCAGGCTATCGCGCACCGGATCTGCGTCAGTCTTCTGCAAGTTGGGGACAGGTCACCGGCGGCGGCCGTCTGAGCGGGATCATTGTCGGCAACCCGGATCTGAAGCCAGAGAAAAGCCTGAGCGAAGAGATCGGGTTACTGTGGGATAACGGCAACGACCTCAACGCGGGCGTGACGCTGTTCAATACCGACTTCAAAAACAAAATTACCGAAGTGCGTCGCTGTAACAGTAGTTCCGACCCGGCCTGCACCATCGGTGGCACCCATTATGATTTCGTCAGCGATCGTGTGAACGTCGATAAAGCCAATATGCGCGGCGTAGAATCCACCTTCGGCTGGAAAATCACCTCCGACGTCAACTGGACGGCGAACTACACCTATACGGAATCTGAGCAGAAAAGCGGTCAGTTCTCCGGTCAGCCATTAAACAAAATGCCAAAGCATATGTTTAACACCACCCTGGACTGGCAGGCAACGCAGGATCTCGGTTTCTGGAGTCGTCTGAATCTGCGCGGGAAAACGTCTGAGTACCTGAGCCGTACCTCCATGGCACAGGGTACGCCATCGTATACGCAGGTCGATGTTGGTTTACGCTACTATGCTACCAAGGATCTGCTGATGACCGCCGGCGTGTATAACGTGCTGGATAAGCAAATCGATTATGACACCTACGACACCGTTCTTGATGGCCGTCGTTACACGGTTGGCCTGACTTACAGCTTCTAAGTCTGGCGCAATAAAAAACCCCGGCACTCATCATGCCGGGGTTTTTTATGCTTTTTATACGGTTATTTCTTCACGCGTCCAGGGAATTTCATTTCGCTATAGCGAACGAAATGAGTGCCTTTCGTCAGCTTGTAACCAAACCAGATAATCAGGAACAGTGGAATACCGATATAGGTTGCCATCACGCCGCCCCAGTCAATACTGTCCTTCAGGAACGCTTCGTAGTTCTGACCCAGAGTGATGATCAGGCACAGCACAAAGGCAAAGATCGGCCCCAGCGGGAAGAAGCCAGAACGATACGGCAGATCCTGCACATCATGCCCCTGCAGCACATAACCACGACGGAAACGATAATGGCTGATAGCAATCCCTAACCAGGCGATAAAGCCCGTCATCCCGGAAGTATTCAGCAGCCACAGGTATACGGTCTGGTTGCCAAACATTGAGGTCAGGAAGCACAGCCCCGCCACCACCGTAGTTGCATACAGTGCGTTACGCGGCACACCACCACGAGACAGTTTGGCGAAGATACGCGGCGCTTTACCGTCGCAGGCCAGGGTGTAAAGCATACGCGTTGAGGCATACATCCCGGAGTTACCCGCAGACAGTACCGCCGTCAGGATAACCGCGTTCATTACCGCCGCCGCAGACAGCAGACCCGCGTGCTGGAATACCAGCGTGAACGGGCTAACGCTGATGTCTTTCACATCGTTACGCAGCAGGCTTGGATCGGTGTACGGAATGATCAGGCTAATAATCAAAATCGCGAACACATAGAACAGCAGGATTCGCCAGAACACCTGACGCACCGCGCGTGGAATATTCTTCTCAGGATCTTCTGATTCACCTGCCGCGATACCAATAAGCTCAGTTCCCTGGAAGGAGAAGCCGACAATCATCGCCACGCCAATCATCGCGGCAAAACCACCGGCAAACGGCGCATCACCGGTCGTCCAGTTGCTCCAGCCCACCGGCTGAGCGCCTTTGAAGATACCGAAGATCATCATTACGCCAACCACGATAAAGATAATCACGGTGGTCACTTTGATCAGTGAGAACCAGTACTCCGCTTCGCCAAACCCGCGCACGGAAATGTAGTTCAGCAGGAAGATAACGCCGAGGAACAGCGCACTCCAGATCCAGCCTGGCGTGTCCGGGAACCACCAGCTCATTACCAACTGTGCGGCTACCAGGTCAACGGCAATTGTCACCGCCCAGTTGTACCAGTAATTCCAGCCCAGCGCGAAGCCGAAGCCTTCTTCTACATAGTTCTGACCGTAGGTGGAGAACGAACCGGAAACCGGCATGAAGGCTGCCAGTTCACCGAGACTGGTCATCAGGAAGTACACCATCAGACCAATCAGAATATACGAGAACAACGCGCCGCCAGGACCCGCCGCAGAAATAGTTGCACCAGATGCAACAAAAAGACCTGTACCGATGGAGCCTCCGATGGCAATCATCGTCAGGTGACGCGCCTTCAGTTCACGACGTAGCGTGGGCGCTTCTGTGGTTTTAGTTTCGGAAACCATGTGAAAATGCTATCCATCCAAAAAATGAGGCGCGATTGTAGCAGACGAAAGGGCTTTCTTCCGGCACAAATGCGCTGTTATAAGAGACCTTCATGACTGGCCGCGGATTATAAGTAAAGCAGAAAATGGGCGGAGCATGGCGGTTAAGACGAAACCGCCGTTATGCATAGAGGTGCTATTACGCCAGTGAGTGCCTTATTCGCCCTGCGCAACCTGATCGCTGTAATGTAAAAAGCGCGTAATGGCATTAGAGAGATGCTTTTGTCGATGATGAACGCGCCAGAGCGTGCGAACTAAACGCGGCAGCGGCACAGGGACTTCACTCAGCGTACCCGCCTGTAACTGTTCTGCAATGACCCGACGCGACAAACAGCTGATACCGAGCCCATGGCGGACCGCATGCTTAATGGCCTCGGAGTTACCCAACTCCATCGCCATCTGGAATCTCGGCAGATGCGATAACAACAGATAATCTACCAGTTCACGCGTACCGGAGCCTCGCTCACGTAAAATCCACGGCGAAGCAGCCAGTTGATCCAGCGTCACGGGACCTTTTGTCAGCGGCGAAGATGGGGCGGCAAACACCACCAGTTCGTCCTCCAGCCATGGTTCAGAGATAATTTCTGTGCTGTGACAAGGTCCTTCGATCAGCCCAATATCTACCCGAAAATCCAGAACAGCATTGATCACATCCTGGCTGTTACCCACGCTTAGCTCCAGCGGTAAATCGGGAAAATCCTGGCGATAGCGGGCGATCATGGCGGGCAAAATGTAATTGCCAATGGTGCTGCTGGCATAGACGCGAATCGCGCCATTATCCTCACGAAAAAGCTGTTCGATTTCTATCGTTTGCTCAAGTAACGCCAGCGCGCGCGGGTAGAGCAAGCGCCCGTGCTCATTGACCACCAGCCGCTTGCCAACGCGGTCGAAGAGCTGTACGCCAAGCTGCCCTTCCAGATCGGTAAGCGCCGCACTCACCGCCGACTGCGACAATGCCAGCATGACAGATGCCTGAGTCGTCGAGCCGCTTTTCAGTACCTCAGCAAACACTTCAAGTTGTCGCAGGGTGATATGCATAGTCGTTTTCCACCGGATATCCGTTACTTATACCCTAAATAATTCGAGTTGCAGGAAGGCGGCAAGAGAGAGCATCCCCGGGAGCGTACTTAAGTACGAGACTGGGGTGAACGAGCGCAGCCAACGCGCATGCAACTTGAAGTATGACGGGTATACCACTTATATAGATTAATTATAAATATATAATCAATTTTATTTTTAAACCACATCGCCGTACTCTTTTACCCAGATAAAGGAGAAGGATATGACAGAACTCACCTTACAGACTCATCGTCGTACAGCGTGGCATTTTATTCCGGGGCTTGCCCTGAGTGCAGTTATCACTGGGGCCGCCTTATGGGGGGGATCCATTCCCGCCGTCGCAGGTGCCGGGTTTAGCGCCCTCACCTTAGCCATCTTATTTGGGATGGTTATCGGCAACACCGTGTATCCACAAATCTGGAAAAGCTGCGATGGCGGCGTACTGTTTGCTAAACAACATTTATTACGCCTGGGGATAATCCTCTACGGTTTCCGCCTTACCTTCGCGCAAATTGCTGACGTCGGCGTCAGCGGTATCGTAATCGACATATTAACGCTCAGCAGCACCTTCATGATTGCCTGCTTCCTTGGGCAGAAAGTGTTTGGTCTGGACCGTCACACCAGTTGGCTGATTGGCGCGGGCAGCAGCATCTGTGGCGCCGCCGCGGTACTGGCAACAGAGCCTGTCGTTAAAGCCGAAGCCAGTAAGGTGACGGTCGCCGTCGCCACAGTGGTTATCTTCGGTACTATCGCTATCTTCCTGTATCCGGCGATGTATCCGCTGTTAGCGCACTGGTTTACTCCCGAGACTTACGGGATTTACATTGGCTCCACCATGCATGAAGTTGCGCAGGTTGTTGCCGCCGGACACGCCATTAACCCGGATGCTGAAAACGCCGCGGTTATTGCCAAAATGCTGCGCGTCATGATGCTGGCGCCGTTCCTCATCCTGCTGGCCGCACGAGTAAAACAACTGTCTCCGGCAACCGGTGGTGAGAAGAGCAAAATCACCATTCCATGGTTTGCCATCATGTTCATTGTGGTGGCGATTTTTAACTCTTTCCACCTGCTGCCGCAGTCGGTAGTGAGTATGCTGGTGACGCTGGATACCGTGCTGCTGGCAATGGCGATGGCCGCACTGGGGCTAACCACTCACGTGAGCGCCCTGAAAAAAGCTGGTGCTAAACCTTTGCTGATGGCGCTACTGCTGTTTGTCTGGCTGATTGTAGGCGGTGGTGCGATTAACTTCGCTATCCACGCGCTAATGGCATAAACGATCACGACTAACGTTAGTTGACCCGCTATACTCTTCCTTTTTTGAATTTGAGTATGGCGGGTTTAATTCATGAAATACATCGGAGCGCACGTAAGCGCCGCTGGCGGTCTGGCTAACGCCGCTATTCGGGCCGCAGAAATCGAAGCTACCGCATTCGCCCTGTTCACCAAAAATCAGCGTCAGTGGCGCGCCGCGGCGTTGACCACTGAAATCATTGATGATTTCAAATCCGCTTGCGAGAAGTATCACTATACTTCCGCTCAGATCCTGCCTCACGACAGCTACCTGATTAATCTCGGCCACCCGGTCAGCGATGCGCTGGAAAAATCACGCGATGCATTTATCGATGAAATGCAGCGCTGTGAACTGCTCGGTTTATCGCTGCTCAACTTTCATCCGGGCAGCCATTTGATGCAGATCCCGGAAGATGAATGTCTGGCGCGCATTGCTGAATCTATCAACATCGCCCTCGCTCAGACCCAAGGGGTTACGGCAGTTATCGAAAATACCGCCGGACAGGGCAGCAATCTCGGATTTAAGTTTGAGCACCTTGCCGCCATTATTGATGGTGTTGAAGATAAATCCCGTGTTGGCGTCTGTATTGATACCTGCCATGCTTTCGCTGCCGGTTACGATTTGCGTTCTGTCGAGGAATGCGAAAAGACGTTTGCGGAATTTGAACGTATTGTCGGTTTCAGCTATCTACGCGGTATGCACCTGAACGACGCCAAGAGCACGTTTGGCAGTCGCGTCGACCGCCACCACAGCTTAGGTGAAGGGAATATTGGCCACGACGCTTTTCGCTGGATCATGCAGGACAGTCGTTTTGATGGCATTCCGCTGGTGCTGGAAACGATTAATCCGGATATCTGGGCAGAAGAGATTGCCTGGCTGAAAGCCCAGCAAACAGAACAAGCGGTGGCGTAATCATGAACGACAGGGAAAAGCAGATCCTTAAGATCCTGCGTCGCAATCCGTTGATTCAGCAGAATGAAATCGCCGATATTCTGCAAATCAGCCGTTCACGCGTCGCTGCGCATATTATGGATTTGATGCGTAAAGGCATGATCAAAGGTAAAGGTTATATCCTTACCGAACAGGATTATTGCGTGGTTGTCGGAGCAATCAACATGGATATTCGTGGTGTTGCAGACATCCATTATCCTCAGGCTGCCTCTAATCCTGGCAGCATTCACTGCTCGGCAGGCGGCGTAGGACGCAACATCGCCCACAACCTGGCGCTGCTGGGCCGTGACGTTCACTTAATTTCCGCTGTTGGCAGTGATTTCTATGGAGAAACATTGCTGGAACAAACGCGTCAGGCCGGTGTTAACGTTGCAAGTTGCATACGCCTGCATGGGCATAACACCTCAACCTACCTGTCGATCGCTAATCAGCAGGAAGAAACCGTACTGGCAATTAACGATACCCATATCCTGCAGCAATTAACGCCGCAGTTGCTGAACGGGTCGCGAGATTTGATCCGCCATTCCGGTGTCGTACTGGCAGATTGCAATCTGACCGCCGAAGCCATTGAGTGGGTCTTTACTATTGCAGATGATATTCCGGTATTCATTGACACCGTTTCAGAGTTCAAAGCGGCAAAAATGAAGACATGGTTTACGCGTATTCATACGCTAAAACCAACGCAGAAAGAGCTGGCGATTTTGTGGGGTCAACCTATCCATTCAGATGCCGATCGCGTACTGGCCGTCAATAGTCTGCATCAGCAAGGGGTAAAACGGATCTTTGTCTGTCTGGAAGATGAATCTGTTTTTTGCAGCGAAAAGGACGGAGAGCAGTTTTTACTGACGCCTCCCAATCATACGATCGTAGACAGTTTTGGCGCCGATGACGCTTTTATGGCGGGATTGCTGTACAGCTTTCTGGAAGGTAGCGAGTTCCGTGAAAGCGCTCACTTTGCCATGGCCTGCGCGGCATTATCGCGAGCCAGCGTCAGCATTAACAACCCAACCCTCTCGGCAGATAACGCCTTATATTTGCTGCAAACAGCTTAAATGTAATGCCGGATAGCGCCACGCTTATCCGGCATTATTCTCACTATGCTATACCGATAAAGAAACCCGCTATGGTGGCGCTCATCAGGTTTGACAACGTTGCTGCTGCCAGCGCGCGCATTCCAAGCTGCGCGATTTCCGGGGCTCGCTGTGGCGCTATCGCCGAAAATGCGCCGACGACAACGCCAATCGAACCAAAGTTAGCGAACCCGCACAGCGCAAACGAGATAATCGCAATGGTCTTCACATCCAGTGTCCCGCCGGTTTGCAGATACGGCGAGAAGTTGAGATAGGCGACAAACTCGTTGATTGCCAGCTTCTGTCCAATCAGGCTACCTGCCAGCGTCGCATCGCTCCAGTCAACGCCCATAATCCACGCCAGCGGGGCTAACACATAGCCAAAGATCCCTTCCAGGGTGGCGTGACCAAAACCAAACCAACCACCAATTCCGCCGATAATGCCGTTAATCAGCGCAATAATGGCGACAAATGCCATTACTACCGTCGCCACGCCTGCGGCAATTTTCAGCCCAGTCATCGCCCCACTCGCCGCTGCTTCGATGATGCTTTTCGGCGGCGTTTCGGTAAATGACAGGTTCTCAAAGGTGACGCGAGATTCTTCAGTTGCCGGACTCAGCATACGCGCGAATAAAATACCACCAGGGATTGCCATCAACGATGCCGCCAGCAGATAGTCAATCGGAACGCCCATTCCAGCGTAACCAATCATCATTGAGCCAGCAATCGAGGCCATCCCGCTACAGATAGCGGTAAATAGCTCATTGCGATTCAGCCGGTCAATAAACGGTTTCACGATTGCCGGGATCTCGTTTTGCCCGAGGAAAATCGTGGTTACTGCGACAAATGACTCGATCTTACTGATGTTTAACGCTTTCTGGAAAATACCGCCAAGGATGCGGATCAACAGCCCCATCACGCCAATGTAGTAGAGTAGACTGATCAGCGCGGTCACAAAAATGATGGCCGGGAGCACCCGAAAGGCGAAGATAAACCCGGCTCCGTCGAACAGCACATCCATTTTTGGCCCGACCAGGGAGCCAAAGATAAATGCACTACCCGCGTCACTGTATGACATCACCTTGTGGACACCGAGCGCGGCCTGTTCAACCAGCCATTTCCCCGGCGGGAAATAGAGCATAATGCCGCCGATTGCAATTTGCAGCACCAGTGCTGCCCCGACCGTACGCAGACTAATACGCTTTTTATTTACTGACAGCAGAAACGCGATAGTCAGTAATACCACCATACCCACAACACTTCTCATTATATCCATAATGAAATTCCCTTCATGCCAGGAAACCCGGCGTTACCGCCAGGTTTTGGTAGGTTTGCTATCCGCGGGCGACCGCATTCTGCCCGGAAAATTTGGTCAGGCGAGGCGTTGATACTCCTTCGCAATTTCACAAGCCAGTACCGCGTTGTTGAACACCAACTGAATATTTGATTTCAGGCTGTCACCACCGGTCAGCTCCGCAACGCGCGCCAGCAGGAACGGCGTACTCTCTTTGCCCACAACCCCCTGCTCTTCCGCTTCTTTTACCGCCCGATCGATTGCCGCATTAATTTTCTCTTCAGCCATCGCAAACTGCTCCGGGATTGGGTTTGCAACAACCAGACCGCCGTCGAGACCTGTCTGCCATTTCACCGCCATGGCACGGGCAATCTCTTTTGCGCTGTCCAGACGGATACTGACCTCAAACGGACTGGTTCGGCAGAAAAATGCCGGCAATGCGTTGGTCTGATATCCAATTAACGGCACGCCAAAGGTTTCTAAATATTCGGTCGTTAAACCGAGATCAAGAATAGATTTCGCCCCGGCACAAATTACCGTGACATTGGTATGCGCCAGTTCTTGCAGATCTGCGGAAATATCAAAGGTATGTTCAGCACCACGGTGAACACCACCAATCCCGCCCGTCGCAAATACTTTAATTCCAGCCAGGGAGGCAATAATCATGGTTGAGGCAACTGTCGTCGCACCATTTTTTCCTGCAGCAACCACAAATGGTAAATCACGACGACTGACTTTAGTAACGCTATGCCCCTCTCTTCCAAGCAATTCAATTTCATCTTTGCTTAAACCAACTTTCATTACCCCGCCAATAATGGCAATGGTCGCAGGAACTGCCCCGTGCTTACGAATAGTTTCTTCTACTTCAATAGCGGTCTGGGCATTCTGCGGAAATGGCATACCATGAGAAATAATGGTTGACTCGAGGGCAACAATCGGTTTTTTACTGTTTAATGCTTCCTGTACTTCTGGAGATATTTGTAATAATTCAGAGGAAAGAGTTAATTCAGACATTCTGTGTTCTCCACGATTGAGATAACATTCGCAACAGACAAATCAGGGTTATTGGTATATTCACAGGCTAATGCCATTGATGAACAACCCTGCGCAAATCGAACCGAATCAATAAAGGGCATGCCGTCTACCCAGCAGGAAGCCAGTCCCGCCATCATCGCATCGCCAGCCCCGGTAACATTAATGACGTGAGTTTTAATCGGCAGCGACCAACCGCAATCCCCCGCAATATCACTGTAATAAACTCCGTCACCGCCCATGCTGAGCACCAGGCGATTTAAGCCGCGATCGTGAAACCAGGTGGCCACTTTGCCAACATCATCACGCCCGGAAAGCGCAATACCGCTCAGCGTTTCGGCTTCAAGCTGGTTAGGTTTGAGGGTGTGAATTTGTCCAAGCCGCTCGCGAACTTTGACGCATTTCCATGCCGATACCGGGTCGACAAACACCGGAACATCTCCGGCATTATCCAGCACCCATGCCAGGGCGTCTTCGCTGATATTGCAATCGGCGACGATAACTTTCGCCTGCCGAATAAAATCATGCTGCTGCGCTAAAAAACTCGGTGAAATATGTTCGGTAATGCTCATATCATTAATGGCAACCAGCATTTCACCGGTGTTATCAAGCAGAGATAAATAACTCGATGTATTCTCTCCCGGAACGATAAGACACTTATCAACATGTACTCCGGATAGATTAGTTTGCGCCAATAACGATTGACCATAAAAATCATTACCAACCGCAGTCAGTAACCACGAATTTTTACCCAATAGCGCGAGATTATGTGCAATGTTGCGTCCAACTCCGCCAGGGGTGAATTTTATCTTTCCTGGATTCGAATCCGCATAATTTAGAGAAGCATGCGAATACCCAGCAACATCCATATTGGCCGAGCCAATAGTTACTATGTATTCCTTTTCACGCATAGCACGTCCCCTGGCAATTATCTTGCCACAAATGAGTTCGTTAAGAATAACCACCGCCACACACAAAATTATTAGAGCACATGTTCAGTATCGAACATGTGTTTATAGTAAGCGTGTTTTTGACAAAGTAAATCTATCTGCAAGAACCAAAGTCAATAGATATGAACAGAATCACAATTTTTTATAGATACAGTTTGTAAGGGAGAGAGAAAATGAGAGGTAGTACACAAATTAAGCAGACTAAAAAGTATAACTCCGGTATAACCGGAAATTTTTCAGATGCGCCAGGCGAGCTGGCGCGTCTCAGGTAAGCGAAACCAGGTCCTCTGGCATATGGTTGTACAAAATACGCCAGAAATGTTCAGCCGTTTTATTCAATCGGGTATCCATCCGGTAAATATAGGCCTGAATAGGTACCATCAGTTCAGGTGTATCCAGGCGCACCAGACGCTTATCGCGCAGCTCGTTGACGATCGACCACGCTGGTAGCCAGGCGATCCCATGCCCATCCAGCGCCATGTTTTTCAACAACTCACTCATCGAAGACATAAACAACGTTCGTGCTGAAATGCCGCCAACTTCCGCTAACTGACGATTTACCAATCTTCCCATGTAGGATGTGCTGGTATAGTTCAGAATCGGCGCCTGCGGCTGATAGATATCAAACAACGCGTTCCCCTGTCCATCGGTAGCACAGACAGGATAGAGCTCTGACTCAAAAACCTTCAAGCCACAGAAAGGCGACTGCATTAAATCCTCGTCACGAAACGAGATAATAAAATCACTTTTCCCCTCGCGCAGGGTATTCACCGCTTGCACCACATCAATCGCCTCGACGTGCCAGACAAATTCTTCCCCCCAGGCCGCCATGGAATGCACTAACCGGGGCAACATGGTCAGCGACAAAGAATGCGCTGCCGCGATTTTTATGTTGGGGACCCCAAGCAGATTGTGACCACTGAGTTCGTCCAGATTACATTCCAGCTGTTGTAGCAGGCTACGCGTTTGCGAATGGAATAACTTGCCCTCCTCCGTCAATTGCAGCGGCGTCGTCGTGCGATCAAACAGCTGCACCCCCACGGCTGATTCGAGCGCTTTGATCCTCCGGCTAAATGCCGGCTGAGATATATTGCGCTCCTCCGCAGCCTGGGAAAAATGACGGCATGCCTCCAGCGTCAGGAAATCATATAACCATTTTGTCTCAATATTTTTCATGCCTGTCACGCGGATGCTTAAATATGTTGATGAGCCTAACAACATCATGCCTGAAGAATTCCAGAGATGGTATTGACGATTAGCCCATAATGATTCGTTTTTTGCATCAAGCCTTCGTTTTTGACATTAACATGTCAGCGTCACCATCCAGCCGCAACCCTACTCTGCTTGCAGATCTTCAGGCTCCGCACCCTATCCTGACCTCATAGAACGGCGAAAAAAACTACAGTCATGCGGTTTTTGCATTAAGCCAAACATTATTGCATTTCTCGTCGCGACGCTCTGCTGTTAAACATTAGGGCAAGATAAAACATAGCCTGAATATTATTTAATGGTTAAACGAGGTATATATCGTGAAAGGTTTAATTGGCGTACTTGGTGGTATGGGACCTGCTGCAACCGTCGATCTATTTAATAAATTCGTCACATTTACTGCAGCGCAACGCGATCAGGAACATATTCCATTAATTATTTCATCCATTCCTGATATACCCGACCGTACTGACGCATTAATGCGTCATGGTAATTCCCCCCTTCCGGCCATGCGCGATTATATGCATAAACTCGAAGATGCTGGCGCGGAGTGTATTGTGATCCCGTGTAATACCGCCCACTTTTGGTTTAAAGAGTTAAAAGAATCCTGTCATACGGAGTTGCTGAGTATTGTGGAGACAACCCTGAATGAGGTCAGAAGCTGCGGAAAATCGCGCATCGGACTGCTGGCTACCAATGCCACGTTGTACATGGGTCTCTACCAAAAAGGGATAGAGTCTCTTGGGTTAACCTGCGTCAGCCCTGATTCTTCCAGCCAGGAAAAAGTCATGGAAAGTATTTATTGCCTGAAAGCAGGAGATGTTAAGCAAGCACAAAAATTAATGAATGAACAGGCTGAAGCACTTTTTGCACGCGGCGCGGAAGTCATCGTTCTGGGATGTACTGAAGTCCCCGTCATCCTTGCTGAAGCCGTCAAGACATCACCAGAAAAATATATTGATTCAACCGGTTCATTGGTTCGTGCCGGAATTAAGTGGTATGAAAAACGCGTTGGAAAAAGCCACCTTCTGGCGCAATAAAAAAACCACCATTTAATCATCACATTTAATAAAAGCCATTCTTATAGCGAATTATTATCTGGCGGAGGCCATTATGCTTTGGTTGGAAATTCTCGTAGTATTAGGCGCAATATTTTTCGGCATCCGCCTCGGCGGAATTGGTATCGGTTTATGCGGTGGGCTGGGGTTGGCTATTTTAACCCTGGGATTTGGTCTGAAAATTGGCTCGCCGCCTGTGGACGTCATTCTTATTATTATGACGGTGGTTGTGGCGGCATCAGCGCTACAGGCAGCCGGAGGCATGGATTATCTGGTACGCATTGCCGGTAATTTTATGCGTCGTAATCCTAAATATATCAATGTTATTGCACCGATTATCACCTGGTCGATGACCATAATGGCGGGAACAGGTTTCATTGTCTTTTCTACCCTGCCGGTGATTGCCGAAGTTGCGAAAGAGTCAGGCATCCGCCCTTCTCGTACGCTCGCAGGCTCCGTAGTGGCGTCCCAGGTTGCAATATCCGGCTCGCCGATCAGCGCCGCAATGGCCGCAATGCTGACCATCATGGAAGGCAACGGTATCAGCTTTATCCAGGTTATGGCGGTATGTCTGCCCGCCTCGTTTGTTGCCGCGATGGTTGGGGCATTCATCGCCTCGCGCCAGGGATGTGAACTCCAGGACGATGAGGTCTATCTGGAACGCCTGCAGAAAGGGCTGGTGCGCAAATACGAAGGGCAAAACAGTACCACACCGGGTGCAAAACTTTCCGTCGCCCTGTTTATGCTGGCCACGGTGCTCATCGTTATTCTTGCCGCATTCCCGCAGCTACGCCCTGGATTTGATGTTGGCAGCCCAATGAATACGCGGGATATCATTATCATCTGCATGCTGGCTGCCGCTTGCCTGATGGTGGTGCTGTGCAAAACATCTACAGATGCCATTGTCCTGACGTCAACTTTTCGCGCCGGGATGAGTTCGCTGGCAGTCATTCTCGGCATTGTTACGCTGGGAACCACATTCATTGACGCGCACCTAGCGGAGATTAAGGACATCGCGGGGAATATTCTGCAGGCCTACCCGATGCTGCTGGCTCTGGTATTGTTTGGCACCTGCGCGCTGCTCTATTCGCAGGGAGCCACCACGCCGTTGATTATCCCGCTTGCCGTCGCGCTTGGCGTTCCCACCTGGGCAATTCTGGCTTCCTATGTGGCTGTGACCGGCGTGTTTGTTCTCCCAACGTACCCAACTTCACTGGCGGCGATGGAGTTCGACACCACCGGGACAACGCGCGTAGGTAAGTATGTCTTAAACCATCCGTTTATGTTGCCGGGACTGGGTGGGATCATCGCGGGCGTTGCCTTTGGCTTTATCATCGCCCCAATGATTGCCTGAGCCGTCTTATTCAGGGGCGCGAAAGATTTCGCCCCTGAATGATTCTCTATTCACTTGACCCGGCTCACCACATCAATACCGTCTTACCTTTATCTATTTGCTTCACATCGCTGCTTTTAATCACGCGGTGATAACCATAGGCGTCAGCATATTTTGTCAGTCCTGTCCCGGGGTCTTGCTCAGGCTTGCCTTGCGTCTCTATTGTTGCACCTGACGTTGTTGTCATCACCCAGGTGGTTGAACATCCCGACAGTAGAAGCGTCGCGAGTGACAGAGCAGCAAAAATGGGCGCTTTTTTCATATTCGATTTCCGTGACCAGTTTGATTTAAAGGCACTTTATCGAATTTGCTTAAGGCAGGATGGATTATTGTGGCGATGCTGTAACGGTAAGGGTTAAGGCATAAAAAAGGGCAGAGAAATCTCTGCCCTGGATTTCAGCGCTTAATCAGGCCGCCTTTGCCACAACCTCTGCTTCCGGGCGCTTCAGCACCGCGTAGGAGAGACCGGCTACCAGCGTACCGGCAATAATGGCCAGCAGGTAACCAACCACCGGCGTAATTGCGCCAGGGATTAACAGCACGAACAGACCGCCGTGTGGCGCCATCAGCTTAGCCCCTACCGCCATGGAGAGAGCGCCGGTAATCGCGCCACCAACGATACAGCAAGGCAGAACGCGCATCGGATCACGCGCGGCGAATGGGATAGCCCCTTCGGTGATAAAGCACAGGCCCAGCACCAGCGCAGCTTTACCGCCCTCCTGCTGGGCTTTGTCGAACTTACGACGCGCAACCAGCGTTGCCAGACCCAGCGCCAGCGGAGGTACCATCCCCGCCGCCATAATGGCAGCCATCGGCGCATAAGTTTGCGTACTCAGCAGGCCCACACCAAAAGCATACGCCGCTTTGTTAACCGGACCACCCATGTCAGTACACATCATACCGCCAAGAATCGCACCGAGCAGCACCGCATTCGCCGTACCCATGGTTTGCAGCCAGTGGGTCAGACCTTCCAGAATGCCGGCTACCGGTTTACCGATCAGGTAGATCATGGCCAGACCCACCACCAGGCTTGAAAGCAGCGGAATGATCAGAATCGGTTTCAGCGCTTCCATACTCTGTGGGAGTTTCAGCCTGGTGCTAATGAGCTTCGCCACATAACCGGCAAGAAAACCGGCAATAATCCCGCCAATAAAGCCAGAACCGGTGCTTACTGCCAGCATACCGCCGATAAGACCTGGCGTCAGACCCGGACGGTCAGCGATGGAAAACGCGATGTACCCCGCCAGAACCGGCACCATCAACGCAAAGGCTGAACCGCCGCCAATCTGCATCAGCGCCGCCGCCAGCGTGCCCTGCTCTTTAAACGCTTCAATACCAAAGGCGAATGAGAGCGCAATACACAGACCGCCAGCAACAACCATCGGCAGCATGTAGGACACGCCCGTCAGCAGGTGGCGATACGCGCCAGCGCTCTCTTTCTTCCCTTCGGTTGCCGCAGACTGCGCCTTGCCGGTTGGCTGATACGGCGTCGCCTCTTCCAGCGCTTTATCCAGCTCCTGTTTGGTTTTCTTCAGCGCCAGGCCAGTAGACGTGCGGTACATTGGTTTTCCGGCAAACTTCGCCAGATCAACTTCAATGTCAGCCGCCACAATCACCAGATCCGCCTGAGCCACCTCTTCCGGGGTAATGGCATTGCCTGCCCCGACCGAGCCACGGGTTTCAACTTTTACCCACCAGCCACGTTTTTTCGCTTCTGTTTCAATAGCTTCAGCAGCCATAAACGTATGGGCAACGCCGGTCGGACAAGCCGTCACCGCCACCACGCGTTTTGGGCCACTGCTGGCAACAGACGTTGTCGCAACCGGGGCGCTGTAAGGTTTTGCATGACCTTTCGCTTCGCTGAGGAAGAGTTCAGGATGCGCAACCGCACGACCGATATCGCCGAGCCAGACTTTTTTGCCGTTCAGCGAACTGTCAGCAGGAAGCGTGTCGCCCAGAACAATCGCCAGTTCTGCATCATTCGGATTATCAATAATTTCCAGATGCGCTTTTTGCGCCGCCGCTCCAAGCAGGGTTTTCGCCATGTAAGCGCGAGCCTGGCCGAGATTGGCGTCAATAATCAGCAGCGTTTTCATTATGCCTCTCCTGCTGTCAGTTAAACGGTTTTAAGTCGACACGCGCCATCATTGCGGCCAACTGAGGACGATCGGTAATACCCACGTTACTTTGGCTTACCGCCAGAGCGGCAACAGCCGTCGCCAGACGCAGGGTATGTTCGCTGGACTCACGCATCAGCAGGCCATAAATCAGACCACCAACCATCGAATCACCCGCGCCAACGGTGCTGACCACCTCGACTGACGGCGGTTTTGCGATCCACTCACCCGAAGCGTTGACCCACAGCGCGCCTTCCGCACCGAGTGAAATCACCACATGAGCAATACCCTGCTCGCGCAGCGCATGCGCCGCATCAATCACATCTTTCATTTCAGGCAGTTTACGACCCGCCCAGATTTCCAGTTCACGACGATTTGGCTTCACCAGCCACGGCGCCGCCTTCAGACCTGCCACCAACGCTTCACGACTACTATCAAAGATAATGCACGGACACTGACTGCGCAGACGCGTCATCCAGTCGGTGAAAGCTTCCGGGCTCACGCCGGTCGGCAAACTACCGCTAACGCACACCATGTCGAACTGGCCCAGCCAGCTCAGCGAATCGTTCACAAAGCGTTCCCAGTCAGCGGGGGTGACTTCAAAGCCAGAGAAATTGAAGTCGGTGACTTCACCGTCTTTTTCGGTCAGCTTGACGTTGATACGGGTACGCCCTTGTACAACCTGAAAACGGTTGGCAATACCCAGCTCGCTGAACAACTGCTGAAAACCATCCTGGTTGTCTTTACCCAGAAAACCGCCCACCGTGACATCGATACCTAAATCTTTCAGAACCTTAGCGACGTTAATCCCTTTTCCCGCCGCATGCAGACCGGTGGTTTTCACCAGGTTCACTTCGCCACGTTCAATTTCCGGGCAGAAACCCACCAGATCGTAGGCCGGGTTAAGGGTGATAGTAGCAACACGTCTGCTCATTACGCGCCCTCCCCTAGACCTGCAGCGATGGCTTCGCCAATCGCTTTCAGCGCCTGTTCAGCATCCTCGCCCTGGGCGGTAAAGCGCAGGTGATGTCCTTTCTTCACGCCTAATGCCACAACTTTCATCAGACTGCGTCCATTTGCCGGTTTGCCGGTTCCATCAAGATTTGTCACGGTAATTTCACTGTTAAATTGTTTAATCGTATTCACCAGCATGGTGCCCGGACGGGCGTGTAAACCATGCTCATTGCGCACAACAAATTCGGCGCTCAGTACATCATCGGTTAAGGCGTCATCGCTGGTCAGCAGCGCCAGCACCGTTGCCGCATCCGCTTTCAACAAACGGTCAGCTTTATTATTCAGCAGCAGATCGCCAAGGCGCTTCAGCACCGCAACCGGTTGATCGTCATTCATCGCGACGGTTACCAGCAGGGCTGCCGCGTCCCCCTGGACATCAAACGCCGTTGCTGCGCGGCTGACCGCAACGGCGCTGCGCACGTTACCTTCAGCACAGTCATTCAGCCAGATCCCCTGACCGAGATTCATCGGCTGCTCATTGATTGCCCTGGCGACAAATGCGGCATCAACCGCACCAATTTCTTTCAGCCGCGCAGCGTTGAGCGCCTGCAGCGTCACCAGCGAGCTGGCAACGACGTCCAGCGACAGCGTTTCGTTATCAAGCTTTAATTGTTCGCTCTGCTTTTCGCCCATCAGCAACGCGCGCAGCTCTTCCGCCGAAGTCGCTGATTTCAGCTGTTCAGCAACGGAGTCATCGCTCAACACATGCGTTAGCTGACGCAGTAAACTGAGGTGCTCATCAGAGCTGGCGGCAATACCGATCGCCACATACGCGACCTGTCCTTCGCCCCAGACCACGCCCTGCGGAAACTGAAACACCTGCACACCGGTTTTCAGCACCCGATCGCGCGTGTCCGTCGTCCCGTGAGGAATAGCAATACCGTTGCCTAGAAACGTGGACGTTTGTTGTTCACGCGCCAGCATGCCATCGACGTAGCCTTCCGCAACGTTACCCGCTTGCACTAAGGCCGCGGCAACCTGGCGAATAGCCTCTTCTTTATTCCCGGCCTGTTCGCCCGGGTGAATATCCTGAACAGATAACTGGAACATGGTTCTCCTCTCCCGCTGAATTGAAACGATTCAGCCAATATGAGAAAAAAGGCGTCACCTGACTCCATCAGTTATGGCAAGATGACGCTGAAACGTTTCAAGAAGTCTTGATCTTTTTTCTTCAGCACACAAGTAAAGTTGACAAATTACTTGCTGAATTTAGAGATAACGCACATTTTCTTCTGGGGGAGATAAAATTGCTGAAGCAAAAATGGCATCAACGTGTCAGATTCAGCAACATCAGCAAACAGCATTCTTTGACTGAAATGCTATTTTGATTTTTGATGCCGATTTTGATTTGGCTACCTGTTTATTTTCTGGCAAGCAGCGTAAACTCCGCGTCTCTTCACATCATTGATATCAAAACATGCATAACACCCCCGTAGCCGCCACACCTAAGGCGTTCGATTTAACGTCTGCGGCGTTCCTGCTTGTCGCGTTTCTGACGGGTATCGCCGGCGCTTTGCAGACACCAACGCTGAGTCTTTTTCTGACCGATGAAGTCCATGCCCGTCCCGGTATGGTCGGGTTCTTTTTTACCGGCAGCGCCGTAATCGGTATCCTGGTGAGTCAGTTTCTGGCCGGGCGCTCGGATAAAAAAGGCGATCGCAAAAACCTGATTGTCTTCTGTTGTGTACTGGGCATGCTGGCCTGCGTGCTGTTTGCCTGGAACCGTAACTATTTTATTTTGCTGTTTGTCGGCGTCTTCCTCAGCAGCTTTGGTTCAACCGCCAACCCGCAAATGTTTGCTCTCGCTCGCGAGCATGCCGACCGTACAGGCCGGGAAGCGGTCATGTTCAGCTCAATTTTACGTGCGCAGGTATCGCTGGCCTGGGTAATTGGCCCGCCGCTGGCCTACGCACTGGCAATGGGATTTAGCTTCACGGTGATGTACCTCAGCGCGGCGGTTGCTTTTATTGTCTGCGGCGCAATGGTTTGGTTATTCTTACCGTCGATGAGTAAAAATGTGCCTCTCGCCACTGGCGTAGTGGAGGCGCCACGGCGCAATCGTCGCGACACGCTGCTCCTTTTTGTTATCTGCACATTAATGTGGGGGACCAATAGCCTCTATATCATTAATATGCCGCTGTTTATTATCAATGAACTGCATCTGCCGGAAAAACTGGCGGGTATCATGATGGGAACCGCTGCCGGGCTGGAAATCCCGACCATGTTGATTGCCGGATACTTTGCTAAGCGTCTGGGCAAGCGTCTGTTGATGCGAATTGCCGTCGTGGCCGGCTTTTTCTTTTATGCCGGTATGCTGTTGGCCCACTCTCCGGCGGTATTGCTTGGTTTACAGCTGCTGAACGCGATTTATATCGGCATCCTTGGTGGGATTGGCATGCTCTATTTCCAGGATTTGATGCCAGGACAAGCAGGTTCAGCCACGACCCTTTATACGAATACCATTCGCGTAGGCTGGATTATTGCCGGATCGTTGGCAGGTATTGCCGCTGAAATCTGGAATTATCACGCCGTGTTCTGGTTTGCGCTGGTGATGATCGTCGCCACCATCGTGTGCCTGGCGCGCATCAAAGATGTTTAAGGCGCGGTCAGCGCTTCAAGCTCAATAAGATACAGCATGGCCTGGTGCGTCGTCTTCCCACACATTTCCGCACTGGGCTGCAAACCGGCACATACTTTTGGCCGCAGCGGCGAAGCAAAAATTTTGCAGCGCAAGGATTCATCCAACTGAACGCATGGCGTATTAGCGGGCTTGCCATCAGGCATACCAGGGATAGGGCTGGAGATTGAAGGCGCGGTACAGCATGCACCACAATCCGGACGGCATTCCATACAGTATTCTCTTTATCGTAAACCATCGGATTGTGAGAGAAGCGCACAGTAACACCTTTTTTGCACCAGCAAAAGCATCAATTCCACTTGCCTGAATGCCCC
Organism: Citrobacter sp. Cc139; assembly: GCF_030334645.1. Taxonomy (NCBI): domain Bacteria; kingdom Pseudomonadati; phylum Pseudomonadota; class Gammaproteobacteria; order Enterobacterales; family Enterobacteriaceae; genus Citrobacter; species Citrobacter sp. Cc139. The sequence continues at coordinate 42,963 of NZ_JAOWDM010000091.1, forward strand.
GGCGCGAGTAGTTTTACGCGATATTTTAGACACTCCTCACTACAGGATTTTTTCGATGCCAAGAGCGAACGAAATTAAAAAAGGTATGGTACTGAATTACAACGGCAAGCTGCTGATTGTAAAAGATATTGATATTCAATCACCAACCGCACGTGGCGCCGCCACACTGTACAAAATGCGTTTTTCTGATGTCCGTACCGGCCTGAAAGTTGAAGAGCGTTTCAAGGGCGATGATATCGTTGATACTGTCACCCTGAGCCGTCGTGGCGTTGACTTTTCCTATGTCGATGGCAACGAATATGTCTTTATGGATAAAGAAGACTATACCCCGTATACCTTCACCAAAGACCAGATTGAAGAAGAACTGTTGTTCATGCCGGAAGGCGGAATGCCGGACATGCAGGTTCTGACCTGGGACGGCCAACTGCTGGCGCTGGAACTGCCGCAAACGGTAGACCTGGAAATTGTTGAAACAGCGCCCGGCATTAAAGGTGCTTCAGCAAGCGCGCGTAACAAACCTGCTACCCTGACTACCGGCCTGGTGATCCTGGTTCCTGAGTATTTGAGTGCGGGCGAAAAAATCCGTATTCATATCGAAGAACGTCGCTACATGGGCCGTGCAGACTAATTTTTTGCTCCCCATTGACGAAAAGGGACAGCGCAGGCTGTAAGGCTTGTTAGTTTACAAAGATGAATGATCGTAACGATATCTGAGAGTGGAACAATCGGAGGTATTGAATCTTTTACCTCCGGCGTATTGTGACGTTCACCCTATGTTTATCACTTCTCTGAAACGATACTGTCTGTGAACGTGTTAAGGGTACTATCGCCGTACCCTTAACAATCCCGGCTCCCGGCGGGAAAATTGCCACTTCGTGGTTCCCTCCGCTCATTCCTCCAGGCTTCCGGGCCGGGCGCGATGTAACGTCCCTGTAAAGCGCGCCCTGAACCCGCATCCCTGCGGGTTCTCCCGGCCTTACGGAAACACGTCGGCAATTTTCAGCCGGACCAGCCCGCACCTGACCATCTGTATTTTTATTTGAATATATCTGAACAGCAAAAGAGATTTAACTGAAAGTCAGAGAGTTGAAGCGATGACCCCGGTCCGGCTGAAAATCGATGAGTCGTTGACGGCTGACCGGGTCTGCCCGCAGGGATGCGGGCAGAGGGGATGGCCTGCATGGACGCAGGCTCGGCCCCGACCCGACAGTCAGATGGCATAAGACGAATAACTCGCGCAGCGACGATTTTCCCGCCGGGAGCCTGGGTTGCAAGGGAGGCGGCGGTGAGCCTCCCTTGCACGTTCACGGGTATCTGCGCTTCACAGAAATGACTCCGCTGAGGTGAACGGAACCCTATGCTGCAATAAAATATTCTCCATAATGCTTAACTGGCTGGCATTACAGCACCAGCTGTCCCTTTTCATTTTCAACGCTGACTGCTGAGATAAAAATCATCCATTAACAGCGATTCCAGATACTGTTCATCCTCGCGCATAAAACTCACTATCAGATTGACCGCCTGCGGGTAAAACCCCTGTTCATCTCGCGCCAGGCAGGCATCGCGTAGCAATGGCGCCCAGCACATCATATGGTGATGCAAAAAGTAATACTGCGCAGATACCGCCTCCTCTTTAGCAACCATCTTCGCCATCAATGCCAGTTGAATGGCGATATGATCGGATGGCTCATTTTCCCGCGCGGTCAGACCGTGTTCGATCAGCAGCGCATTCATTTGCTGACGTTCTGCTGACGCGGTCGTATGCGGATAGTGCCCTGCATAGGGAGAGACTCCGCCAGGCGGCGCCAGCAGAAACAGCGAGGCAAAATCCGCGGCGAGTTCCAGCTGTCGGGAATCACGGCATAAAATCCGGGTCAGACTACGCTCAAAATGCTTAACCTTGCCAGACAATCCAGGAATCGCCGCCAGTGAGACAATCCACGCCCGATTATCGTCGTTTTCAAGGCTGGCAAGTTGCTTTTCGTCCAGCTCACGGAACAGCAATTGCGAGAACCACTGGTACATGTCCACCCGCTGCTGATGTATTTGGTTATGCTGCACTTCCCCCCTCCTCTTTTACTGTCTCCGGGCCGCCGAATGCCGTTACCGGTGGCGCTTTTTTCTGCTGATAACGTTCGACCTCCACCAGCACGGTATGCGCTGAAGGGCCTTGCGCCAGCTGTGAAGTACCAATATCGGCGCTCAGGACATTCGGGTCGCCATAAGTGCATAACGTCCCGGCCTTTCCACCCTCCTGCGGGGAATACCACGCCCCTTCATGAATGCGGATTACGCCAGGGGTAAAATCCGGACTAATCACCACCCCAGCCAGCACCTGACCACGGTCGTTGAAGACGCGAGCAATATCACCTGCTTTCAGACCACGGGCAGTGGCATCCTGCGCGCTGATATAAAGCGGTTCTCTTCCGGCAACCGCATAGGTATTGCGAAACGCCTCGCTCGAGCACAACTGTGAGTGCAGACGTTTATCCGGATGGCAGGATTGCAGATGCAGCGGATATTTATTTTTTTTAGCGGCATGATTACGTTCAAACGGTTCCATCCATACTGGATGACCGGGACAATCCTCGTAAGCAAAGCCAGCAATGGTTTTACTGTAGATTTCAATCAGACCTGACGGCGTTCCCAGGGGATTAAGATCTGGTTGGTCGCGAAACTCACCGTGACGCACCCACGGCTGTCCGGCCGGATATTCAATGTATCCTTCGCCCTGCCAGAACGTCGTAAAGTCCGGTAAGGAGACACCGAGCGACGCGCCCATCTTCACGCCTTCGTCGTAGAGCGCCTGTATCCACTGCATTTCATCACGGTTCTCGCGGTACACCGCCTCTTTGTCAAAGCGCTTACATAATCCGGCAAAAACGTCAAAATCATGCCGCGCTTCATATTGCGGTTTAACAATCTGATGCAGGGCCATCAGCCCTTTGTTCGAATGCGTACCAAACTGTTCAATATCGTTACGTTCAAAGCGGGTGGTAACAGGCAGGACGATATCGGCAAATCGACACGACGCGGTCCATTGATGATCCAATACCACCACGGTTTCCAGCTTCTTCCATGCCTTGATCATGCGATTACGATCCTGCTGCGCATGGAATGGATTCGCCGCGCTGTAGATCGCCATTTTAATATCAGGCCAGGTTAACGTTTCGCCGTTAAAGGCAACCTTTTTGCCCGGCTCCAGCAGGCAGTCAACGATGCGTGAGGTGGGGATATGCTCCGATGCGCCGCGAAAATCCGCTTTATACTTCGCCGGTGGAGGATTCGCGATCCCTCCCAGCCCGGACAGTACAGGTCCGGTGGATGTCACCGTACCTCCGCCGTTGTAATGCCAGCCAAACCCTACGCCGCCGCCCGGCAAGCCAATTTGCCCAACCATACTGGCCAGCACCACCAGCATCCAGGGATACTGTTCGCCATGATGCATGCGTTGTACGCACCAACCGCCCATAAATTGGGTCCGGCCTTTGACCAGCAGGCGGGCGAAATCACGGATCTGATCCGCCGTCAGGCCACAGATTTCCGCTGCCCATTCGGCATTTTTCGGCTGCTTATCACTCTCCCCAAGCAGATAGGGCAAAAACTGCTCAAAACCCACGGTGTAATCGTTAATAAACGCCGTGTCATACAGTTTTTCTTCATACAGCGTATGGGCGAGTGCCAGCATTAGCGCGACATCGGTTTGTGGTCGTAGCGCCAGTTGTTCACAGCCAAGGTAGTTTTGCGATTTGCTACGCACTGGATCGACGCTGATAACGCGCATTTTACCCTGCGCAACCGCTTCTTTAATCTGTTGCCAGTAGCCAAACGCATCGTGATCGGGAACCAGGAACTCGATCTGCAAGTTTTTGATCGGATCGCACCCCCACAGCACGATGGTATTACTGTTCTGAATAACCAGCGGCAGTGACGTTTGCTGTTCATAAACTTCCAGCGAACCAATCACATGCGGCAAGATAACCTGCGCAGCTGCTGCAGAGTAGTCGCCAACGGTCGTCACATAGCTACCATGCAGACCAAGCCCTCTGTCCATCGCCCCGCCCGCTTTATGGTATTTCCCTACCATTTGCCAGTCGGCCAGCCCGGTAAATACCCCCGATGAGCCGTAGGTTTTTTGTACCCGTTCCAGCTCTTCGTAAAACAGATCCAGCGCCTGATCCCAGCTTACCCGCACAAAACGATTATCTCCGCGCTGGCTGCGATCCGATTTCTCGCGTTTACGTAACCAGTCCAGACGAACCATTGGATAACGCACCCGCGACGGGTTATAGACCACTTCACGCACCGCGTTCAGCATATCGCAAGGGTATTTGTCATGTTTGAAAGGCCGGGTTTCTGTCCACTCGCCGTTGACAACCTTGGCTTCAAAAGCGCCAAAATGCGAACCGGATTGAATCCACTGTGCGGGGTTTTCTCCCGCTGCCCATACTTTTGATATCAGTGGATTCGGCGCCAGCGCACTGGCCGCGCCCACCGCCAACATACCGCTCAGAAAACGGCGGCGAGATGGGTTAAAGTCATGAATATCCATATATTTTCCTTAATTTTTGTTAAGTTCAGACACATCGCTGGCATGGGTCTGGAGGTATTTCAACAACGTACGTTCCTCCACCGGATTCAGTCGGTAATAGGTGGACATCGCTTTCAATCCGGCGATCCAGCCGTTGGCGGTATATCGGGTCGTAGGAGGAGTGCTATGACAGGCGCTACAGGTGGATTGCAGCATTTGATCCGAATATTCCCAGATCGGTGCAATATTGCTGATAAGCCCCTGGGCGGAGGTCCAGGCTGTCACGCTCACCTGCTGCCATTGCTGGTGTGAGTCAGGATCGACCTGGGTTTGTAGTACTTTTACGTTCGCCATCAAGGCGTCATCAAGCACGGCCGAGAACACACGCTTACCCATATACTGGGTTATCACCCGCCCGCGTCCTTTGCTTTCACGCCAGCCCGTCAGTTCAAGCTGCACGTTGCTGCCCTCTTTTTTCAGCACTTTGACCTCGGTGGCAGGAAATAACAGCGCTTTACCTGCGGGGCTTCCGGCCGTTGGCGTCAATGCTTTTTCGCTTAACGAGAACAGCGTGCTCGCATTCGATAAAGACGCTCCCTGCTGCTGCAACTGCTTATAGCGATCGCGGAAACCGCTGCTCATATCGGGTTTGTGATGGGCAATACCTTTATGGCAATCAATACAGTTGCTGTCTTTTGCCGCCGCCGCGGTCATTTGCGCCACCGCATTCGCAGATTGTTTGCCGTGATCCATCGCCTCATAGCTGTGGCAAGATTTACATGCCGCTGAATGGTTAGCGCTCATTCGCGCCCACTCCCGCTGGGCCAATTCCGCTCGTTTTGCGGCAAATTTTTCAGGGGTATCAATCGAAGGAGAGATAAAGGTGTGGTAGAGGTCGTTTAAGGCTTCCGTTTTACGAACCAGCGTCGGGACGATCCCTGGAGGAATATGACAATCCTTACACTCAGCACGCACGCCAGAAGCATTGCGAAAATGCACGCTGGTTTTATATTCCTCTCCTGGTGTGCGCATCGAGTGACACGATAAACAAAATTCGGTGGTACTGGTGTAATGAACGCCTTGCCACGTCCCCCAAATTGCAAGGGCCATTGTTACTGCCCCGACGAATGCGCACCACAGTGCGTTCTTTCTTATCCACGACATGCTTGCCTCCATTTTTTTAATAGCGACACGCTAAGCGATCATAAAAATCAAAAATAGAGACAGCAAAAGCAGCTTATAGGAACAGCATCTACTCTATGAGGTGCATCAAAACGTAAAGAAGAGAAGCTCGTAATATAGTGCGTATATATACATAAGGAATTTCTCATGCTAACACTGACTCTCGATCGAGAAAGCCGTACCCCGCTGCAATTGCAGATATTTCAATTTTATTTCCAGGCCATTCAGCGCGGTGATTTGCTTTGTGGAGATAAACTTCCCTCTATTCGCGAGCAGGCGCAGGTATTAAACGTTGCCAAAATAACGGTCGTGATGGCCTACGATAAGCTCATGGCCGCGGGATTAATTAAGAGTCGACAAGGTATCGGCTACGAGGTCATCTTCACCACACCTGTACGCACAACGCCAGCAATCGTGCCCGTCGCGCAGGGTTCCCCGCCGATGAAACCTAAAGCGGCTGGGATCCCCACCGATGTTTATGCAGAGCCTGGGCGAGAGTGCTATTGCCAAATGAGCGTTCCCGATCCCAATGCTTTTCCCTGGTCAAGCTGGCGCAAATGGAATAACGCCCCCAGCATCCTCAAGGAACAATTATTCACCCGATATCATTCACCAAATGGATTATTTTCACTGCGTGAACAATTGGTCAGATACCTTAATTTATCTCGCGGTATTAATACTCGAGCAGAGAACATCATTATTACTAACGGGATTCAGGAAGGACTGTCACTGCTCACTCAACTCTTTATTAACCATCATACTTTCAGTCAGCAAAAAAAGTGCCATATTGTAACCGAGTCCCCTTGTTATTCGGGTGCCTGGCATCTGTTTAATTATTACGGCGCAGACATTACGCCAATTGCTGTCGATAACCACGGACTGCAAACAGATAATTTACCGGAATATGCTACCCAGCTTTGTTATGTTACTCCAGCGCATCAGTATCCGCTGGGTAGCGTCCTGTCACTGGAGCGGCGTCAGGCATTATTAACATGGGCGCAGCGCGTCGGCGCTTACATTATTGAAGACGATTACGATGCCGTTTTTACCTATGGAGAAAATCCCCTTCCCGCGCTGAAAGCCATGGATTATCACAACCGGGTTATCTATATAGGGACATTTTCCAAAACATTGGGACCAGGAGGACGTCTTGGCTATCTGATTTGCCCTGACGAACTGCTTCCGGCCGTACAGAATATGAAAGCGCTCAACAACAACGGGAGCCAGTGGTTGTTGCAGCAATTTTTGGCTGAATTAATGCAAAATCAGGTGTTTTATACGCATATCGGCAAGCTGGCCTGCAATTATGCGGCACGTCTTACGCTATTACGCGACGGCCTATCCGCACTGTTTCCCGAAGGGAAAATCGCTGGCGCAACGGCAGGTCTGCATCTCTCATTACGCATTGCCTGGTCCCCCGAAATTATCGCCAGGCTACAACAACGCTGCCTGCTGGCCGGGATTCGTTTCGATACGTTGCCAGATATAGAAAATGGCTCAGAAGCCGCATGGCGTGAAGAGAACAGCGACGCAGTTATGTTTTTTGGATTTGGTGGATTGCAGTTACAGCAGATAAAAAGAGTCCTGGCGGTACTGGAGCAGGCGCTATCGCAGCCTTAATGGATTACAGGGATCGAGCCTGCCGCTCAATCCCTGTTGTTCGCCTTACAGCAGATCGCGGAACTGTGTTTGTTTCAGCGCCAGCTCAACGCCACGGACTTCCGCCAGTCCTTTCAGACGACCAATCGCAGAGTAGCCCGGGTTGGTTTTCTTATGCAAATCATCAAGCATCTGGTGCCCGTGATCGGGGCGCATCGGGATTGGACGCAGATCGCCCGCCTTTTTACGACGCTGCTCTTCGCTCAGAATCGCCGCCACCACCGATACCATATCCACATCGCCCTGCAAATGCGCACCTTCGTGGAAGGTTTTCGGGTTATCTTCACGGCAAGTTGAACGCAGATGCGTGAAGTGAATACGATCGCCATAGGTTTCAATCATTTTCACCAGATCGTTATCGGCGCGTACGCCGTAGGAGCCGGTGCACATGGTGAAACCGTTATTGATGCTGTCGACGGTGTCTTTCAGCCACTGCATATCTTCGATGGTCGAAACGATGCGCGGCAGGCCAAGGATCGGACGCGGCGGATCGTCCGGGTGTACGGCCAGACGCACGCCGACTTCTTCTGCCACTGGCACTATCGCCCGCAGGAATACCGCCATGTTATTGCGCAAGTCGTCTTTGCTGATGCCGTCATATTCAGCAAGGCGCGCACGGAACTGATCCAGGGTATAGCCCTCTTCGGCACCGGGCAGACCTGCGATGATATTGCGCGTCAGTTTTTCAATATCGGCTTCGCTCATGGCATTGAAATAGTCCAGCGCCTGGCGTTGTTCTTCCGGGGTGTAATCCGCTTCAGCCCCCGAACGTTTGAGGATATGCAGCTCAAAGGCAGCAAAAGCGATCTGGTCAAAACGCAGCGCTTTGGAGCCGTCCGGCAACTGATATTCGAGGTCAGTACGCGTCCAGTCGAGGATCGGCATGAAGTTATAGCACACGGTATCGATGCCGCAGGTCGCCAGATTACGGATACTCTGCTGATAGTTGGCAATCCACGTTTGATATTGACCAGAGTGCGTTTTGATATCTTCGTGGACGGGGATACTTTCCACCACTGACCAGGTCAGTCCTTTTTCAGCCAGAATAGCCTGGCGCTTTTTAATCTCTTCTACCGGCCAGACTTCACCGTTGGCAATGTGGTGCAAGGCGGTCACAACACCCGTTGCGCCAGCCTGACGCACATCATCAAGCGATACTGGATCGTTAGGTCCGTACCAACGCCAGGTTTGTTCCATTGTTTCACCTCACAAGTTGTTATACCAAATTAGACTCACTTAATGACGACTACCATACAGGCATCTGGGCGAGGATCAACGAATCCGCAATGATTGGTTGATCCAGCTCACATTACCCGGATAAATGAGGCACACCAATTCAATTTGCTGTCATATAACTTTATACTGCCATTGTTAATTAATGGTTAATCAGGTGTATTGAATGAAAACTATTGCCTCAGTGCCGCTCGCGAAAAATGTCATGATGCCGCAGTACGATCGCCAACAATTAAAAACGCGGATTGTGCATTTTGGTTTCGGTGCTTTTCACCGTGCCCATCAGGCATTACTGACCGACCGGGTACTAAATGCACAGGGTGGGGACTGGGGAATTTGTGAGATAAGTCTGTTCAGCGGCGATCGGCTAATGAGTCAGCTTCGCGAGCAGGATCATTTATTTACCGTGTTAGAAAAAGGGGCGAATGGCAACCAACCGATTGTTATCGGCTCCGTCAAAGAGTGTCTGAACGCCACGCTGGATTCGCTGGCGGCCATTATCGAAAAATTCTGTGAACCTCAGGTGGCGATTGTCTCGTTAACGATTACGGAAAAAGGCTACTGCATCGATCCGGCAACAGGCTCGCTGGATCTTTCTCATCCACGCATTGTTCATGATCTACAAACTCCGGCTGAACCACACTCGGCCCCCGGCATTATAGTTGAAGCGCTGCACCGCCGACGTGAACGCGGGCTGCAGCCTTTTACCGTCCTCTCCTGCGATAATATCCCGGATAATGGCCATGTGGTAAAAAACGCCGTACTGGGAATGGCGGAGAAACGCTCACCTGAGCTGGCCCACTGGATCCAGGAACATGTCAGCTTCCCGGGTACCATGGTGGACAGGATTGTTCCTGCCGCCACCGAAGAGTCACTGGCTGAAATCGCCCGTGAGTTGGGGGTGGCCGATCCCTGCGCAATCAGCTGCGAGCCCTTTATTCAGTGGGTGATTGAAGACAATTTTGTGTGTGGTCGTCCGCAGTGGGAAACCGCCGGCGTACAAATGGTTGAAAACGTTCTACCGTGGGAACAAATGAAATTGCGGATGCTGAACGGTAGTCATTCGTTTCTCGCGTATCTCGGCTATCTGGCCGGGTTTCAGCACATCAGCGACTGCATGCAGGACAGCGCTTTTCGTGAAGCCGCCTACCGTCTGATGCTCAACGAACAGGCGCCTACCCTGCAAATCACCGATGTTGATTTAGACCAGTATGCCGCTAGCCTGCTGGAACGCTTTGCCAACCCGGCGTTGAAACATAAAACCTGGCAAATCGCGATGGATGGTAGCCAAAAATTACCCCAGCGTATGCTGGAAGGGATCCGCGTACATTTAGCACGGCGCAGCGAGTGGCCGCTGCTGGCGCTCGGCGTCGCAGGCTGGATGCGTTACGTGAGCGGAGTGGATGATTCAGGTGCGGCCATTGATATTCGTGATCCATTGAGCGAGAAAATCAGCGCGCTTGTGAAGCAGAGTACAGACTCAGAACGCGTCAGCGCCCTGCTTTCTCTGCATGAGATTTTCGCCACCGATCTGGTACAGAATCCGCAGTTTGTTGCGGCTATTCAGCTCGCCTGGCAGCGTATTGCCCAATATGGTGCGCATCAGGCTGTCATTGAGACGTTAAAAAGTTAACGATTTCTGCCATTAATCAGGACGAAGCGCGTCTTCGTCCTCTCACCCCTTCTCTTTTTCCCCGTTTTTCGCCAGGATTGTTAAATGCCATTACGGCAATTTATGATTCTGGAGTAAATGTGACTAAAACCAATCTCATCACCGGTTTTCTCGGCAGTGGCAAAACCACCTCTATTCTTCATTTATTGGCAAACAAAGATCCCGCAGAGAAGTGGGCCGTACTGGTCAATGAGTTTGGCGAAGTCGGTATTGATGGCGCCCTGTTAGCCGACAGCGGCGCATTGCTAAAAGAGATCCCCGGCGGCTGTATGTGCTGTGTTAACGGTCTGCCAATGCAGGTTGGCCTCAATACATTGTTGCGTCAGGGAAAACCTGACCGACTGCTCATTGAACCTACCGGTCTCGGACATCCCAAACAGATTCTGGATTTACTTACCGCGCCGGTTTACGAACCGTGGATCGATTTGCGCGCGACCCTTTGTATTCTTGATCCTCGCCAGCTACTGGATGAAAAAAGCGTCGCCAATGACAATTTCCGCGATCAACTGGCTGCCGCCGATATCATCGTCGCCAACAAAGCCGACCGCGCCACAACGGAAAGCGAAAACGCCCTGCAAACCTGGTGGCAGCACTATGGCGGCAATCGTCAACTGGTTCATGCCGATCATGGAAATATTGCCGGTCAATTACTGGATTTGCCCCGACTAAACCTGGCGCAGCTTCCCGCAAGCGCTGAGCACGCCCATAGTCATGCTGACAAAAAAGGGCTGGCGGCGTTAAGTTTGCCCGCACAACAGCGCTGGCGTCGCAGCCTGAACAGCGGTCAGGGTCATCAGGCCTGCGGCTGGATTTTTGACGCCGATACGGTGTTCGATACCATCGGCCTGCTGGAATGGTCGCGCCTTGCCCCCGTAGGGCGTGTAAAAGGTGTAATGCGTATCAAAGAGGGGCTGGTGCGCATTAACCGTCAGGGAGACGACTGGCATATTGAGACGCAAAACGTCGCTCCGCCGGATAGCCGTATTGAACTCATCTCCGATACCGACACCGACTGGAATACGTTACAGAGCGCATTGTTGAGACTTCGTTTAGACGGTAGCGCGTAAGGTTGCCTTCGTTTTATAGCAATGGTAAACGACGATGAAAACCCGATACCCTCTTATTATACTGCTCAATATTGCAGGTATAGCGCTGTTTCTGTCCTGGTATATTCCCGCCGGGCACGGGTTCTGGTCCTCACTGGATACGGGCGTCTTCCGTTTCTTCAATCAGAAGCTGGTTGAAAGCCCGCTGTTTCTGTGGATTGTTGCGATCACCAATAACCGGGCATTTGATGGCTGCTCGCTGTTGGCTATGGGCGCACTGATGCTGCACTTTTGGCTGAAGGATACGGCGGAAGGTCGCCGGCGTATTGTGGCTATTGGTCTGGTGATGCTGCTCACCGCAGTGGTATTAAATCAGTTGGGCCAGGCGCTTATTCCGGTTAAACGCGCCAGCCCTACTCTGATGCTGGATAATATTTATCGCGTCAGCGAACTGCTGCATATTCCCACCAAAGATGCCTCCAGAGACAGTTTTCCTGGCGATCACGGCATGATGCTGCTTATTTTTTCCGCATTTATGCTGCGTTATTTCGGAAAAGTTGCAGGCATAATCGGCCTTATTATCGCTGTGGTTTTTGCTTTTCCACGCGTAATGATCGGCGCTCACTGGCTCACCGATATCGTGGTCGGCTCCATGACGGTTGTGCTGATTGGCTTACCCTGGTGGCTAATGACGCCATTAAGCGATCGTCTGGTCACGCTGTTTGTGAATTATCTGCCCGGCAAAAACAAACAATTTTCAAACAAATAACGCAAAACAATTAACATCATCAGGGAAACTTCTGATTCCCTGATGATGACGACCGATATTCCATCATTCTGATTGTCATTCTCCTGTCATTTTATTCATGTTTAGAATGAATGGCTTGCATATTTTTTACGCTAATTGTTCTTAATTTAGCCAATGCCGTTTATTCACTTTCTGTATCAATTTTTCTTATAAGAAATCACATAAAATCTCTCGCAATGACTGGGGCGATCGGGTAACCTCGAACTCGTTTTGCCTCGCGGGACAATTATTCCCTTTCTGAATAAATTTGTGCGTTCTGCCACAGATTTGACCTTAAGGAATTGTCTCATCGTGCGATGGTAATTAGTCTCGTCACGTTTGGCATTTTTTATAACGATATTTATCGTTAAGGACTTCAAGGGAAAACAAACAAAATGGTCAAATCTCAACCGATTTTGAGATATATCTTGCGGGGCATACCCGCGATAGCAGTTGCGGTTCTGCTTTCCGCATGTAGTACCACGAACACCGCCAGGAATATGCATTCTGAGACGCATGCTGTGGGCAATGGAGATAACTCTTCACTGCAAGCCTCTCAGGATGAATTTGAAAATATGGTCCGTAATATCGATGTTAAATCACGTATTATGGATCAGTATGCTGACTGGAAAGGCGTGCGTTACCGCCTTGGCGGCAGCACCAAAAAAGGTATTGATTGCTCCAGCTTCGTACAGCGTACGTTCCGTGAGCAGTTTGGTTTAGAGCTTCCGCGCTCAACCTACGAACAACAGGAAACGGGTAAATCCGTTTCGCGTACTAATCTGCGCACAGGCGATCTGGTTCTGTTCCGTGCTGGCTCCACCGGCCGCCACGTCGGTATCTATATCGGCAACAACCAGTTTGTTCATGCCTCGACCAGCAGTGGCGTTATCATTTCCAGCATGAACGAGCCTTACTGGAAAAAACGTTACAACGAAGCTCGCCGGGTTCTGAGCCGCAGTTAATTTCGTTTGGCAGCTATCCCTTGGCTATCCTGATGAGACATATCAAAAGCACTGCTTCGGCGGTGCTTTTTTGTTTCGCCTCTCGACTAAGAAAAATCTCACAGCATGGACCATTTCAGGTTATATTCATACAGAATAAGCGGTTACTACAGGTAAACATAAGGAACTATGTTCAGACGCAGCTCTTCATCCGGTCGGAAAATCCTGCTTTCCTGTATGTTAACGGGGCTTATCGTCGCATTGCTGGTGAGTACCCTGCAATTTTTGGTTACCTGGCATAAGCGAGAGGTAAAGTACGAAACGCTGCTTGCCGATATCCAGAATTATGTCAGTAGTTACTTTGCAGATCTCAAAACCACCACAGATGCGCTTCAACCCCTGCTGGAAAAGAACTGCCAGCAAGTCGCTGCAAAGCTTACCTCCAGTGCGGCTTTTAACCTCAACGTTCGCGCTTTTTTGCTGGTAAAAGACGGCATTGCTTTTTGCTCCTCCGCAACAGGCGCAATGAACGCCCCCATTTTGTCGCTGATCCCCAAGCTGAATATCAACAAAGATGTTGATGTGGAAATACTTTCCGGGACGCCCATGATGCCGGATAAGCCAGCGATAATGATTTGGCACCGCAATCCCTCGTTCCATAACAGCGGTGTATTTTCTTCATTGAATATCAACCTGGCGCCCTATCTGCTTTATACCGCCCGCGAGGATAATTTTAATGGTATTGCCGTTATTGCTGGCGACACGGCTATTTCAACATTTTCATCCCGAATTATGGACGTCTCTGCGCTGCCTAACACGCCATGGCGCCAGGCGACGCTTAAAGAGGTACCGCTGAAGATTCGTTTGTATGCGCAAGAGTGGACGTACAACGACATCTGGTACGCGATTATGTTGGGATGTATGGCCGGGATTATCACCGGGGTTCTCCTCTGGTATTACATCTTCACTGTCCGGTTACGCCCTGGTAAAGATATCCTCCACGCCATCAAACATAATCAATTTTATGTGGTGTACCAGCCCGTCGTAGAGATGCAAACGCTGGAGGTAAAAGGTGTTGAGGTGTTATTACGTTGGCATCATCCATCAACGGGTGAGATCCCACCGGATGCCTTCATTCATTATGCAGAATCGCAGAAAATGATTGTCCCGCTGACCCAACACCTCTTTAAGTTAATAGCGCAGGACGCCCCGACGCTGCAAAAAGTGTTTCCTGCTGGCGCCAAACTGGGGATTAACATCGCACCAACGCACCTGCACGGCGAGAGTTTTAAAGATGACATTCGACGGCTGCGCGCCTCGCTTCCCGCGAACCATTTTCAGTTAGTGCTGGAAATCACTGAACGCGATATGCTTAATCAACACGAGGCGACACAGCTATTCGAATGGCTACACTCTGTTGGCTTTGAAATTGCTATTGATGATTTCGGCACTGGTCATAGCGCGCTTATCTATCTGGAACGCTTCACCGTTGACTACCTGAAAATCGATCGTGGGTTTATTAACGCCATCGGCACAGAAACCCTGACCTCTCCGGTTCTGGACGCCGTGTTGACACTCTCTAAGCGTCTTAATATGCTGACGGTTGCTGAAGGGGTAGAAACACCTGAGCAAGCTCGTTGGCTGCGCGATCGTGGAGTACATTTTTTCCAGGGATACTGGATTAGCCGACCGTTAAAGCTTGCTGATTTCGTGCGTTGGATGGCGCAGCCCAATAAGCCAACGTGGTGATCGCAGTTTGCGATTCATATACTCTTACTCGCCGCCACACCCCTTATCTCTCAGGCATGATGCCCGTCGGGTTGTGACAGGAAAAGGAAAGCGCTTTTATATGATCCCTCGCCTACTGCTGCTGTTTATCGCCCTCATCGGGTTTAGCGTTCAGGCGCAATCCATCAAAGAAAGCTATGCGTTTGCCGTACTGGGCGAACCGAAGTACGCGTTTAACTTTAACCACTTTGATTACGTTAACCCAGCCGCGCCCAAAGGCGGGCAAATCACCCTCTCCGCGATTGGTACGTTCGATAACTTCAACCGCTATGCAATGCGTGGCAATCCCGGCGCGCGCACCGAAACGCTGTACGATACGCTTTTTACCACCTCTGACGACGAGCCTGGCAGCTATTACCCGCTCATTGCCGACAGCGCGCGCTATGCTGACGACTATTCCTGGGTAGAAATCGCCATTAATCCACGGGCGCGTTTTCACGATGGCTCCCCCATTACCGCCAGCGATGTCGCCTTCACCTTTCACAAATTTATGACTGAAGGCGTGCCGCAGTTTCGCCTCGTCTACAAAGGCACAACGGTAAAAGCCATTGCACCGTTAACCGTGCGTATTGAATTAGCCAAACCGGGCAAAGAGGATATGCTCAGCCTGTTTTCATTACCCGTGATGCCTGAGAAATACTGGAAGGATCATAAACTCAGCGATCCCTTATCTTCCCCACCGCTTGCCAGCGGCCCGTACCGTATCACCCAGTGGAAAATGGGCCAGTATATTGTCTATTCGCGTGTCAAAGATTATTGGGCCGCGAACCTGCCCGTTAACCGCGGGCGCTGGAACTTTGATACCATCCGCTACGATTACTATCTTGATGACAACGTCGCCTTTGAAGCGTTTAAGGCCGGTGCGTTTGATCTGCGTCTGGAGAACGATGCCAAAAACTGGGCGACACGTTATACCGGCAAAAATTTCGCAAATCATTACATCATCAAAGATGAGCAGAAAAACGAATCCGCACAGGATACGCGTTGGCTGGCCTTTAATATTCAGCGTCCGGTATTCAGCGATCGACGCGTACGTGAAGCCATCACGCTGGCCTTTGATTTTGAATGGATGAATAAAGCCCTGTTCTATAACGCCTGGAGCCGGACAAACAGCTATTTTCAGAATACCGAGTATGCCGCAAAAAATTACCCCGATGCGGATGAACTGGTGATACTCGCGCCATTGAAAAAAGATCTCCCCCCTGAGGTCTTCAGCCAAATTTATCAGCCGCCGAAATCAACAGGTGATGGCTACGATCGTGATAACTTATTGAAAGCCAATACCTTACTGGAACAGGCTGGCTGGATACTAAAGGGACAGCAGCGCGTGAACAGCGTCAGCGGTAAACCCCTGAGCTTCGAACTGTTGCTCCCGGCGGGCAGTAACAGCCAGTGGGTACTGCCGTTCCAGCACAACCTGCAGCGCTTAGGCATCACCATGAACATCCGCCAGGTTGATAATTCGCAAATCACGAACCGCCTGCGCAGTCGCGACTATGACATGATGCCGAGGTTGTATCGCGCGATGCCGTGGCCGAGTTCAGACCTGCAAATTCTGTGGGCTTCTGAATACATTGACTCCAGCTACAATGCGCCCGGCGTGCAAAGCCCGGTGATTGATAAATTGATCAATCAAATCATCGCGGCGCAAGGTGATAAAGCCAAACTGATCCCGCTGGGACGGGCGCTGGACAGGGTATTAACCTGGAACTACTACATGTTGCCGATGTGGTACATGGCCGAGGATCGTATCGCCTGGTGGGACAAATTTTCACATCCTGCTATTCGCCCAATTTACACCATCGGCCTCGACAACTGGTGGTATGACGTCAACAAAGCGGCGAAGCTTCCCGCAGCCAGACGACAGGGAGAGTAAATGGGCGCTTATCTGATTCGACGTCTGCTGCTGGTGATTCCGACGCTCTGGGCCATCATCACCATCAACTTTTTTATCGTGCAAATTGCCCCCGGCGGTCCCGTTGAGCAGGCCGTCGCCGCTATTGAGTTCGGGCAAAGTGGCGCCTTACCCGGCGCGGGCAGCGAAGGCGTTCGCGCCAGCCACGCGCAAACCGGCGTGGGTAACATCAGCGACAGCAATTATCGCGGAGGCCGCGGTCTGGATCCGGAAGTGATTGCAGAAATCACCCGTCGCTACGGGTTCGATAAACCTATTCATGAGCGTTACTTCAAAATGCTCTGGGACTACATTCGTTTCGATTTCGGCGACAGCCTGTTTCGTAGCGCTTCGGTGCTGACGCTTATCAAAGACAGCCTGCCCGTTTCCGTCACGCTGGGGCTGTGGAGTACGCTCATCATTTATCTGGTGTCGATCCCGCTAGGTATCCGTAAAGCGGTGCACAATGGCAGCCGATTTGATGTGTGGAGCAGCGCATTCATTATTATCGGCTATGCCATACCGGCCTTTCTGTTTGCGATTTTGCTGATCGTCTTTTTTGCCGGGGGAAGCTACTACGATCTGTTCCCGCTGCGCGGGCTGGTTTCCGCCAACTTTGATTCTCTGCCCTGGTATCAGAAAGTGACCGACTACCTGTGGCATATTACCCTGCCGGTGCTGGCGACGGTGGTTGGCGGGTTTGCCGCGCTGACCATGCTAACTAAAAACTCATTTCTGGATGAAGTCCGCAAACAGTATGTCGTCACCGCGCGCGCCAAAGGGGTAAGCGAGAAAAATATTCTATGGAAACATGTGTTTCGCAACGCGATGTTACTGGTGATAGCAGGTTTCCCGGCAACGTTTATCAGCATGTTTTTTACCGGCTCGCTGCTGATTGAAGTCATGTTCTCGCTTAACGGACTGGGGTTACTGGGGTATGAATCCACCGTATCACGCGACTACCCGGTGATGTTTGGCACGCTCTATATCTTCACCCTGATCGGACTGCTGCTGAATATTCTCAGTGATATCAGCTATACGCTGGTCGATCCCCGTATTGATTTTGAGGGACGCTAATGTCGCGATTAAGCCCCGTCAATCAGGCCCGCTGGGCGCGTTTTCGTCATAACCGCCGCGGCTACTGGTCGCTGTGGATTTTTCTGGTGTTGTTTGGCCTTAGCCTGTGTTCCGAACTGATTGCCAACGATAAGCCGCTGCTGGTGCGCTATGACAGCAGTTGGTATTTCCCTCTGTTCAAAAACTACAGTGAAAGCGACTTTGGCGGACCACTGGCGACCAAAGCTGATTATCAGGATCCCTGGCTACAGCAGCGCCTGGAGAAGCAGGGCTGGATCCTGTGGGCACCCGTACGCTTTGGGGCCACCAGCATTAACTTTGCCACTGATAAGCCCTTCCCTTCCCCACCTTCTGCGCAAAACTGGCTGGGGACGGACGCCAACGGCGGCGACGTGCTGGCGCGTATCCTCTACGGCACGCGTATCTCGGTCCTGTTTGGTTTAATGCTGACCCTGTGTTCCAGCGTGATGGGTATCATGGCTGGCGCTATTCAGGGCTATTATGGCGGCAAAGTGGACCTGTGGGGGCAGCGATTCATTGAGGTTTGGTCTGGTATGCCAACGCTGTTTCTGATCATTCTGCTGTCGAGCGTGGTCCAGCCCAACTTCTGGTGGCTGCTGGGCATTACCGTGCTGTTTGGCTGGATGAGTCTGGTTGGCGTGGTGCGTGCGGAATTTTTACGTACCCGAAACTTTGATTACATTCGTGCCGCGCAGGCGCTCGGCGTGAGCGATCGCAGTATTATTCTGCGTCATATGCTACCCAACGCGATGGTCGCCGCCCTGACTTTTTTACCGTTTATATTATGCGCCTCGATAACCACCCTGACCTCGCTGGATTTCCTCGGATTCGGCTTACCGCTTGGCTCGCCATCGTTGGGAGAACTCCTGTTACAAGGTAAAAATAACCTGCAGGCGCCGTGGCTTGGGATCACTGCGTTCATCTCCGTTGCCCTGCTTTTATCGCTACTGATCTTTATTGGTGAAGCGGTACGCGACGCGTTTGATCCCAATAAGGCGATTTAAAATGACACAACCTCTGTTAGCTATTGAGAATTTATCGGTAGGTTTTCGCCACCAGGAGAGCGTGCGCACCGTTGTCAACACTCTCTCATTGCGGGTTGATGCCGGGCAAACGCTGGCGCTGGTGGGCGAATCTGGCTCAGGGAAAAGTGTGACCGCGCTTTCTATTCTGCGCTTATTACCGTCCCCTCCTGCGGTCTATCTTGCCGGAGATATTCGTTTCCATGATGAATCATTGCTTCACGCCGACGAGCAGACGCTTCGCGGCGTACGAGGGAACAAAATCGCCATGATTTTCCAGGAGCCGATGGTGTCACTGAACCCGCTTCACAACCTGGAAAAACAGCTTTACGAGGTGCTGTCGCTGCATCAGGGAATGCGTCGCGAGGCCGCCCGGGCAGAGATTCTGACCTGTCTGGACCGCGTCGGGATCCGTCAGGCGGCCAAACGTCTCGCAGATTACCCGCACCAGTTGTCCGGCGGTGAGCGCCAACGTGTGATGATCGCCATGGCGCTGCTAACGCGGCCAGAACTGCTGATTGCCGATGAACCCACCACCGCGCTGGATGTCTCCGTCCAGGCGCAGATCCTGCAATTGTTACGGGAGTTACAGCGAGAGCTGAATATGGGATTACTGTTCATCACCCATAACCTCAGCATTGTGAAAAAGCTGGCCGATACCGTGGCGGTCATGCAAAACGGCCTGTGCGTTGAGCAAAATCGTGCCGCACAACTGCTCTCTGCGCCCTCGCATCCGTATACGCAGAAATTGTTAAACAGCGAACCTTCCGGTGACCCGGTCCCCTTACCTGTAGGGCAAGCTCCCTTGCTGGAAGTGGAAAAACTCCGCGTCGCCTTCCCTGTCCGCAAAGGCATTCTGAAGCGCGTAGTAGACCATAACGTTGTGGTCAACGACGTCAGTTTTTCCCTGCGGCCCGGTGAAACGCTGGGGCTGGTCGGTGAGTCAGGTTCCGGGAAAAGCACCACCGGGCTGGCGCTACTGAGGCTAATCACATCGCAGGGGAGTATTGTGTTCGATGGCCAGGCGTTGCATACCTTAAATCGTCGCCAGCTGTTACCCGTACGTCACCGCATTCAGGTGGTATTTCAGGATCCTAACTCCTCGCTAAACCCACGCTTAAGCGTGCTACAAATTATTGAGGAGGGACTACGCGTTCATCAACCGACACTTACTGCCGAACAACGTGAAGCGCAGGTGAAAGCGGTCATGACGGAAGTGGGGCTGGATAGCGAAACGCGACATCGTTATCCCGCAGAGTTTTCCGGTGGTCAACGTCAACGCATAGCCATTGCCCGGGCGTTGATTCTAAAACCTTCGCTGATCATTCTGGATGAACCGACATCCTCACTCGACAGGACCGTACAGGCGCAAATCCTGATGTTGTTAAAGTCCTTACAGGAAAAGCATCGTCTGGCCTATATTTTTATCAGCCATGATTTGCATGTCGTACGCGCGTTGTGCCATCAGGTTATTGTGCTAAGGCAGGGAGAAGTTGTGGAACAGGGGCAATGCGAGCACGTATTTAACGCGCCACAACAGGCCTATACGCGTCAGCTGCTCGCGCTAAGCTGACGCTCAAAACGGATTGTTATTTGAAAAAGGTTCTGCGATTGCCACGCCGAAATTTTTCAGTCTGCAGGTCGCAGCAAACTCATCCTGACGATTCACAAACAGGCACGGCTCCCCTTCGCATTCCAGAACGGAACAAGGAACCTCAATGTCACTGAGGGCCTGGCTGAGTTTATGCATGACTGACCACGCGCTATCACCATCCGGGCTGAGCAATTTGAGCGCCACCAGGCTGTTCTCATTGCTCTGGCCGTTTTGCGGAATCGGTTCAACTTTCGAACCTGCGAAACCCACCGACCAACGATAGCACTGCGGCAGACGATGAACGATTGAGAGTTGTAATGTCATCACTTTCTTTCCCTGGAAGCACAATCACTTCACAATTATTTTACATCAATATTAACACATCATTGACAAAACGTCTTTAAACAGTTGGTAAACGTTTACACCCATGTCCATATGCTGCTTTCCGAACCAGGTATTTAAATTTATTCAATGGTTCTGGCAAATTTCCGGGCTATATGTACTCGTTTCTGCGATCTAACTCAACCTTTTTAACTACAATGATGTGACTTTTTACATAAATTGATTTTACATAAAATAAACATAAGCAGGAGAATTGATAGATTTGCGGTTGATATACATCAACTCTGGAGGCCTTATGACCTCCAGGTTGTGTATTAGATCACCGTTTTTTAGCGCGACTGGCGTAGAGATAGAAGAGAATAGAGCTGGTGGCGCAAAACGCTATCGACCAAATCATCGGCCAGGCCGAGTTAAAGGTCGCCAGAGACAACAGTGCCCCAACAATAGCGCCAATGCCAAATCTGAACGTCCCCGCCAAAGATGATGCCGTTCCCGCCATGTGCGGGAATTCATCCAGGATGACCGCCATCGCGTTAGATGACACCATCGACACGCAGCCGACAAATGCCGCCACGCCCACCACCAGCGCCCAAAAACCTACCCCGAATAGCGCACTGAAAACCATCCAGCCCGCCATCACAAACTGGATCCACAGCCCCGCACGGAACATATTCAATGCCCCAACCCGGCGAACAAAGCGGCTGTTGATGATGGTCATCACGAACAGGAAAACAATATTCAGCGCGAAGTAGTAACCGAAATGCTGCGGTGAAACATGGTTAATCTCGATGTAGACAAAAGGCCCGGCGCTAAGGAAAGAAAACATTCCGGCAAAGCTGAACCCGCTGGCCAGCATATAGCTCAGTACGCGCTTATGACGAAACAACGAGGCAAAGTTGCCAAGAGTAGTGCGCAAGCGAAACGGCTGGCGACGCTCTACGGGCAATGTTTCTTTGATCAGCGTAAAGATCATCACTGAAGCCAGAATAGCCGCCACGGCGAGGATCCAAAAGATATAGTGCCAGCTCAGCCATACCAGCACCCAGCCGCCCACAATGGGTGCCAGCAATGGCGCTATCGTGGTGACCAACATGACGAATGACATCATGCGCGAGAACTCTTCCTTCGGATAGATATCGCGCATCAGGGCGTTGATAACCACGCTCGCCGCCGCAGCCGCCAGACCATGGAAGAAACGCATTATGATCAGTTGATCGATAGTTTGCGCCAGCGCACAAGCAACTGCCGCCGCCGCAAACACCAGCGTTCCGCCCAGTATTACCGGCTTACGCCCAATGCTGTCTGCCATTGGACCATACAGCAACTGCCCCACCGCAAAACCTAAAATATAGGTACTGAGGGTCATCTGCGCGCTACCGGCAGGCACACCAAACTGTTCAGAGATAACAGGCAGCGCCGGAAGATACATATCAATCGACAACGGCATCAGCATGGCTAACAAGCCAAGGATAAAGACAATGGCAATTGACGAGTTCTGCCGGGTGGTCACATTTAGCTCCTGAGATTAACGCGGGGTTAAGTTAACGCTGGCAATTTCTTCTTCAGTTAATGGACGGTATTCGCCAGGCTCAAGGTCATCATCAAGCTTAATGGCGCCGATCCGTTCACGGTGCAGTTCTACAACGTGGTTTCCCACGGCGGCGAACATGCGTTTCACCTGATGATAGCGCCCTTCGCTGATGGTCAATCGCACCTGAGTTGGCGTAATGACTTCCAGCACGGCCGGCTTTGTCAGGTCTTTTTCGTTATGCAGTTGTACGCCACGGGCAAACTGTTCGGCGGTATCATCCGCCACCGGCGATTCCAGCGTCACCAGATAGGTTTTCTCACAATGGTGACGTGGCGAAGTGATGCGATGCGACCACTGTCCGTCATCGGTCATCAGCACCAGTCCGGTGGTGTCGATATCCAGACGGCCTGCCGCATGTAATTTGTGTGCGACGGGTTCATCAAGGAAATAAAGAACCGTCGGGTGATCCGGATCATCCGTTGAACAAACATAGCCCTGCGGCTTATTCAGCATAAAATAGCGCGGGCCATTCTGTTGAACCAGGGAATTGCCGTCATATTCGACGCCATGTTCTGGCAGCAGCTTAAAGGCGCTATTTCTGACGATTTCACCGTCGACGGTAACGCGGTTAGCACGGATCTCACGCCCGGCAATAGCGCGGCTGACGCCGAGTTGCTGAGCGATAAATTTATCAAGTCGCATGAGTGTGATTTTTGCCTGTAAAAATACGAGAATCGGGTTTGCGCCCGAAAAGTGGGACTGTTATCCGCCCAGTATAGCGGTGTTACACCATCCCTCAAGGGAAATGATTCATGGCATACTATTCATTGTTACTGTTTACCTTAGTGAGCCCATGATTTTTACTCTTCGCCCGTACCAAAAAGAAGCCGTGGACGCCACGCTCAACCATTTTCGCCACCACCGCACGCCGGCGGTTATCGTCCTGCCAACCGGCGCGGGCAAAAGCCTGGTGATAGCGGAACTGGCCCGCGTGGCGCGTGGTCGCGTGCTGGTACTGGCGCACGTCAAAGAGCTGGTCGCGCAAAACCACGCCAAATATTGCGCGTTGGGGCTGGAGGCCGATATTTTTGCCGCCGGGCTGAAGCGTAAAGAGAGCCACGGAAAAGTGGTATTTGGCAGCGTACAGTCGGTGGCGCGTAATCTGGATGCATTTCAGGGAGAGTTTTCCCTGCTGATCGTCGATGAATGTCACCGCATCGGTGATGATGAAGAGAGTCAGTATCAGCAAATCCTCACTCACCTGACCAACGTCAATCCCCACTTACGCCTGCTGGGGCTTACCGCCACGCCTTTTCGTCTGGGTAAAGGCTGGATTTACCACTTTCATTATCACGGAATGGTGCGCGGCGATGAAAAAGCGCTGTTTCGCGACTGCATTTATGAATTACCGCTGCGCTATATGATTAAACACGGCTACCTGACGCCGCCGGAACGCCTCGACATGCCGGTCGTGCAGTATGACTTCAGCCGCCTGCAGGCACAAAGTAACGGCCTGTTCAGCGAGGCGGACCTTAATCGGGAATTAAAAAAGCAGCAGCGAATCACGCCGCATATCATCAGCCAGATTGTTGAGTTTGCCCAGACGCGCAAAGGGGTGATGATTTTCGCCGCCACCGTTGAACACGCCAAAGAAATTCTGGGCCTGCTGCCTGCTGACGATGCCGCACTTATTACCGGAGATACGCCGGGCGCGGAGCGTGACGTACTGATTGAAGATTTCAAAGCCCAGCGCTTTCGCTTTCTGGTGAATGTGTCGGTCCTGACTACCGGCTTCGATGCCCCACACGTCGACCTTATCGCCATTCTCCGCCCGACGGAATCAGTCAGCCTGTACCAACAAATTGTTGGTCGCGGACTGCGCCTGGCCCCAGGTAAAACCGACTGTCTGATCCTCGATTACGCGGGCAATCCCCATGACCTGTACGCCCCGGAAGTGGGCGCGCCGAAGGGAAAAAGCGACAACGTGCCGGTGCAGGTGTTTTGCCCTGCCTGCGGATTTGCCAACACCTTCTGGGGCAAAACAACGGCTGACGGCACGCTGATTGAACATTTTGGTCGCCGCTGCCAGGGATGGTTTGAAGATGATGACGGTCATCGCGAACAGTGCAACTTTCGTTTCCGGTTTAAAAATTGCCCGCAGTGCAACGCGGAAAATGACATTGCCGCCCGCCGCTGCCGTGAATGCGATACGGTGCTGGTCGACCCGGATGATATGCTGAAAGCGGCGTTGAGGCTAAAAGATGCGCTGGTCCTGCGCTGTAGCGGTATGGTGTTACAAAATGGCCAGGATGAAAAAGGCGAATGGCTAAAAATCACCTATTACGATGAAGACGGAGCCGACGTCAGCGAACGCTTTCGTCTACACACTCCCGCGCAGCGTACGGCATTCGAACAACTGTTTATTCGCCCGCACACCCGTACCCCCGGTATTCCCTTACGCTGGATAACCGCCGCCGATATCCTCGCCCAGCAGGCGCTGTTACGCCATCCTGATTTCGTGGTTGCGCGCATGAAAGGTCAGTACTGGCAGGTGCGTGAAAAGGTCTTCGATTATGAAGGTCGCTTTCGCCGGGCACATGAATTACGCGGTTAATTGTACTTTTGATTGATGTACCAGCCGTTTGAGTATAGAATCTCGCCCGCTTTTGCATACGCAAAGCAGATCACTTACCTGTTGCTGGGTCGCCTGTAGCAGGAATTATTAAAGAGAGATTTAAATGTTTACTATCAACGCTGAAGTACGTAAAGAGCAGGGTAAGGGTGCGAGCCGCCGCCTGCGTGCCGCTAACAAGTTCCCGGCAATCATCTACGGTGGCGCAGAAGCCCCGATTGCTATCGAACTGGATCACGATGCAGTTATGAACATGCAAGCTAAAGCTGAATTCTACAGCGAAGTTCTGACCATCGTTGTTGACGGTAAAGAAGTTAAAGTTAAAGCTCAGGCTGTACAGCGTCACGCTTTCAAGCCGAAGCTGACTCACATCGACTTCGTTCGCGCGTAATCGCCTGGAAGTTGAAGAAAACCCCGCCTCGGCGGGGTTTTTTTATGGAATTTTGTTCGCGGTAAAGATGAATCACGCAGGCCGGATAAGGCGTTTGCGCCCCATCCGGCAAACGGTTTTATTTCCCGCCCGACGTGCGGCGCTGGAGCTGGTCGCGCAGGTTCGGCGGCGTACCTTTGATGGTCAGGGTATCTGTAGCCGGATCCCAGAAAATACGCTCGCCCAGCAGCATGGCGTCAAAATTAATGGTTAACCCACCGCCGCTGCCGGCAAATTTGGTTAATTGGCGCAACGTACTGCGATCCGCCGGGAAGCTCTCTTCCAGCTCATAGCCTTTATCAGCAGCGAAGTCGCTGAAGCTGACTTCACTGACGCCGGAAAGCTCTTTAGACAGCGACTCCAGCTCAATCTCTTCACCGGCCTGTAGCTGCTCGTTGCAGTAGCTGTACACCTGCTGCCGCACATTCTGGCGCTCGGCTTTATCCAGTTGCGCCTCATTGGTGAAGTCATCAACCGCCTGCAGCAGACCGCGGTTTTGCGCTTTGGCGTTCAGACCTTCGCTGGCGCCGAGAAAGTCCATGAAGAAATCGGCGACTTTGCGCCCTACCCGCCCTTTCAGGAACGTCAGATAGCGTGTGGACTCCGGATTGGTTTCCCACTCGGTTAAATCAATACGCGCCACGATGTCCGCATGATTGATATCCAGATAGTGCGTCGGATTGATATCCAGATTTTCATTGACGCGCATGCTGCTTAAATTGTTCAGTACGGCAACCAGCAGATACTCTACCGCCAGATAGCGGTAATGGCAGAACAAGACAATACCACCATCGGCAAAAGGATATTTCGCCAGCTCGTCCCGCAAACGCCCTGTCGCGGCACGGCTAAAGGCCAGAAAATCCTCTTCACCCTGACGCTGTAAACGCAGCGTTTGCGCCAGCTCGCTCTCTTCGCTGAACAGGCCATAGGCTTTATTCTTGGCGCTATACACCCGATGCAGTTCAGCCATCATATCGACAACGGTCGCTGTCGGTTCCAGTAATGAATCGCGCAAGACCAGCTCAAGGTTTTGCTCATCACGTTTGATAAGCTGGTGCAGGGCAATCTGGTTGATATCCAGACTCATGATAAACTCTCCTTTTAGACCGGGCGGTATTCAACCACCTGCCGGGCAGTGACGCAATAGAAGATAAAAAAGCAGAAAAAAAACTGTCCGTACGGTAATATGTTGCCCTTTCATGAACAGACTGATTTCGATTTATGCCACAAATTTCCCGCTATAGTGACGAACACGTTGAACAACTGCTGAATGAGATGCTCAACGTACTGGAAAAACATAAGGCGCCGACCGATCTTTCCCTGATGGTACTGGGAAACATGGTGACTAACCTTATCAATACAAGCATCGCACCGGCCCAGCGCCAGGCGATTGCCAACTCTTTTGCCCGCGCATTACAGTCTTCGGTAAACGACGACCAAGCGCATTAAGAGCCTGATCCGGGGAAACGAACAACAGTTTATGGTAACTCATCGTCAGCGCTACCGTGAGAAAGTCTCCCAGATGGTTAGCTGGGGGCACTGGTTTGCTTTGTTCAACATTCTGTTGGCCATGGTACTCGGTAGCCGTTACCTGTTTGTCGCCGACTGGCCGACTACGCTTGCAGGGCGCGTTTATTCCTACCTGAGCGTTGTCGGGCATTTTAGCTTCCTGGTGTTTGCCACCTATCTGCTGATCCTGTTTCCCCTGACGTTTATCGTCATGTCCCAGAGGCTGATGCGATTCTTATCAGCTATTCTGGCGACAGCTGGCATGACGTTGTTGTTAATCGACAGCGAAGTTTTTACCCGCTTCCACCTGCACCTCAACCCGATCGTCTGGGAACTGGTCATTAACCCTGACCAGAATGAAGCGGCGCGTGACTGGCAACTGATGTTTATCAGCGTGCCGGTTATTCTGTTAATCGAAATGCTGTTTGCGACCTGGAGCTGGCAAAAACTACGCAGCCTGACGCGTCGTCGCCATTTTGCTAAACCGTTAGCCGCATTCTTCTTCGTTTCCTTTATCGCTTCGCATGTGGTGTACATCTGGGCAGACGCCAATTTCTATCGCCCTATTACCATGCAACGCGCGAACCTGCCGCTCTCCTACCCGATGACGGCACGCAAGTTTCTGGAAAAACATGGTCTGTTGGATGCGCAAGAATATCAACGCCGCCTGATCGAGCAGGGAAACCCGGAAGCGGTTTCCGTGCAGTACCCGCTCAGCGAACTGCGCTACCGCGATATGGGAACCGGACAGAACGTTCTGCTGATCACCGTAGACGGCCTGAACTACTCCCGTTTTGAAAAACAGATGCCAGCGCTGGCTGAATTCGCTGAGCAGAATATCGCCTTTACGCGTCACATGAGCACAGGCAACACCACGGATAACGGGATTTTTGGTCTGTTCTATGGCGTTTCTCCAAGCTATATGGACGGCATTTTGTCGACCCGAACGCCTGCGGCGCTGATCTCTGCGCTGAACCAGCAGGGATATCAGTTGGGGCTATTCTCCTCGGATGGCTTTACCAGCCCACTTTATCGCCAGGCGCTACTGTCAGATTTCTCTATGCCGAGCGTGCAAACGCAGTCTGACGAGCAGACCGCCAGCCAGTGGATCAACTGGCTGGGCCGCTACGCGCAGGAAGATAACCGCTGGTTCTCCTGGGTCTCCTTTAACGGGACGAACCTGAACGACAGCAACCAGAAGAACTTTGCCAAACGCTACGCCAATGCCGCTCAGGATGTGGATGCCAACATTAACCGGATCCTTAGCGCCCTGCGCGACTCCGGTAAACTGAACAACACGGTGGTGATTATTACCGCGGGTCGGGGCGTACCGCTGACTCAGGAAGAGAACAATTTTGCCTGGTCGCGCGGTCATCTGCAGGTTCCTCTGATTATTCACTGGCCGGGAACACCTGCTCAGCGCATCAATAGCCTGACCGATCATACGGACCTGATGACGACGCTCATGCAACGTCTGCTCCACGTCAGCACGCCAGCTAACGAGTACTCGCAGGGCCAGGATTTGTTTAATGCAACCCGCCGCCATTACTGGGTTACCGCCGCCGACGGCAGCACGCTGGCGATTACCACGCCAGAGATGACGCTGGTGCTTAACAACAACGGTAACTATCAGACCTATGATTTACACGGTGAGAAGATAAAAGATCAGAAACCGCAGCTGAGCCTGCTGCTACAAGTTCTGACGGATGAGAAACGATTTATTGCTAACTGATTAATTATAAATCAGTTAGCAAACCATCCTCTTGCATTCACGCTGGAAAGCAGTAGTATTGTCAGCCATAGCGTCGGCACGTAGCGCAGCCTGGTAGCGCACCGTCATGGGGTGTCGGGGGTCGGAGGTTCAAATCCTCTCGTGCCGACCAAAAATCCCTAAAAATAACCAACCCCTGTGGTTGGTTTTTTTATGCCTGTTTTCTGAACGGGGAAGTAACGGGGATTAATCGGGGAAAAATCCCCGACGCAAAGCGTCGACTTCGCGGTAAAATTTCAGCTATACACATCACCGGGAAGTCATCAACCTCATTTATGAAAAAGGAATTTTGATAGTCTGCCCGGTGCAAAAGATATCCTGAAGCAATGCTATTGTCAGAGAAAACGAATTTAAGGAACTCATCCTTTTGTTGCTTTTTCTGAAACAGTTGAGCTTCCCTTTCCACATCGCCATCATCTACCTATAGCTTACCCATTTCTGATGTCGTAGATAATTTCCCCACAATGGTCTTCAACCACAGACAACTTCGTATTAGCAACGTCAAATTTACAAAGTTGCTAAAGTAGCCAACCATCGACATAGCAAAGGCTGCTATTTTTGATTTATCATCACTTATCGTTTTCTGTCCAGCCAAATACACCGCGTACAGAACGCTTCCCAAAGAGAATGAAGCCAAGAAGGTTTTAAAGTCACACAGGCCCCAGCCCAATCATAATACCCTGCATTCACTTTGTAATGACAAGGCTGATTTATTCAGTAAACAGATGATTTATAATAATTTAATTTTAAAGAATTCAGAATTTATCCCGGAAAGAAACATTCCCAATGCTTTAGGGTAGGAGTACCATTAGCGCATAAAACAATACAAATAATATGGATATGCTATGCCCGTAGACTGGACAATAAACCCCACGTCGGGAACTCCCATAGTCCCCGGAGGGGTCAGGCAACTTACAATAGGAGAGATTGCACTAGCAAGGACGCTGTTTGGTGGAAGTATTATCTATAGCAAGGTGTGGGTACACCTTGAAAGCTATCTCCCCTTCAATATGCAACCCGTAAATGTTGCCATGACGCCAAACGGTGAACTTTGGTTTAGAGAGGGAACTTATTCACCTGATTTCTCTTTGGAACGTGACATACAGAAAAAGCACAGATTCATGCATGAGATGGTTCACGCCTGGCAAGCACAGAAGGGAATGTTTGTCAGAACCAGAGGTTTGTTCTCTCGTTTCGCTGATTACAGTTACAGTTTAGATAAGGCTGATTTTCTTCATTACGGATTAGAACAGCAAGCATCAATAGCCAGTGATTATTGGTTACTTCTCACATATGGATTTAATAGTGGCACCTTATATTTATCTGTATACAGAGATTACAATCCTAATGAATCAGTTTATTCTTTAATATCAAAATACAAAGCTGTTATGAAAGGATTTCCCGGATGAAAAAATCAACTATTATCCCCTTAATATTTCTTCTGTCAGGCTGCCCCGGTGGAGGTGTACCAGTTCCACAGCAACGTAGTGTTTTTAAACAAGGCGATACTATTTGCTTCACTGTAAATAAAACAGATGTTTTAGAGCGTTATAGTATCTACTATTCGCCTGGCAGGAAATATACAGTTATTAAAGCAGATGATGGAATCTCTCTAAAATATCCTGACACTTGTTTTAAAATTAAATTAAAGCACGGATATATATATAATATATCTTATTCTCTCAATAATAAAAGCTATTCAGATTCATTCTTTATAGATAACGATGGAAACTATTAATCATGTCATTACCAGCTTATTTATTTTTATATGATGAAAACGGAATGCAGATTCCGGGAGATTGTTTATCCTTAGGCCGTGAAGGTGCTATAGAAGTCATGAATAGTAGTTACGGTGTTAGACAGCCTGTTGATAGCAACACTGGCAGCATGACAGGCTGTAGGCAGCATAATCCCGTAATTGTGCATAAGCAACTTGATAAAGTCAGCCCTTACCTGGCTGTAGCTGTTTGTGAAGGGAAGAGACTGCAAAAGGCAGTCATTAAATATTATGAGACTATAGAAGCAGGGATCGAAGTAGAGATTTATAATATTACTCTGGAAGATGTCGTTATATCCTCTGTAGATTTTACACATGTCTACTATCCCGGTAGTTCGTCCCCTAATATGCATGAGGTAGTAGGTCTTAGATTCCGTGACATTGAATGGAATTATGTTAGAGGGAATATTAAATACAATGATGCCTGGATGAAACCAGAAAAAAAGAACAGCAACAATAAATAAACGGGCATCACGCGCCCTCTATTTCATCAATCAATTTTAAACTCAACAATATCAGAACGTGGGTAACGTTTTTGTACCTGGGTACCCATTCCTGATGAAGAACGACGGCTGATGCGTAAAGACGTACGGGTCGATCCTCAATGCTCCAGATTGTTACACCATAACCATTTGTGAACGTTGGTTCTCAATAAGGCGCTGTAACTATACATTACTGACAGAACCGTAACCGTATGCAGGATCGGCCCGATTACAGACACTGAAAAGTTATGCCATAGCCTGATCCCATTTTCCCCCGCCCCCCAGCACCCTCACGGCGTCTTACCGTTCTTGAACCTCACATTGTCCATGTATTCTCCCTCTCTTCAGCACAGGTTTTACTACTTACCCATGCACAAATTGGGGTAAAATTTATCCTCTCATCAGCGCGATGAATCTGGACGATTGATGCGCTGAAAACAATAATGATACTAATAAAACTCAGGAGAATAGTATGCCTGAAGCAACGCCTTTTCGGGTGCTGATTGTCGATGACCACCCACTGATGCGGCGGGGAATTAGTCAATTATTGCAACTGGATCCCGCATTTAACGTAGTAGCTGAAGCAGGTGACGGCGCAAGTGCGATCGATCTGGCAAACCGTCTGGACCTTGACGTGATCCTGTTGGATCTCAATATGAAAGGTATGAGTGGGCTGGATACCCTGAATGCGCTGCGTCGGGACGGTGTGACCGCACAAATTATCATTCTGACCGTTTCGGATGCCGCCAGCGATGTATACGCCCTAATTGACGCGGGTGCGGATGGTTATTTGCTCAAAGACAGCGATCCTGAAGTCCTGCTGGAAGCCATTCGCAGCGGCGCCAAAGGCGGTAAAGCGTTCAGTACACGCGTCAGTGAATATCTGCGCGAACGCGACCTGTTCGGGGCACAAGAAGATCCGTTCAGCATTCTCACCGAACGCGAGCTGGATGTCTTGCATGAACTGGCTCAGGGGCTGTCGAATAAACAGATTGCTTCAGTGCTGAATATTTCCGAACAGACGGTGAAGGTGCATATTCGCAACCTGCTGCGCAAACTCAACGTGCGCTCTCGCGTTGCTGCCACTATTCTGTTTTTGCAAACGCGCGGTATGTAATAACCAGATATTGCCCGATAGCGCTACGCTTATCGGGCCTACACGTCACGTGCATCGCCAGGCCGGATAAGACGCGTTGCGTCGCCATCCGGCATCTTTCACTCTTACTTCTCCTGCGGGGTTAGCTGCTCCATCGCCTGTTTAATACTGCGCTCGATTACCGCCCGACGGGTATCGTTAGCAGGTAATAATTTCAGCATCATCTCCCACGCCGCAACCGCTTCGCCGAAGCGCTGCTGTTCGAAAGCGTTAAACGCGTACATGCTCAATACGCGCACGTTGGCATGTTCGCCGCGTATTAGTTGACGTAACAGCTCCCCGCCCCGACGGTTATCATCAGGGTCGGATGAACGGGTCAGCGCTTCCGCATAGCCCAGCGCCGCATCACTGTTTTTCGGATCCAGCCGATAAGCATTGGCATAGGCTTCAGTAGCCGTGCTGGCGTTGCCGAGCACCATGCCAATGCGTCCAAGCATAATCCAGCCTTCAACGTTTGCGGGATCGGCCTGTAAGCGAGTGCGCAGCCCCAGCGCCAGACGCGTCATGTCTTCTTCATTCAACGGGTCGGCTTTTGGATCTAATGCCCGCTCCAGCAGCATAGGTGCCTGAGCGGTGGCCTGTTGCCAGACCTGCACCTGTTTATAGTTCCCGGTTTGGTAATAGCTCACCGCGCCGACCACCAGCGCCACCACGATGCCGGGCACAAAGAGTCCGAATCCACCGCGCTTGCCATCCGGGATGATGTCATCAGGAAACTCTTCTTGTTTCACCCGCACGCGTCGGCGAGTACGGGCGAAAATAATCCAGCCCCCGAGACCAATCGCTACCACCGGCATCACCCACAGCAGCACGGTCAGCGGAGTTAACGGAGGATCGTAAGTGACGAAGTTGCCGTAGCGCGCCACCATGTAGTCAACAATCTCTTTCTGACTTTTGCCTTCCTGCATCAGTTCGTACACTTTCTGCCGCAGGTCGGTGGCAATCATTGAGTTAGAGTCGGCAATGCTGTTGTTCTGACACTTAGGACAACGCAGTTGCTCGGTAAGCTGGCGGAACTGCTGCTCCTGCGCTTCATCCTTAAACTGCATTACATCGATAGTCGCCAGCGCGGATCCCGAGATAACCAGCATCAGCAGGCCCAATAAAAATCTCATTGCGCAGCCTCCTTACTGTACTTGTCCCACAACGGTTTGATCTTGCTTTCCCACACCCGGGCGTTAAGATCACCTGCATGGCGATAGCGAATAATACCTTTCCCGTCGATCAGGAA
This sequence comes from Citrobacter sp. Cc139, assembly GCF_030334645.1. Lineage (NCBI taxonomy): Bacteria > Pseudomonadati > Pseudomonadota > Gammaproteobacteria > Enterobacterales > Enterobacteriaceae > Citrobacter > Citrobacter sp. Cc139. The sequence continues at coordinate 76,274 of NZ_JAOWDM010000091.1, forward strand.
TGTCTCCGGCGCGCCGTACACGCCAAGATCGAGGCCGAGCATACCGTCGCCGTCAAACAGACTTAATGAGTAAGGATTGCCCAGTTCTTTCAGCCAGACAATGGCTTTCTGACGATCGTCTTTATAGTTCAGACCCACTACCCTTACGCCTTGCGCAGACAGCTGATTCAGATACTGATGCTCGGCGCGACAGGTCGGACACCAGGTCGCCCAGACGTTCAGCAACACTGGCTTGCCCTGCGTCAGCACATCGGCCTGATAATGCTGACCCGGGTTTTCCAGCGATTCCAGGCGGAACGTCGGAACAGGTTTGCCGATCAACGCCGACTCCAGATTAGTAGGGTCGTCTCCCTGCGCGTTACGCGCTAACTGCCACAGCAGCGCCGCCGCAATAATGAGAAAAATAATAAACGGAATTAACAGTGCGTTGCGCTTCATACAGCCTCCGACGCATTTTTTTGCACCGCGGCGCGAGGGCGCGTGCGCTGGCGATAGCATGGATCAAACAGGCAGAACACCCCGCCCAGCGCCATCAGCAATCCTCCGGCCCAAATCCAGCGAATAAACGGTTTGTAATACAAACGTACAGCCCATGCGCCGTTATCCAGCTCTTCACCCAGCGCAGCATACAGATCGCGCGTGAACCCGCCGTCAATCGCCGCTTCAGTCATCATCGAACTGGTGCTGTTATAGAAGCGTTTCTCCGCATGCAGCGTGGCTGCCGGTTTACCATCACGCGTGACGCCAATAATGGCGACCCCGCCCCGGTAGTTTGGTCCGGTAATATCTTTCACTTCACGGAAAGTAAACTGATAGTCATGGATGCTGACGCTATCACCCGCTTTCATACGGACATCGCGTTCCACGCTGTAATTCTGGCTAAAGGCAATACCAACAATGGTAATCGCCAGCCCAACGTGAGCCGATACCATCCCCCAGTAGCTGGGCGTCAGCTTCGTTCCACGAGAAATGCGCAGGTACGCTTCGGACATGGCCAACACAAAAATCCAGCACGCCATCGCCAGCCCCACCACCGTCATGGCGGCAATGCGATCCTCAAACAGCCACGGCAACAGCAGCGACAGAATTAGCGTGGTGACAAACGCGATAATCAGTAACGTTTTCAGTTTACGCGGCCGGTCACGGCCCCAGCGCACTAATGGCCCAATGCCCAGCAGCAGCGCAAACGGCGCCATCAGCCAGGTAAACATGGTATTGAAGAACGGCTCGCCAATCGAAATGCTGCCCAGCCCAAGCTGTTTGTGCACCAGCGGCAGCAGCGTGCCCAACAACACCACCAGCATAGCGGCGATCAGCAGAACGTTGTTGCCCAATAGCAGCGATTCACGCGACCACAGCGCGTTGTTTACCCGCGAGCGAACCTTATGCCCACGCACTGCAAACAGCAGCAGGGAACCGCCAATCACCAGCACCATAAAGGCCAGAATAAACATCCCTCGCGACGGGTCAGAGGCGAAAGCATGCACCGAAACCAGTACGCCGGAACGTACCAGGAAAGTCCCCAACAGGCACAGCGAGAAGGCGCAGATTGACAGCAGCAGCGTCCAGGCTTTGAAGCTGGCGCGCTGTTCGGTTACCGACAGCGAGTGCATCAGGGCGGTGCCTACCAGCCATGGCATAAAGGAGGCGTTCTCAACCGGATCCCAGAACCACCAGCCGCCCCAGCCCAGCTCGTAATAGGCCCAGGCCGAACCGAGTACAATCCCCAGCGTCAGAAACACCCACGCCGCCAGCGTCCATGGACGCGAAAAGCGAGCGAAGGTGCTGTCCAGACGCCCGCTCATCAACGCGGCGATCGCAAACGCGAAAGCTACCGAGAAACCGACATACCCCATGTACAGCAACGGCGGATGGAAAATCAGTCCCGGATCCTGCAACAGCGGGTTCAGATCGCGCCCTTCAACAGGGAAATTGGGCAACGTGCGGGCAAACGGATTAGAGGTAAACAGGATAAACAGCAGGAAGCCGACGCTGACCATCCCCATCACCGCCAACACGCGGGCGACAATGTCCAGCGGCATGCGCTGGCTGAACGCCGCGACGGCGAACGTCCAGCCGCTCATCAGCAGCACCCACAGCAGCAGCGAACCTTCATGCGCGCCCCATGTCGCTGCCACCCGGTACCAGACAGGAAGCTGGGTATTGGAGTTACTGGCGACGTAGGTCACGGTAAAGTCATTAACCACGAAGGCATTAACCAGAATCAGGAACGCGCCCATCACGCAGATAAACAAGACCCAGGCAAAGGGCCGTGCTGAGGCCATCATCCGCACGTCGCCGCGCGCCACGCCCCACAACGGATAGACCGACAGCAGTAGTGCAACGCCAAGCGCAAGGCACAACAGCGCATTGCCAATTTCCGGCATCATGACGTTTTATCCTTATAAACACTTTCCGGGCGACGGTGGTTTTCCTGCATCGCTTTTTCGACTTCCGGCGGGGTGTAATTTTCATCATGTTTGGCCAGAACCTCTTTAGCCTGCACATGATTTCCCTTGTCCAGATCGCCCTGAACAACGACCCCCTGCCCTTCGCGGAACAGGTCCGGCAAAATGCCTTCATAGGTCACATCCACCACACCTTCGGCGTCATAGATGCTGAAAGTTACTTTTAGCGATTGCGGATCGCGCTTCACGCTGCCCGGCATCACCATCCCACCCACGCGCAGACGCTGACCGACTTCAGGCATCTGCTGTGTCTCGCGCTTACCGTAGAGTATCTCTCCCGGGGTGTAGAACAGATCGATATTGGAACGCAGCGCGTAGAGCACCAGCGAAATGGTCAACGCCAGACCTGCCAGTACCGCGCAGGCTATCCATAGCCGATTTTTACGTCGAATATTCACGCCGCCTCCCGTTGTACTTGCGCTGCGCGCATGCGCGCTTCCCTCGCCCGCTGCTGGGCCACGCCGCGTAAAATTGCGCGATGCTGTAACGCAGAATGTAGCACCAGCACCAGCAGCGGAATAACGCTCATGGCGACAGCCAGCCAGACATACAAGGCGTAACCGCCCATCGCGAAAAAATCACTCCATGATGCAAATGCAGGGGTCATTGGCGGCCTCTTTTTAAGATCAGTTCGCTCACCCACGGGCGGCGTTTTTCCATCATCAAAATCAGGTTACGCATGCGCATTAGCGCCAGCGTGACAAACAGCAACAGGTAACCGACAATCGCCAGACGCAGCGGTGCGCGCATTGCCGGATCGATGCTTTGCTGCATACGGGTTGACCCCTGATGCAGCGTGTTCCACCACTCGACCGAGTAGTGAATAATCGGTAAGTTGACCACACCAATCAACACCAGAATACCGGCGGCACGCCCTGCCAGGCGGCGGTCGTCAAACGCATGCCACAATGCAATGGCGCCAACGTAGAGAAACAGCAACACCAGTTCAGAGGTGAGTCGGGCATCCCAGACCCACCAGGTTCCCCACATCGGTTTGCCCCATGCGGACCCCGTCACCAGCGCGATAAAGGTAAACACAGCGCCAATGGGCGCCATCGCAGCCAGCGCCAGATTGGCCATTTTCATCTGCCAGACCAGGCCGATAAACGCCGCAACAGCCATCGAGGCATAAATTCCCATCGACCAGATTGCCGCCGGAACGTGCAGATAAATGATGCGATAGCTCTGTCCCTGCTGATAATCAGCTGGCGCGAAGCCAAAGCCCCACACCCATCCGGTTATCAGTACCACCGCGCTGGCAATTGCCAGCCACGGAATAAACCAGCCGCAGATCTGATAGAGCCGAGGGGGCATCGCCAATTGATGAAGTGTTTTCCACATAGTTCAGTCACCAGACTCCATTAATTAATATCCGTTTTGCCGGAGCGCCTTGCCCGGCCTGCAAATCCTGTCGCATTACTGCACGCTGATCCGTAACGCCGCAGCCGTGGCAAACGGGCTTAACGTGGCGCTGCCTACCAACAACGCCCCCAGAATCGCCATGTATCCTTCAACAGGCAAGTGCATGGAGGCCGCATCCATCGCCGCGGTCGCAAAAATCAGTAGTGGAATGGTAAGCGGGAGAACCAGCACGCTTAACAGCACGCCGCCGCGCTTTAAACCCACCGTCAGACCTACGCCAGGCGCGCCGAGAAAACCCAGCGTCGGCGTGCCGAGCAGCAAGGTCAGCGCCATAATTTTCCAGCCGTACATATCCATGCCCAGCAGTAATGCCACCAGCGGAGAGAGGATTAATAGCGGCAAACCGGTTACGACCCAGTGCGCCATCACTTTCGCCAGCACGACCGCCGGAAGCGGCAGCGACAGCAGCATCAGTTGCTCAAGGCTGCCGTCCTGTAAGTCATCACGAAACAAGCGCTCCAGCGCCAGCAATGACGCCAGCAGCGCAGCAACCCAGATGATGCCCGGCGCAATACGCGCCAGCAGCTGTGGCTCCGGCCCAATGCTCAGAGGAAACAACGTGATAACAATCAGAAAGAACCATAAAGGATTGGCGATTTCCGCACTATGACGAAACGCAACTCGCAGTTCTAAACGGAAGATTCGCCACATCATTGCGTTGCCCTCTCGCTGGTCAGCGCAATACGTCGCACTTTATTGGTCTCAACATTAAGCGGCTGGTGGGTAGTGAGAATGACAATACCGCCCTGTTCCGTATGCTGCGCCATACGCTGAGTCAGTCGCTCAACGCCGTTTACATCAATGGCGGTAAAGGGTTCATCAAGGATCCACAGCCGGGCGCGGGTCAGCCACAAACGGGCCAGCGCCACGCGCCGCTGTTGTCCGGCGGAAAGTTGATTTACCGGAATATCTTCGTATCCGGCAAGTCCCGCCTGCGCCAGCGCGTCCAGACACTGTGCGATGTCGCCATCGTGATGGAAAAAACGCAGGTTCTCCAACGCCGAAAGCCGGGTTTTTATTCCCGGCTGATGTCCGATCCACAGCAATTGCTGATGGTAGCTGTCCCGCACGTGATGCAGGGGTTGCTCTTGCCAGCAAACCTCCCCTGCGTCGGGACGCGCCAGCCCGGTAAGCAACCGCAGCAAAGTGGTTTTCCCCGCGCCGTTGCTGCCGGTAATTTGTACCCATTCCCCTGCGTTGACGCGAAATGACAGATCGCTGAACAGTATTCTGTCATCCCGCTCGCAAAGTAATTCTCTGGCTTCAAGCATACCTGGTTATCTACATCCTGTTAAAAGCCCGGTTTGACTTCGCGCATATCAGGCAGTTTGTGCGCTATCCCTTTATGACAGTCAATACAGGTTTGCCCGTCTTTCACGGCCTGGTCATGCATTTTGGCCGCAACGCCTTTCTGGGCGGTTAAATCCATAAACTCGAAGTTGTGACAGTTGCGACACTCTTGCGAATTATTATCTTTCATACGCCGCCACTCATTTTGCGCCATCGTCAGACGATGATCTTCAAATTTCTGCGGTGTATCTATTAACCCCAGCGCCTTCGCGTACAGCTCTTTACTGGCCTTGATCTTACGGATCATTTTCGGGCCCCACTCATGTGGGACGTGGCAATCAGGGCAAGTCGCACGCACACCGCTGCGGTTGTTGTAGTGTACGGTTTCCATATATTCCTGGTACACCGTATTGCGCATTTCGTGACAGCTAATGCAGAACTCTTCCGTATTGGCCTTTTCCATACCGGTATTAAAGCCGCCCCAGAAAATAATGCCGCCCACAAAGCCGATTAACAACAGCGTGCCGAGCGCCAGACGGCTGGGGCGACGCCACCATTGCCAGACGCGCTTAATCCAGCCTGGTTTACGGTTAGAATTTTCCATAATGACCTCTTATTTCCCGTAACCTTTCGAGGGGGTGAAGGTATTTTCAACAATCGGCGCAGCGTCAGCCTGCGGGACGTGACATTGCAGACAGAAATAACGACGCGGCGCGACTTCAGCCAATACCTTGCCGTCGCTGTCCATAAAGTGCGTCGGACTGATGCGCGGCGCGCCGGTGGTGCGATAGCTTTCCACACCGTGACACTGCAGGCAGCGGTTAGTATTGGTCGTCACCTGATACCCTTCAACGCTGTGCGGAACCATTGGCGGTTGATTCACATAGTTCAGCGGCATACGCTCCTGCTCTTTCGGCATGCGAATCGCCCCTTCCTGTGTCCCTGAGACTTCCGGTGACTGGCTTAGGTCCACTCCGTTTGCAGCCCAAACGGCCCCACTGACGACCAGGGCAAGCAGGGCCGTCCATTGACTCAGCTTTTTAATCAGGTCATGGCTTTTCATGATTTCGCTCCCGAACTCCATCGTGTTGTTATTGTAAAAACATCCTCAGAACAGACATCCACGCAGCGACCGCAGGCCATGCAATCGCGACTGGTTACCTGCACCGGGCTTTGCTCATCCAGCACCGGCGCACGTAGCACATGCGGTTCCGGGCAAACATGAAAACAATCCATACAGCGGTTACATCTGTTACGTTCTTTTGCCGAAACGGTTAATGCACCTTTACTTCCCACCACGCTATACAGTGCGCCCAGTGGGCAGAGATGCCCGCACCAGCCATGCTCAACGACCAGTAGATCAAATAAAAACAGCGCCAGAATCAGCAGCGCTCCACTGCCAAATCCCATTATCAGACTCCGTCCGAGCAGAGAGACGGGATTTATCCATTCCCACAGCAGCGTACCGGTCAAGGCGGAACCGACCAGGATAACCACCAGCAGGACGTACCGTATATAGCGCGGCAAGGTCGCGGACTGATTCAGGTCAAACCTTCTGCGTAACCAACTGGCTAAATCGGTGACCGGGTTCATCGGACAAACCCAGCTGCAAAACAGACGCTTACCCGCAAGGGCATACAGCACCGTGATGACGACCGCCCCCGTTAACGCAACCGTTGCCGGCAGGTGTCCGCTGGCCAGGCTTTGCAATGTAATTAGCGGATCGGTGAATGGGACAGTATCCAACAGCAGGCTGCCACTGTAATTGCCATGCAGGATCCATACGCCAAGCCACGGGCCGCTCAGGAACATCGCCAGTATCAGAAACTGACTCAGACGACGCAGCAGCAGCCAGCGATGACTCTTCCACCACCCTTTTTTTGCCTGCGCTTCACGCCCGGCGTCACGTTTACGATTTGCCATTGTTCCCCTCCAGCCAGCCGAAGCGGTAATGGTGTCCTAACTCCCCTTTCGCCAGCGACAGTGGCAGCACTTTTATTGCTGGCTGCTCCAGTACGCAGACTTTTTCGCATTTCCCGCAGCCGGTACAGGCATCGCTATGGACGGTTGGAATAAACCGCGCATGCTTGCCGGTACGCATATTGCGGTCCAGCTCAAGGGTGATAGCCTCATCGATTTTCGGGCACTCGCGATAGCAAACATCGCAGCGTAGCCCTTGATAGTTGAGGCAGTTTTCGTGATCCAGCAGTACCGCCAGCCCCATACGCGAATCGTCAATGGATTCAATTTCCTTGTCCAACGCGCCGCTGGGGCAGACTTTGGCGCACGGAATGTCCTCACACATTTCGCAAGGAATATCGCGGGCGACAAAATACGGCGTACCAGCTGCCAGCCCGGAGGCCAGCGTCGCCAGTTTCAGCGTGTCATACGGGCATGCCTGAACGCACTGACCGCAACGCACACAGGCGCTGGCGAATGCCTCCTCGCTCAGTGCGCCAGGCGGGCGTAACCGCACGCCGGTTGCACGTGCGGTTTGCTGTTGTAGCCCCAGCGCCACGCCAACGACGGCCAGCCCGCCCGCCGCGCGAACCATGTCGCGCAGAAAACGGCGGCGGCCATTTTGGGGTTTTGCTGACCGGGACATAACGCGTTACACCTTCGCCAGTTTCACGGCGCACTTCTTGAAATCCGTCTCTTTGGAGAGCGGATCCGTCGCATCCAGCGTCAGATTGTTCACCAGCTGTGCGGCATCGAAGAACGGCATGTATACCAGCCCCTGCGGCGGACGGTTACGCCCGCGCGTTTCAACAATCGAGATAACTTCGCCACGGCGGGAAACCACTTTGACTTTATCGCCACGGCGCAGATCGCGCGCTTTTGCATCCAGCGGGTGGATAAACAGCACCGCTTCCGGGAAGGCGCGGTGCAGTTCAGGCACACGACGCGTCATGCTGCCGGTATGCCAGTGCTCCAGCACACGTCCAGTGGAAAGCCACAGGTCATACTCTTTATCCGGCGCTTCAGCGGCAGGTTCAAATGGCAGCGCGAAGATGACCGCTTTGCCGTCCGGCTTACCATAGAACTTGTAGCTTTCCCCCGCTTTCACGTACGGGTCGTTGCCTTCGCTGTAGCGCCACTGAGTCTCTTTGCCCTCAACGACCGGCCAGCGTAAACCGCGCGCTTTGTGGTAATCGTCGAATGGTGCGAGATCGTGCCCGTGGCCACGGCCAAACCAGGCGTACTCTTCGAACAGCCCTTTTTGCAGATAGAAGCCCAGCTCGCGGGATTCATCGTTGAGCTGATCTTCAGCCAGTTCAGCTACCGGGAATTTGGTCACGGCTGGCGTGGCGAACAGCACGTCATACAACGTTTTGCCGCGCAGCTCCGGTTTCTGCGCCAGTAGTTCTTCCGGCCATACCTCTTCTGTTTTGAAGCGACGGGAAAACTGCACCAGTTGCCACAGATCCGATTTCGATTCACCCGGCGCTTTAATCTGCTGACGCCAGAACTGAGTACGGCGTTCCGCGTTGCCGTAAGCCCCTTCTTTCTCTACCCACATTGCGGTCGGTAGGATCAGGTCGGCTGACAGGGCGCTGACCGTCGGGTACGGATCGGAGACGATGATGAAGTTGCGCGGATCGCGCCAGCCCGGCATACGCTCTTCGTTGATGTTCGGACCGGCCTGCATGTTGTTGGTGCACATCGTCCAGTAGACATTGAGTTTGCCATCTTTCAGCGCACGGTCTTGCGCCACGGCATGCAGCCCGACTTTTGCCGGAATGGTCCCTGATGGGATATTCCAGTGCTTCTCACAGATATCGCGGTGTTTTTCGTTGGTGACCACCATGTCCGCAGGCAGACGGTGGGAGAACGTCCCAACTTCACGCGCGGTACCGCAGGCGGAAGGCTGACCGGTCAATGAGAACGGACCACAGCCTGGCTGAGAAATTTTACCGGTCAGCAGGTGCAGGTTATAGACCAGGTTGTTGGCCCACACGCCGCGGGTATGCTGGTTAAAGCCCATCGTCCAGTAGGAGATGACTTTTTTCTTCGGATCGGCATACAACTGCGCCAACTGTTCCAGTTGATCTTTCGGTACGCCGGTCATTTCGGCGGTTTTATCCAGCGTGTACTCAGCAACGAAGGCTTTGTAATCCTCAAAGCTCATCGGTTCAGAGGCATCGGAACCTGGATTCTTCGCCGCTTTTTCCAGCGGATGAGTTGGACGCAGGCCGTAGCCGATGTCCGTCACCCCTTTACGCAGGTTAACGTGCTTGCTAAAGAAATCCTGGTTGATCGCATTGTTTTGAATGATGTAGTTTGCGATGTAGTTGAGGATCACCAGATCGGTTTGCGGCGTGAAGACCATACCGTTATCCGCCAGCTCAAAACTACGATGCTGGAAGGTGGAGAGCACTGCGACGGTAACATTCGGATCGGACAGACGACGGTTGGTGATGCGCGACCACAGAATCGGGTGCATCTCCGCCATATTCGCGCCCCACAAGACGAAAGCATCGGCATGCTCAATATCGTCATAACAACCCATCGGCTCATCCATACCGAAGGTACGCATAAAGCCAACCACCGCTGACGCCATGCAGTGACGCGCGTTCGGGTCGATGTTATTAGAACGGAAGCCGGCTTTAAACAATTTGGCGGCGGCGTAACCTTCCCAAATCGTCCACTGACCCGAGCCGAACATGCCGATAGACTCTGGGCCTTTTTCTTTCATGGACGTTTTGAATTTCTCTTCCATCACGTCAAAGGCCTGCTCCCAGCTAATCGGCGTGAATTCACCCTCTTTGTGATACTTCCCGTCCTTCATGCGCAGCATCGGCTGTGTTAAACGGTCTTTTCCGTACATGATTTTTGGCAGGAAGTAACCTTTGATGCAGTTAAGCCCACGGTTAACCGGCGCATCCGGATCGCCCTGGCATGCCACTACACGCCCTTGCTGCGTCCCGACCAATACGCCACAGCCTGTCCCGCAGAAACGGCACGGGGCTTTGTCCCATTTGATGGCTTCTTGCTGACCGACTACCGCGCGGGCTACGCCCGGCACGCTTAACCCGGCAGCCGCCGCAGCGGCCGCAACGGCGTTAGCTTTCATAAAGCTACGACGACTGAGTTTCATGGTGTTTCCTCACCTTGCTCATCCTGCTGGTGATAAACCAGCGACACCGCCAGCACGCCCGCAACGTTGCGCACTGACTCAATAGTTTTCATTAACGTTTCACTTTGCTCTGCTTCCACCACCACAATGAGCTGGCCGCTTTCCACATCGCTAAGTGCAACTTCGCAACCCGGAAACGAACGCAACTGCGTGGCGATATCATTGATATGCTGACTTTTGGCCTGAACGACCAGGCTGCAGACCTGCCAGTTACTGTCCATGGTTGTACTCCGCATTAATGGCTGATACCGGGCAAATAGCGACACACGCGCCGCATCCGTTACAGGCCTGATTGTCGAGCTGTGGCTGATAAATACCGGACAGCATGGGGCGAAAGGTTATGGCCATGGGTTCACAGCTATCCTGACAGCGATGACACTCAACTGACTGGTGTGCGAGACAGTTTTCCCCGATCGTAAAATTCAGATCCCATGCCCTGGTGTGGCGCGGAAGAAAAAGTGATTCGGGACAGGCCTCTGCGCAGGCATAACAAAAGCTGCACTCGCCGTGTTTGAAATTTACGCTCGGATAACCACCCTGGCCTCGCTGCAGGATGTCGGTTTCACACGCCTGGATGCAGGCGTCACAACGAAGGCAATGGGCCAGAAAGTGAGAGTCTTCCTTGCTCCACGGCGGACGGATCCCTGCGTTGGCGTTACGCCAACTGCCTGTCAACATGCCTCGACGGGATAAATCAACCATGACATTGTCCTTCCATAATGACGCTCTCCCCCGGCGGGTTGAACGACATAAAAAACTGCACTATTTATGAGTAGTTATTTTTAGTCGTAAGATATTTCAGGATGTGTAAGAGGAGCATACCCCGATCGGGGTAAATGCTGTTGCCGGATCAAAAGAGTGTTGAGTTGACGGGAAAAAATGCGCTTTTGCTCACATTTCAATGGGTTGTATAATAAATTACATAACGGACGCGTCACAAAGAGAATAATCTTAAAATTAAGATAAATCTTAGAATATATCGCTACACACAACCGACAACACTCGAATAATCACTGAAAATATAAGTAAATCAAGATTAATAGATAATGCAAATATGTTAACCTGCCCCAGACTCGTTCATAAGACAGAAGAAAGGAAACACTGTGAACAATAAGATGAAGACAATTGTCCCTGCCGTGCTTTTCGCCGCCTTTGCCAGCACCTCTGCCTGGGCTGGCAGTAACGATACCGGTGCTCAGCCGCTGGAAAAGGTCGCCACTTATCCTAAAGCGGAAAAGGGTATGAAGCGCCAGGTAATCCAGCTTCCCCCTGAGAAAGATGAATCTACCCTGAAAGTAGAACTATTAATCGGCCAGACGCTGGAGGTCGACTGCAACCAATATCGCCTGGGCGGAGAACTGGATAGCAAAACGCTGGAAGGTTGGGGATACGACTACTATGTTTTCGACAAAGTCACCTCTCCGGTTTCAACCATGATGGCCTGCCCGGACGGTAAAAAAGAGAAGAAATTTATTACCGCGTATCTGGGTGATGACGGTATGCTGCGCTACAACAGCAAGTTGCCGATTGTGGTCTACACCCCGGAAAACGTGGAAGTGAAATACCGTATCTGGAAAGCGGAAGAGAAGATTCAGGACGCAGTCGCGCGCTAAGTGAGAATGTGCCGGATGGCGGCGTTCCGCCTTATCCGGCCTACAGACGCGTGAACCAGGCCGGATAAGCGCTGCGCTTATCCGGCATTTTATTTACAGCGCGATATCCGCCACAGCTTTCTGCTCAGGCTGCGGTTGAGCCTGATGTTTCAACTGCGGTTTTGGCGCTTCATCGGCAACCTGCGGCTTGTCGTATTTCAGACCCAGAACTTCGCTGGTGTATTGCAGCTCTTGTTCAGTTGCCTCAACGTTTCCGTTCAGCTTAGTACCATAAGACGGAATAATCGTTTTCAGCTTCGCCTGCCACTCGGGGCTGGCGACTTTATCTTTAAACACTTTTTCCATCAGATGCAGCATGATCGGCGCCGCGGTTGATGCACCAGGCGAAGCGCCCAGCAGTGCAGCAATCGTACCTTCTTTATCGCTGACCACTTCAGTTCCCAGACGTAGCACGCCGCCCTTTTCTGCATCACTTTTAATGATCTGCACACGCTGCCCCGCCTGCCATAGACGCCAGTCCTCTTTTTTCGCCTGCGGATAGTATTCTTGCAGTGCGGCAAAACGGTCGTCATCGCTCAACATCACCTGACTTACCAGATATTTCACCAAATCGAAGTTATCCAGACCTACGTTGACCATCGGCATAAAGTTCGACGTCGTGGTCGAGCTGAGCAGATCCCACAATGAACCGTTTTTCAGGAACTTGGTGGAGAATGTCGCGAATGGCCCAAACAGCACGACATGCTTACCATCCAGGATACGGGTATCGATGTGCGGTACCGACATCGGCGGCGCGCCCACAGAGGCCTGACCATACACTTTCGCCAGGTGGCGATTCACTACGTCCGGGTTTTCTGCCACCAGGAACTGGCCGCCAACCGGGAATCCGGCATAGCCTTTCGCTTCTGGAATGTCGGTTTCCTGCAATAGCTTCAGCGCCGCGCCACCGGCACCGATAAAGACAAACTTCGCCTTGATATCATGTTCCGCTTCGTTGTTTTTCAGATCGGCGACCGTAACGGTCCAGCTATTGTCTGCATTACGCTTAAAGCCTCGTACTTCGGTGCTCAGTTGCAGCGCAAAGTTGGGCTTCTTCTGCAACGAGGCAATCAGTTGGCGCGTGATTTCACCATAGTTAACGTCAGTACCAATCTCGGTGCGCGTTGCCGCGACTTTCTGTTTCGGATCGCGACCTTCCATAACCAGCGGCGCCCACTCTTTAATCTGCGCGTGATCTTCGGAATAACGCATACCACGGAATAAAGTGCTCTGCTGCAGTGCGGTGTAACGGGCGCGCAGGAAATTCACGTTCTCGTCGCCCCAGACAAAACTCATATGCGGGACGGTAGTGATAAATGAGCGCGGTTCATGCATCACGCCATTATTAACCTGATAAGCCCAAAACTGACGGGAAATCTGGAAGGCTTCGTTGATTTCGACTGCCTTTTCAATGCTGATGCTACCGTCGGCCTTTTTAGGCGTGTAGTTCAGCTCCATCAGTGCGGAGTGGCCGGTTCCGGCGTTGTTCCAGCCGTTCGAACTTTCCTGAGCAACGCCATCCAGTCGCTCGACCATGGTCATTGACCATTGTGGCTCCAGCTCTTGTAAATAGGTTCCCAGCGTGGCGCTCATGATACCGCCGCCAATCAACAGTACATCCGTTTCCTGCTCTTCCGCCGCTTTCGCTTTTGCCGCCATCGAGACAACATTCAGCCCTACAGCCATGGTGAAGAGCATGGCAGTCACTTTTTTCATAATGTTAATGCCTTACTTTTAGTATCGCTTTTTGCTTTTAATGCAGGTGAAAATCGAGCGGCACCAACGGTAACACTTAAGTAAAAATAATTAAATATTGTTTATAAATTATATTTTAATTTTAAAAATGTTATTAATACGTTGATAATTTATACGGTTATTGACAATCACTTCTGGAAACCTGCCCGCCAGACGCGTACTATGCTGCGCTTTGCTATTCACGCACGGATGCCTGTCGGTCTGCTGTTATCAGGCCCTTTCTGACCTGAGAGTTACTATGTCTGCAACACACTCCTCCCCTGTGGTGACGGAACAGAGCACCCGCGCCGTACTGCGACAACCCCGCCTGTTGGTACGAGAAACGCTGGCGGGGGTGGTAACCGCCCTGGCGCTGATCCCGGAAGTGATCTCTTTTTCCGTTATTGCGGGCGTCGATCCTAAAGTCAGCCTGATAGCTTCCGTCGTGTTGTGCCTGGCAATGTCTTTTTTAGGTGGCCGTCCGGCAATGGTTACCGCCGCGGCAGGGTCGGTTGCGCTGGTGATTGGTCCGATGGTGCATCAACATGGCGTGCAGTACATTCTGCCAGCGGTGGTGCTGGCTGGGATGATTCAGATCCTGTTTGGCGTATCAGGGATGGCGCGTCTGATGCGATTCATTCCTACAGCCGTCATGACCGGCTTTGTCAACGCCCTGGGCATTTTGATTTTCTTTGCCCAGGTCCCGCATTTCTGGGGGAAAAGCCCGCTAATCTGGGGACTGTTTATCCTGACGTTGCTGATTGTGCTGTGGGTTCCGCGATTGATTAAAACAATCCCCGCGCCGCTTATCGCCATTGTGCTGCTGACGATATTTACTGTAAGCAGTGGGCAACTGTTACCAACCGTCGGTGGTGAAGGTTCAATGAGCGGTAGCCTTCCGGGGTTAACGCAGTTGTTAGTGCCGCTCAACCTGCAAACATTGGTCATTATCTGGCCCTGTGCGCTGAGCATCGCTTTTGTCGGTTTAATGGAGTCGCTGTTAACCGCCCGTCTGGTGGATGATCTGACGGTGACACCGTCGAACAAGAATCGAGAGAGCACTGGACTGGGGATAGCCAATATTCTGGCCGGATTTTATGGCGGCATTGCCGGGTGCGCGATGATTGGTCAAACCATCGTTAACGTCGAGATGGGCAAAGGACGCAGCCGCGTTTCGACGATTGCCGCCGGGCTGGTGTTGCTGCTGCTAGTCACCGCGTTGAGCGAAGTCATGGCGAAAATACCCATGTCGGTGCTGGCGGGAATTATGGTGATTGTGGCGGTGAAAACCTTCAGCTGGCAGAGTATCCAGCCCGCGACACTGACGAAAATCCCCGTTACTGAAACGCTGGTCATGCTGATAACCGTCGGCGCAACGGTCGCTACCGGCAACCTGGCGATTGGCGTGGTTGCCGGGGTGATGACGATGCTCATCCTGCCGCGCATCGTCAGACGTAAACGCGCGGCTACATCAGAAATAGCGTTGCCAGACCGAGAAAAATAAAGAAACCGCCGGTATCGGTGATGGCCGTGATCATGACGCTTGAGCCGACCGCCGGGTCGCGCCCAAGCTTCACCATCGTCATGGGAATAATCACCCCCATCAACGCCGCCATCAGCAGATTAAGCATCATCGCCAGGGTCATCACGCCGCCGAGCGCCATATCATCGTACAACCACCAGGTAATGCCGCCCATAATCCCACCCCAGACGAGGCCATTTACCAGCGCCACGCCCATCTCGCGCAGGATCAAAAATGTCAGGTTTCCCGGCTGAATATTTTGTAGCGCCAGCGCGCGAACGATCATGGTGATAGTTTGATTTCCGGTATTGCCGCCGATCCCTGCCACAATCGGCATCAGCGAGGCCAGCGCCACCAGTTGCGAGATCGTATGTTCAAAGCCATCAATGACCCGCGAGGCGATAAAGGCGGTACAGAGATTAATGGCCAACCATGCCCAGCGGGTTTTTACCGCTTTGGTAACAGGAGCAAACACATCCTCTTCGGCGCTCAAGCCCCCCATTCGACGCAGATCGGTATCGGTCTCTTCGTATACCACATCAACGATCTCATCAATGGTCAAACGGCCCATCAACTTACCGGCAGGATCAACCACCGCGGCACTGACCAGGTTGTCACGTTCGAACGTACGCGCGGCGTTTTCGGCAATGTCTTCCGGGGAAAAGGTGAGCGGGTCATCTTCCATCACCTCGCTGACTTTACGCTGCACATCATTGAGCAGGATACAGGTTAATGTCAGTTCGCCGACCAGCACCTTATTGCGATCGGTCACGAAAAGTTTATCGGTGTTCTCCGGCATCCTGCCCAGCCGCCGTAAATAGCGCTGCACCACTTCCAGCGTCACGTCCGGGCGCACGGTGATGACTTCGAACTCCATAATCGCACCGACGCGATTCTTCTCGTAGTGCAATACCTGGCGCACGCGCGCCCGCTCCTCTGCGGGTAACGTTGCCAGCAGACGGCCTGTGAGATTACGCGGCAAATGCTGGACCAGATAAATCTGTTCATCGATGTCGAGATATTGCAGGGCATCCAGCAGCTCGCGGTCGCTCATCTCATCAATCAGATCGTCCCAGACGTTTTCTGACGCCTCAAGCAGGACGTTACCGCGTTTTTCATTTTGGACCAGCCGCCACAGGGCGTGGCGCTCTTCAGAAGGTAATGCTTCGAGGGTATCGGCCAGATCGGGCGGCGGCAGGTGCGCCACCAGCGCCCCTACCTCAGCAATATCGTCGGCTAAGGTACCGACGTCATATTGCTCAGCCAGGGTAAGCTTGCCCAACAGCGTGGAAATAATGGCTTTATCAGTGGTCAGCAGCCAGATGAGGCGCGCGCGCTCTTCATCACGCAGTCTGGCGCTGTTTTTGTTGAATGCGGACATTAATCATAAATCCATGATATGAAATATCATTAATCATGATGCCGATTTATGTAAATAACAATAAACGCAACCGCCGGGCGGCTAAAAAACCGGCGGTTGCTGGGATTACGCAGTACGAGCGACGGCATCTCGCGAGGCGGCGTCACGCTCATCGCCCACTAATTCACTTAACTGTCC
This sequence comes from Citrobacter sp. Cc139, assembly GCF_030334645.1. Taxonomy (NCBI): domain Bacteria; kingdom Pseudomonadati; phylum Pseudomonadota; class Gammaproteobacteria; order Enterobacterales; family Enterobacteriaceae; genus Citrobacter; species Citrobacter sp. Cc139. Next base: position 93,057 of record NZ_JAOWDM010000091.1, read on the forward strand.
GTTACGCATCTCCAACAGACGATCGGCGTGAACAAAATAGTGATCGTCATGGCTAATAGCGAAGATGGTTTTACCCATTTCCTGCATCAGCGGCAATAACACCTGATAGAACTCACGGCGAAAGTGCGGGTCCTGATCGGCAGCCCATTCATCCAGCAGAATAATGTCACGCTCCTCCGCCAGCGCCAGCAGCAGCGCTACGCGTTTTTTCTGCCCTTTCGACAGCTTGAGATTGAGAATACGCCCATCGTTCAGCTCAAGCTTGTGACCCATCTTCAGATGTTCCAGCCACTTCGCCACCAGCGCCGGATCGGCCTCTTTACCTTCCGGACCGAGCAGTTTGTCGAACAACCAGACGTCGGTAAACACGGCGGAGAACAGCTGGCGATAGTCCTCTGGTTTTTCGACAGCAACCGCTTTGCCGTCGAGCAGGATCTCGCCTGACTGCGGCTGATACAACCCGGTGAGTAACATAGCCAGTGTGGATTTCCCGCTACCATTGCCGCCAATCAGGAAGATCAGTTCCCCGCGACGAATAGTCAGATTTACCGGTCCGACAGAGAACGCATTATCCTGATAGTGGAATACCACGTTACGCAGCTCCAGCGTTTGCCAGTCCGGAAACGCGGTTGGTCGCGGGAATTCGGCCTTAAAGGGCGCCAGTGAGAATTTATTCAGCTTGTTAAAAGCGACCTGTGCGGTGAGCAGCGTCGGCAATGCGCCAACGGCAGAAAGCAGCGGCGTACGCAGGAATAACAGCGTCAGCGAATAGGTCGCCGCCACGGCGGTATCCGCCCAGCCCAGACTGTTAGCCATCCAGAACACCAGGCCAATGGCGCCCAGCATCATAATGTTCGACCAGTTCACCGCGCTGAGGTGGAAGGTATCGGCACGGATAATATGGTGACGATATTCTTTAGCGTCCGGGACGTATAATTGATTAAAGATATGCTCGGCGCGCTCGCGGTTGAGCGTCAACTCTTTGCGCCCTTCCAACACCGTCTGGTAATCGTTGTACAATTTGTCTTCTGTTTCGCGCAGGGTCGCCATATGTTTATATACCCGCGCGACCAGCACAAACCCGCCCCAGATGGTGATTGCCATCCAGATTGCCGTCACCAGCAGCATTTTGGTTGATAGCATCGCCAGATATGCCGCCGACCCAATGGTCAGGATAATCCCCTGCACCAGCTCAGGCAGACGAACAAAAGCGATGGTGATGTTGCGGATATCGCTGGTTAAACCGGCCAGCAACGAGGCGCTGCCAAGTTGTTCGATACGCTCGACGTGGGTGTCCAGAATACGCTTGATAAATTCACTACGCAGGCGGTAAACAAAGTGGTGTCCCAGCGTGGTTAACGCCAGCTGTGAGCCAAGGGTAACAATCATCAACAATAGCAGCAGGCCAAGAAACTCCGGCAGCACCATCAACGTGGTGTCGACCGTTTCAATCAGGCGCTGGTTAATAAACGCAATCAGCCCAATTCCCAATGCAGCGCTGGCGAGGCTGAGCGCCATGACGCTGATAAATGGCCAGCGATACTGCCGCCAGACAAGAAGTAAAAGTTCCATGCAAACAACCCGGACAAGTAATAACAGCCCGCAGTTTAAACATCTCTTTGCCGACAGCAATAATAATTCTTATTTTTATTCTTTTTTACCAGCCTGGCGAAACGTCAGATTGTAACGACAGTCACCGGTTAACGGATGATACCCTGTCTTAAGCGGCTGGATCCCATGATAAAACAGCCGTGAGTTCCCACCCCATACCACGACATCGCCATGCTCCAGCAGTAAACGTTTTAAAGGGTCGTTACGGCGCAAACCGCCAAACTGAAAGATGGCCGGTAACCCCAGCGAAACAGAAACGATAGGCGCCCGCAGGTCAGGTTCGTCTTTATCCTGATGTAATGACAGTTTCGCCCCTGGCGTGTAGCGGTTAATAAGGCAGGCATCGGGTTGAAAATCGGCATAGCCCGCCGCCGTAGCCGCCTGCTGGCACAGCGCAGCGAAAGCATCCGGCATCGGCGGCCATGGCGCACCGGAAAGCGGGTCAAACGGAGAATAAAGGTAGCCATGTTGATCCGTCGTCCAGCCCAAATGACCACAGTTGGTCATCGCCACCGACATCGTGTAACCGCCGGGCGTCACCATCTGGCGAAACGGCGACTGTCGGGCGACAGTCGCGATCGCCTGCAGCAAAGACGGTGCGGACTCAAAGGCAAAACGCCGCAAAATTACCGCGCCGGATGCCAGCGGTTCCTGCCAGGGTTTCTCATCCGCAAAGAGATCAAGCATTACGTTTCCTCCCCAGAGATTTCTCGTTGCAGTAACTGCGCCTTGCGCGCAATACCCCAGCGGTAGCCCGAAAGCGCACCATCATTACGGATCACCCGGTGACACGGGATGACAATCGCCAGTTTGTTGGCTCCGCAGGCGCTGGCCACCGCGCGCACCGCTTTCGGTTTACCGATGGCGCTGGCTAACTGCTGGTAACTAACCGTCTTACCACATGGGATTGCGCGCAGCGCCTGCCACACCTGCAGCTGGAATGCGGTCCCGCGGATATCCAGCGGCAGCGACAGTGGCGTATTGCGCGTATTAATCGCGGCAATGACCTCACGCACATGCTGCTGGAAATCAGCATCGGCTGCCTCATCCTGAGCGGCGGGAAACAGCTCATGCAGTTCCGCAACCAATGTAGCATCATCATCACCCAGCAAGATCGCGCAGATACCGCGTTCGCTTTCCGCCACCAGGCAACGACCCAGGGCGCAATCTGTCAGGGTATAGCGCACAGAAACGTTGTCGCCGCCTTTGCGAAATTGCCTGGCGGTCATCCCTAGTGCCTGATCCGCTTTTCGGTAATAACTGCTGCTGTCGGGGAATCCGGCGTTCAGAATCGCCTCGGTTACTGGCGCCCCTTTTGCCAGGGCATCGCGCAGACGACGAGCGCGCCAGGACTGCTGCCACGCTTTCGGGGTCATGCCCGTCGTGGCTTTAAACAGACGGTGCAAGTGATACGGGCTCATCGCCACCTGCTGCGCCAGCTCATCCAGCGTGAGGGGCGACTCCTGCTCCAGCAACTGACAGGCGTGGGCTATTTTGTCCAGCCGATGCTGCTGCGCGCTGTCTTTATCCGGCTGGCAGCGTTTACAGGGCCGAAACCCGGCGGCCTGCGCCTGCTCGGCATCAGCAAAGAAACTGACATTTTTGCGCAGCGCATGTTTCGCCCGACAGGACGGACGGCAGAAAATACCGGTGGTGTGGACGGCGAAAACAAACTGACCGTCGGCGTCAGCATCACGATCCACAACAGACTGCCAGCGGTCATCATCAGTTATGTGTAAACGACTTTTCATTATGGACTCCTTTGTTAAGCATAGCGCTTAGCCTCAGTGTGTCCTGATAGCCAGGTATAAAAACCCGCAATCTTGCTTTTTAATTTTTTTCGCTGAGCAGAAAGCTTTTAAACTGCGGCGACATCCAGGTTTTAAACCCTTGCCCCTCTTTCATAATCATATACACCGCCAGCCCTTCACGACGCACCACCTCTTTAGCCTTTTCCGGGCCGAGCACCATCAAACCGGTATCCCAGCCGTCAGCCTCCAGCGCTGTAGGCGCTATCACCGTCACAGACACCAGATTGTGTTCGATCGGACGACCGGTTTGCGGATCGATAACATGCGACAGGCGTTTACCGTCCAGCTCGTAATAGTTACGGTAGCTACCGGAGGTGCTGATGCCGTGCCCGTTAATGTCGACAACCGCTTGCACCGCGTTTTCACGATCGGTGGGTTTCTGGATCGCCACCCGCCATGGATGGCCTTCCGCATTCATACCACGACTGTTTAGCGCACCGCCAACGGAAACAAGATAACGGGCGATCCCCTCTTGCTCCATCAGTCGCGCCAGATGATCGGCGGCATAACCTTCACCAACGGTAGACAGATCTACATACAGATCGGGCAGATCTTTTTGCAGGTAATCCCGATGAGCCTCATTAATCACTTTCAAATGTGAAAGTCCGGTTTGCGCTTTTGCGGCGTCAATTTGCGCCTGAGTGGGAATGTGCACGGGTTGCTGATCCGGACCAAAACCCCACAGGTTGACCAACGGTCCCACGGTAATATCCATCGCCCCATCGGTTTTCGCGCCAATTCGCAGCGCCGACGTGACGATATCCGCCATAGCGTCATTAACCGGCCACGGCGACAAGCTTTTCGACAGATTAAAGCGCATCAGAGCAGAATCATTTTTATAGGTTGAAAGAAGCTGATCGTCAGCATCAAGCTGAGTCTGGATCTTCGCCTGCAACTCCCTGGCGCGTTTGGCATCCACGCCCACCGCGCTGACCCGCCAGAAAGTGCCCATCGTTTTACCTTCCAGAACGGTGGCGGATTGTGTGGCCTGAGCCGGTTTCGGGGCCTCATCGCACCCGACAAAAAAGATCGTCACAGCTATTAGCGCTGCGCGATAAAAATTCATTTCCATACGTAATTATCCTCATGCGAACGGGCGCAAGAGTACACCAAAAATCGTTGTTTGTACGGCGAAAAAATAGCATTAAAAAAGGCCCCGCAGGGCCTTTTAACAACATGAACGCAGATTAGAACTGGTAAACCAGGCCCAGTGCTACGATATCATCGGTAGAGATGCCAGCATCACGGGTGAACTGGTTGTCATCCAGCAGGTTGATTTTGTAATCAACATAGGTGGACATGTTTTTGTTGAAGTAGTAGGTTGCGCCAACATCAACATATTTCACGATGTCCTGGTCACCGTAACCATTGTTCAGGTCTTTACCTTTAGACTGCAGGTAAGCCACGGACGGACGCAGACCGAAGTCGAACTGGTACTGCGCAACAGCTTCAAAGTTCTGCGCTTTGTTAGCCCAGCCCAGGTTACCCGCACGCGTTGCGTTGTAGGTCTGGGTGTACTGTGCTGCCAGGTACACGTTGTTCGCGTCGTATTTCAGACCACCAGTGTAAGTTTCAGCACGATCGCCAGTACCGAAGTTCAGCTTGTTCTGCTCGTCAGTACGTTTAGAGCTGGTGACTGCAGTACCCAGGGAGAAACCTTCACCGATATCATAAGTGATAGATCCGCCAACGCCGTCGCCGTTCTGATTCAGTGCATCACGACCGTTGCCGGTCACCCCCGTCATACCTTCACCTTCCGGGCTACCGTTTTTACCCTGGTACTGAATGGCAAAGTTCAGGCCATCAACCAGACCGAAGAAGTCGGTGTTACGGTAGGTCGCGAAGCCGTTACCACGCTGCTGCATGAAGTTGTCAGAAGTGTAAGTGTCGCCGCCGAATTCCGGCAGAACGTCGGTCCAGGACGTTACGTCGTAAACCACGCCGTAGTTACGACCGTAGTCGAAAGAACCTGCATCAGCGAACTTCAGACCAGCAAACGCCACACGGGTCCAGGCGTTGTTTTCGTTTTCAGAGGAGTTACCCATGATCTGGTATTCCCACTGGCCATAACCGGTCAGTTGGTCGTTAACCTGGGTTTCGCCTTTGAAGCCGATACGCATATAGGTCTGATCGCCATCTTTAGTAGAGTCATCAGAGAAATAGTGCAGACCATCGACTTTACCGTACAGGTCTAATTTGTTGCCGTCTTTGTTGTAAATTTCAGCCGCATTTGCTGCGCCTGCTACCAGCAGAGCCGGTACCAGGAGGGACAGTACTTTAACTTTCATGTTATTAACCCTCTGTTATATGCCTTTATTGCTTTTTTATGCCACTGCTCACTGGCTAACCCTCATTAACCAGTCGGCAACTTCATTCTCCGCAAAAACACAGAATAATCCAACACGAATATGATACTAATACTTTAAAGATGTTTCATTTATCTATGTAGATGTTTCAAAATATTAACAAAAGGGAACTTTTTTTAATTAAGAAAATGGAGAGAATAAGCACAAATAGTCAAGAATCATTATAAAGTATATATAAATCAATAAATTAAACAAATGACAACCATAGCACTGAATGATAAAAAAAAATCTTCACTCGCAACTAAAATAGACTCGCTATCATCATTAACTTTATTTATTACCGTCATTCATTCATGAATGTCTGTTTACCCCTATTTCAACCGAATGCTCTGCGTTCGGTTTTTTTTTACTCTTCTTTACACAAAGCTGACTGCTCTGTGCTACCGATGAAAAACTATCACGTCTATTAATCACCCCGTCACGTCGAAATCAGAAATAAACCTTATTATTAATTTCTTGTTATTTAATGCTAAATGTATACATTCACTACAAAATATTTGTACCCGTTATTATCCGCTGTACACCTTTGCACCATCAAGGGTTGCAGCAAAATGTGACGTAGACAATGCAAACTCTGTGGCATGGTCCAGGTATGGCAATTCATACATTACCCTTTATACTGCCCCTTCAACTTTCGCGTCGTTTAACAGGTCATAAACACGAATGAGTCAGTCTGACACAACGGCTTCTACCCGATTCTCCCTACTACCGGGAAATATTACCCGTTACTTCTTATTACTGATCGTGGTGCTGTTGGTGATGATGGGCGTCATGGTCCAGAGCGCCGTCAATACCTGGCTAAAGGATAAGAGCTATCAGATTGTCGATATCACCCATGCCATTCATAAAAGGGTCGATACCTGGCGATACGTGACCTGGCAAATTTATGACAATATTGCCGCCACGCCGAGCTCGCCTGGCGCAGAAGGGCTGCAGGAAACTCGCCTGAAACAAGATGTCTACTATCTTGAAAAACCTCGCAGAAAAACCGAGGCGCTGATTTTCGGCTCGCATGACAGCTCTACGCTGGAGATGACCCAACGAATCTCAACCTATCTGGATACGCTGTGGGGCGCGGAAAATATTCCATGGTCAATGTATTACCTTAATGGTCAGGACAATAGCCTGATCCTTATCTCAACATTGCCGCTAAAAGATCTGACTTCCGGCTTTAAGGAATCGACGATCGGTAATATTGTCGACTCCCGGCGCGCTGAAATGTTGCAGCAGGCCAATGCGCTGGATGAGCGCGAAAGCTTCTCGTCGTTGCGCCGTCTGGTCTGGCAAAACGGACATTACTTCACGCTGCGCACGACCTTTAATCAGCCGGGACATCTGGCAACGGTTGTCGCCTTTGACCTGCCGATTAATGACCTGATCCCTGCCGGCATGCCGCTGGACAGTTTCCATCTGGTCCCTGATGCCAGTTCAACGACTGAACATGTTAATGAAAAAGAGTCGCCTGACAGCGTCAGTATTAGCTTCAACAACAGTAAAATTGAGATCTCATCGGCGCTGGACACGACGGATATGCGGCTGGTCTGGCAGGTTCCATTTGGCTCATTGCTACTCGATACGCTGCAAAACATTCTGCTGCCGCTGTTACTGAACATCGCGTTGCTGGCCCTGGCGCTGTTTGGTTATACCACCTTTCGTCACCTCCCTGCCCGTTCAACCGAAGTGGCGCCAAATCATGCGGCAAATAATGAACTGCGGATCCTGCGTGCGATCAATGAAGAGATTGTTTCCCTGCTGCCGCTGGGATTGTTGGTGCACGATCAAGAAGCCAACCGCACGGTAATTAGCAATAAAATTGCCGACCACCTGCTGCCGCATTTAAATCTGCAAAATATTACCAGTATGGCGGAACAACATCAGGGCGTCATTCAGGCCACTATCAATAATGAACTGTATGAAATCAGGCTGTTTCGCAGCCAGATCTCATCGCGAACGCAGATCTTTATCATTCGTGACCAGGACCGTGAAGTACTGGTTAATAAGAAGTTGAAGCAAGCGCAGCGGCTGTATGAGAAAAACCAGCAGGCCCGCGCGGCCTTTATGCAGAATATTGGTAATGCGCTGAAGGACCCGGCTAAAACACTGGCTGCTAATGCCGCCGCGCTCAATACCCCCGACAGCCAAAAACTGGCCAATCAGGCCGACGTTCTGGTTCGCATGGTGGATGAAATCCAGTTGGCTAACTTGCTGGAAAGCGACGCCTGGAAAGGTGAATCGACGCTGTTTTCCGTGCAGGCGTTGATTGACGACGTGGTCCCGGAGGTGTTGCCGGCCATTAAGCGTAAAGGGCTGCAGCTACTGATTAAAAATCACCTTAGCGCTCATGACGAACGCCGTGGCGACCGCGATGCCCTGCGTCGTATTTTGCTGCTGCTGATTCAATATGCGGTAACCACCACGCAGATTGGTAAAATCACACTGGAGGTCGATCAGGATGAATCGGAAGCTGAACGTCTGACCTTCCGCATTCTGGATACCGGGGAAGGCGTCACGTTACAGGAAGTTGATAACCTGCATTTCCCGTTCATTAATGACACACAAGGCGATCGTTATGGCAAAGCCAACCCGTTAACGTTTTGGCTGTGCGATCAGTTAGCCCGTAAGCTGGGTGGACACCTGAACATTAAAGCGCGGGAAGAGCTTGGAACACGTTATATAGTCCATGTTAAAATGCCACTGCACGATCAACATGCTGATAGTGAAGAGCGCCTGTTAGATGACGTCTGCGTGATGGTTGATGTGACGTCTAATGACGTACGGAGCATTGTATTACGTCAACTGGAAAACTGGGGGGCAACCTGCATCACGCCCGACGAACGGTTGAATAGTCAAGAATATGATCTCTTTTTAACAGATAATCCGTCTAATCTTACTGCCTCGGGCTTGCTTTTAAGCGATGATGAGTCTGGCGTACGGAAAATTGGCCCCGGTCAGCTGCGCGTCAACTTTAATATGAGCAATGCTATGCAGGAAGCTGTCCTCGAGCTGATAGAAGAGCAGTTGGCACAAGAAGAGCTCCAGGAGCTCCCCCTCGGCGGAGATGCAAACGCCGAACTTCATGCCAGCGGTTACTATGCACTCTTTGTAGACACAGTACCGGATGATGTTAAGAGGTTGTATACTGAGGCAGCAATCAGTGATTTCGCTGCGTTAGCCCAAACGGCTCATCGCCTGAAAGGCGTGTTTGCCATGCTTAATCTGGTACCCGGCAAGCAGTTATGTGAAGCGCTGGAACATCTTATTCAAGAGAAAGATGCTCCAGGTATAGAAAAATACATCAGCGACATTGACGCATACGTCAAGAGCTTGCTGTAGCAAGGTAGCCCAATACATGAACACTATGAACGTAATTATTGCCGATGACCACCCGATTGTACTGTTCGGTATTCGTAAATCACTTGAACAGATCGAGTGGGTTAATGTTGTCGGCGAATTTGAAGACTCCACAGCACTGATCAACAATTTGCCTAAGTTAGATGCTCATGTGTTGATTACCGACCTCTCCATGCCAGGAGATAAATACGGTGATGGGATCACGTTAATAAAATACATCAAGCGCCATTTCCCGAGCCTGTCGATTATTGTACTGACCATGAACAATAACCCGGCTATCCTGAGCGCGGTGCTGGATCTCGATATTGAAGGGATTGTCCTGAAGCAAGGCGCGCCAACAGACCTGCCGAAAGCGCTGGCCGCGCTGCAAAAGGGGAAGAAATTTACTCCGGAAAGCGTTTCTCGTCTGCTGGAAAAAATCAGCGCCAGTGGCTATGGCGACAAACGCCTGTCACCGAAAGAGAGCGAAGTTCTGCGCCTGTTTGCCGAAGGTTTCCTGGTGACTGAAATTGCCAAAAAGCTCAACCGCAGTATTAAAACCATCAGCAGCCAGAAAAAATCGGCGATGATGAAACTCGGTGTGGAAAACGATATCGCGCTGTTGAATTACCTCTCTTCCGTGACGCTGAGTCCTTCAGATAAAGAGTAATTAACTGCCTGATGGCACTGCGTTTATCAGGCCTACGAACAGTTTGTTCCGTAGGCCTGGTAAGGCAAACCCCGCTATCCGGCATCTTTATCCCCGCGCCTTCCTCACTCTTTCCGCATAGACCGTCAGCGTTTGCTTCAATACATCTAATGTCACTGGCTTGGAAAGACAGCTATCCATACCGGATTCCAGACACCGCTGCTTCTCTTCAGCCAGCGCGTTTGCCGTCACGCCCACAACCGGCAACGTTAAACCTAACTGGCGGATGCGCTGAGTCAGGCGATAACCATCCATGTTTGGCATGTTGACGTCGCTCAGCACGATGTCGATATGGTTTTTACTCAGTACATTGAGGGCATCGACACCATCATTCGCCGTTTTACACTGATATCCCAACGATCCCAGTTGATCGGCCAGTAAACGCCGGTTGATAGGATGATCGTCGACCACCAGTATCATCATGTCATCGTTGGTAGCGCCGACTTTATCCGGAGCGGGTAGCGCCGTCGAGAGTTCTTCACTCCCCAGATCAACGCTGTAAATATGCGCCAGCAGCGCGGGCAGTTCGTGCGGTGACGCCACGCTGTGCACCCACTCCCCTGGCCCCCTTTCCAACGGAATCCCAATATGGCGGCGGCAGAAAATCACCGCGGCACGTCCTTGCCACGCCTGTTCCAGCACATCGTCGGCAACCAACAAGTCATCAGCATCCGGGCGCTGCCCCTCATAACGCAGCACCGTCACCCCGTTACGCATCAGACTGGATTCGACAAAGCGATACAGCGATGCGTTGCGCACCGCCAGCCAGCAACGGGTGCCAGCCAGTCCTTCTACGCCTTTTTTCTGCGGATACTGGGCGCCATAAAGAGGAATACGCAGCGTAAACTGGCTGCCCATTCCCGGTTCTGAATCAACGGAAATGTCGCCATCCATCATGCTGATCAGTTTTTCACAGATAGCCAAACCGAGCCCGGTTCCCTGGAAATTACGCTGTACGCCAGTGCCCACCTGGAAGAAAGGATCGAACAAACGGACCACTTCTTTGGCGGGGATACCCACCCCGGTATCACGCACACGGATACTGAGGTAATCATCGTCACACTGCACATGCAGCACAATGCAGCCGGTATCGGTAAACTTGATCGCGTTACTCAGCAGATTGGAGATCACCTGCTGTAAACGCATAGGATCGCCATTCAACGCGACGGGCACATCCGGGTCGATAAAACAGTACAATCCCAACTGCTTACGCACCACCAGCGGCAGATAGTTTGCCGTAATATGGCTCATCACTTCACGCGGTGAGAACTCGCGCGGTTCAATCTTCAACTGTTCAGATTCAATTTTCGAGAAATCGAGAATATCGCTGATAATTTTCAACAGCAGGCTGGAAGAGTTATTCATCGCCGTCACCAGGCGATCCACCCCGTTGGGTAACTCTTTGGTTTGCAACAAATCGAGGTTACCGATAATGCCATACAGCGGCGTGCGCAGCTCATGGCTCACTGTCGCAAGGAACATCGATTTGGACTGACTCGCCTGTTCTGCCGCCTGGGCCATCTCCTGCAACGACTCTTCCATTTTAACGCGCGCGCTGACGTCAACCAGGACGCAAATTGCCACGTTTTCATTGCGATAGCGCGAATGCACAAAGCTGATTTGCAGATTGGTATTGTTACTGGTCAGCACATCGACAAAATTAACCTGCTGGCCGCAGATGATTTGCGTTAACCGTTGCCGGTCTTCATGCGTCAGCATGTTCAGATAGGTATGCGCCAGTTCATTACTCAGGATGTTAATGCCATCCAGCGTGCGCAAAATACAAATTCCCACCGGCGCGGAAGCCACGATTTTACGGTTAAATTGCTCGTGTTCCTCCAGGCGCTGAGCATCGCTTTCCGCAGGAATAAAAATACGCCGCTCATACATACGCGTAAGCATAAACAATGCCGCGCCGACCAGCACATTCAGCAGAATAGCGTTCAGGATCATCATGCGGATCCGCTCCAGCACCAGATCAACCGGAACAGAGTACACAATGCTCAGCGATGACGGCGGGAGATTTTTCTTCAGCACCAGATCGCGAAAACCCGGCGTATAGCCAAACCAGGAACGCTCCTGCATCCAGCGTGGTTCAGCCTTAATATTCCCCTCAGGGCCGGTGAGCGAAATCAGCGCATGACCATTTTCATCGAGAATGGTCACCCCCATCGGCAAACTGCCCGGCGTGAAGAAGTTCTCCATGCGAATAGGTTGTTCCACGCCCAGCAGCGCCTGCAGACGGTTGGCAAGATAAACCGGCGTCAGCGCATAGAAATAGCCCACTCCAGGACGCGGCCCCTGGCTAATCCAGAACAGGTTATTACCGTTTTCATCCTGCGGCGCATTGCGATACTTAATAATGCGCTCATGCAGCGCTTTCAGGGCCTGGTCACGTTCGACGGGCATCTCACGCAGACCAAAGTTCGCCATACAGAGATTATCGCTGCCGATCAGGAATACGCGATTCAAATCATAGGCAGCAGAAAAATTGTCGCGCCAGTAGCGCATAAACCACGCCAGCGACTCCAGAGAACCTCGCCAGGCGTTGCCCATCACCGAACAGTCGGAGTCGGCAAACAGCGGCTCAAAATTAGGTACGACGGTTTTGTCATCCCGCGCCCGCAGCGACATCACGCCGTTTTCCGCCGTTAAGCGATTCTCGGCAATATATTTCAGCTCTTTAATAACATCCGATGTGCGCTGGATATAACGCTGGGCCTGATCGGAGCTGAGGTTAAGTTCCTGATGGATCTCAGACTCTCTCTGGTGCAGCGCGTTCACAATGTAGAACACAGAAGCAAAAGCGATCAGACACCAGATCAGGAGCGCCAACGCTCTGAACAGGTAGCGTGAGACTTTTAGGGTTGAATGAACGGAAGCAAGGTATTTCAAAGGGGCGAAGCTCCGCCTCAGGGCATTAATAGAGTGTGGTTAAGGTAGCGGTAAATGTCCGGCGTCGCAATGCCCTCTCTTTACGGGAATATGATACACCGCTCTGAAACCGTTGTCTTAACCCGTGATAATCGTCGTTTGCCTGAAACACACTGCACGGATGTCAGAATGCGCGACCTGAGATGGCTGGCTCGTCGGTTATATCCACGACGATTACGCAACCAAATGATCATGATGGCCATTCTGATGGTCATCATTCCGACGATATCCATAGGTTATATCGTAGAAACTGAAGGCCGTTCAGCAGTCTTATCTGAAAAAGAGAAAAAACTGTCATCAGTCATAGCGCTGCTAAACGATGCGCTGGGCGACAGCTTTAACGACTACGATAACCTGCCGCGCGAAGAGCGCATTCGGGCGCTTAATCATGAGTTAGCTCCCGTTACCGAGCGAATTACCCGGGCGTTTCCCGGCGTTGGCGCAGGGTATTACCACAAAGCGCTGGATGCCATTATCACCTACGCGCCCTCTGCGCTGTATCAGAGCAATGTAGGTATCACTATCACCGACGATCATCCGGGACGCGAAGTAATGAGTAACAATGCGCCAGTGGTCTATTCAGGGCGACAGGTTCGTGGCGACATACTCAACTCCATGATCCCAATAGAGCGCCAGGGAGAGGTTATTGGGTATATCTGGGCCAATGAACTAACCCAAGATATTCGCCAGCAGGCCTGGAGAATGGACGTCAGGATAATTGCCGTACTGGTTACCGGGCTCATCTTTAGCCTGCTGTTGATCGTGCATTTTTCACGCCGACTCAGTGCGAATATCGACATTATCACTGATGGACTCTCAACGCTGGCACAAAAAACGCCCGCCCGACTGCCTGAACTCCCCGGCGAGTTGGGACAAATCAGCCGTAGCGTTAATGCGCTGGCGCAAACGCTACGGGACACCAAAACCCTCAACGATCTGATTATTGAAAATGCCGCAGATGGTGTGATCGCCATCGACAGACAAGGTGACGTCACCACCATGAACCCGGCGGCAGAGCAGATAACGGGCTACTCGCTGCATGAGTTGGTGGGGCAGTCTTATGCGACGCTGTTTGCCAACACGCAGTTTCATAGCCCGGTACTGGATACTCTCGAGCACGGTACTGAGCACGTGGCTCAGGAGATTAGCTTTCCGGGACGTGAACGCACCATTGAGATAAGTGTTACCACCAGCCGGATCCATAACGCACACGGCGAACTGATTGGCGCGCTGGTTATTTTCTCCGATTTAACCGCCCGGAAAGAGACCCAGCGTCGGTTGGCGCAAACCGAAAGGCTCGCCACTCTGGGTGAACTGATGGCCGGGGTCGCGCATGAAGTGAGAAACCCGCTGACCGCAATCCGTGGCTACGTCCAGATCATCCGCCAGCAAACCTCCCTGCCGGAACATCAGGAGTATTTATCTGTTGTGCTTAACGAAATTGATTCCATCAATAAAGTTATTCAACAGCTGTTAGATTTTTCACGTCCGCGACAAAGCCAGTGGCAGCAGATTCAGCTCAATGCGTTGATTGAAGAGACGCTAATCCTGGTGCAAACCGCCGGCCTTCAGGCACGGATTGGTTTTACCACGGAACTAGATCCCAGCCTGCCGCCGATCGTCGCCGATCGCGAACTCCTCAAGCAGGTGATCCTCAACATTTTAATCAATGCAGTACAGGCGATCGCTGCGCGAGGCGAAATTCGCATTCGCACCTGGCAATACTCGGCCTCACAACAGGCCGTGATGATTGAAGATAATGGCAATGGTATCGATCTCGCCATTCAGAAGAAAATATTCGATCCCTTTTATACAACGAAAGCGTCAGGCACGGGTCTTGGACTGGCGCTGAGCCAGCGCATCATCAATGCGCATCAGGGGGATATCCACGTAACCAGCCAGCCTGGCTGTGGGGCGATATTTACCCTGATTTTACCTCTTAACCCGCTGGGAAATCCGTCAGAATGAAAACGACATACCGTATTCTCATCGTTGATGATGAAGAAAATGTTCGCCGTATGCTTGCCACCGCATTTTCCCTGCAAGGGCATGAAACGCATTGCGCCAGCGACGGGAAAGCCGCGCTGAGCCTGTTTAGCGAAACGCAGCCAGACGTCGTGCTGATGGATATTCGCATGCCGGAGATGGACGGCATCGACGCGCTGAAAGTGATGCGCGCCCAGCACCCCCGTATCCCTGTCATTCTGATGACCGCGTATGCCGAAGTCGAAACCGCCGTAGAAGCGCTACGTAGCGGCGCATTTGATTACGTGATTAAGCCCTTTGATCTCGACGAGCTTAGCATGGTGATTCAACGCGCATTGCAACTGCAGGAGATGAAACAGGAAATCCGCAATCTACACAAAGCGTTGAGCACCAGCTGGCAGTGGGGGCATATTCTGACCAACAGTCCGCGTATGATGGATATCTGTAAAGACACAGCGAAAATCGCCCTCTCACAGGCCAATGTTCTGATAAGCGGTGAAAGCGGCACAGGAAAAGAGCTGATCGCCCGCGCCATTCACTACAACAGCAAACGCGCCAATGGCCCATTTATCAAAGTTAACTGCGCGGCTCTGCCGGAGTCGCTGCTGGAAAGCGAGCTATTTGGTCACGAAAAAGGCGCTTTTACCGGGGCACAGACGTTGCGTCAGGGATTGTTCGAGCGCGCTCATCAGGGAACGCTGTTGCTTGATGAAATTGGTGAGATGCCGCTGGTGTTACAAGCCAAACTGCTGCGTATTTTGCAGGAGAGAGAATTTGAACGCATCGGCGGGCACCAGACCATTCGCGTTGATATTCGTATCGTCGCCGCTACCAACCGCTGCCTGCAAACCATGGTGAAGGAAGGAACGTTTCGCGAAGACCTGTTTTACCGGCTCAACGTTATCCATTTAACTTTGCCTCCCTTACGCGAGCGTCGTGAAGACATTGCCTTACTCGCCAACCACTTTTTACAAAAATTCAGCGCTGAAAATCAGCGCGATATTATCGAGATCGACCCGACGGCAATGTCGATGCTCACCGCCTGGCCCTGGCCGGGTAACATTCGTGAACTGTCAAACGTCATCGAACGTGCCGTCATTATGAATACTGGCGCGATAATTTTTGCCGACGATCTCCCCGACGCTTTCCGCAACCCGGTGAGCGCCACGACAGAGACAAAACCGACTCACTCCGGGGAGCGCAATCTGAAAGAAGAGATTAAGCGTGAGGAAAAACGCATTATCCTCGAAGTCCTCGACAGTCAGGACGGCAACCGCACCCGCACGGCCTTGATGCTGGGGATTAGCCGACGCGCCCTGATGTATAAATTACAAGAGTACGGCATCGACCCTTCGGGTTCCTGATACGCAAATTTGCTATGCAGAATTTTGCACACTGCGCAAAATTCTGCATAGCCCCTCGCTTTCCCTCTCCGTTAGAAATATAGAAATACATTAATAAATTCAAACAATTAAAATTAATACGTTTTTTAAAGCATCCTGGCATTCTGCTTGCACTTCCCTGAGCGTACCCAAAATGGAGTATGCAAAAGGGAAACATAATGAAAACAAAACTGATTACCTTACAAGACGCTACAGGCTTCTTTCGTGACGGCATGACCATCATGGTCGGTGGTTTTATGGGGGTTGGCACACCGCCTCGCCTGGTTGAAGCCCTGCTGGAATCCGGCGTCAGAGATCTGACGCTGATTGCTAACGATACTGCATTTGTCGATACCGGTATCGGGCCACTGATCGTCAATGGACGGGTGAGCAAAGTCATTGCCTCGCACATTGGCACCAACCCGGAAACCGGTCGTCGCATGATTGCCGGCGAGATGGACGTACAGTTGGTTCCGCAAGGTACCCTGATCGAGCAAATTCGCTGCGGCGGCGCGGGTCTTGGTGGTTTTCTGACGCCTACCGGCGTTGGCACCATCGTGGAAGATGGTAAGCAGACCATCACGCTCGAGGGCAAAACCTGGCTTCTTGAACGCCCATTGCGCGCCGATTTAGCGCTTATTCGCGCCCATCGCTCTGACATGCTTGGCAACCTCACCTACCAGCTCAGCGCCAGAAACTTTAACCCTCTGATTGCTCTCGCCGCTGACATCACGCTGGTTGAACCGGATGAAATGGTTGAAACAGGCGAGCTGCAGCCTGACCAGATTGTTACCCCCGGCGCCGTTATCGACCATATCGTCATTCCACAGGAGAGCTAATCATGGATGCTAAACAACGTATTGCGCGCCGGGTGGCGCAAGAGCTTCGCGATGGCGATATCGTCAACTTAGGTATTGGCCTGCCAACCATGGTAGCCAACTACTTGCCTGCAGATATTCACATTACGCTGCAATCTGAGAATGGTTTTCTGGGACTGGGCCCGGTGACCACCGCGCATCCTGACCTGGTAAACGCGGGCGGCCAACCGTGCGGTATTTTGCCAGGCGCGGCGATGTTTGATAGCGCCATGTCGTTCGCGTTGATTCGCGGCGGTCACGTTGATGCCTGTGTATTGGGTGGGTTACAGGTCGATGAGCAGGCAAACCTTGCCAACTGGGTGGTTCCCGGCAAGATGGTGCCCGGCATGGGGGGCGCTATGGATCTGGTGACCGGTGCACGGAAAGTCATTATTGCCATGGAGCATTGCGCGAAAGACGGCTCAGCGAAAATCCTGCGGCAATGCACCATGCCGCTCACCGCGCAGCATGCTGTGCACATGCTGGTCACTGAACTTGCCGTATTCCGCTTTATTGACGGCAAAATGTGGCTGACTGAAATTGTCGAAGGATGTGATATCGCCACGCTGCGTGAAAAAACCGAAGCGCAGTTTGCTATTGCCGACGATCTGCTCATCCTGCGAGGTGACGCATGATTGGCCGCATCGCTCGCTTTATGACACGGGTGGTCAGCCGCTGGCTGCCCGACCCGCTGATTTTCGCCATGTTGTTAACATTGCTGACCTTCGGCATCGCGCTATGGTTAACGCCACAGACGCCCATCAGCATGGTGAAATTCTGGGGTGACGGTTTCTGGAACCTGCTGGCGTTTGGTATGCAGATGGCGCTAATCATCGTGACCGGCCATGCGTTAGCCAGTTCCGGGCCGGTGAAAAGCCTGCTGCGTACGGCGGCATCCGCTGCCAAAACCCCCGCCCAGGGCGTAATGCTGGTCACTTTTTTTGGTTCGGTTGCCTGCGTTATCAACTGGGGATTCGGTCTGGTGGTCGGGGCGATGTTCGCCCGCGAAGTCGCTCGTCGGGTACCGGGTTCCGATTATCCGTTACTGATTGCCTGCGCCTACATCGGCTTCCTGACCTGGGGCGGTGGTTTTTCCGGCTCAATGCCTTTGTTGGCGGCAACGCCTGGCAACCCGGTCGAGCACATAGCGGGATTAATTCCCGTCGCGGATACCCTGTTCACCGGCTTCAATATCTTCATCACCGTGGCGCTGATTGTGGTAATGCCGTTCATCACGCGCATGATGACGCCAAAACCTACAGATGTGGTGAGCATCGATCCGAAACTATTACTGGAAGAAGCTGATTTTCAGAAGAAGCTGCCACCAGACGCGCCGCCGTCGGAAAAACTGGAAGAAAGCCGCATTCTGGCACTGATCATCGGTGCATTAGGTATTGCCTATCTGGGCATCTACTTTGCCGAGAAAGGTTTCAACATCACCATCAATACCGTCAACCTGATGTTTATGATTGCCGGTCTGCTGCTGCATAAAACACCGATGGCCTATATGCGCGCCGTCAGCGCTGCCGCACGTAGCACCGCCGGAATTCTGGTGCAATTCCCCTTCTACGCCGGTATTCAGTTGATGATGGAGCACTCCGGTCTCGGTGGGCTTATTACCGAATTTTTCATTAACGTCGCCAACAAA
Organism: Citrobacter sp. Cc139; assembly: GCF_030334645.1. Classification (NCBI taxonomy): domain Bacteria; kingdom Pseudomonadati; phylum Pseudomonadota; class Gammaproteobacteria; order Enterobacterales; family Enterobacteriaceae; genus Citrobacter; species Citrobacter sp. Cc139. The sequence continues at coordinate 111,691 of NZ_JAOWDM010000091.1, forward strand.
GATACCTTCCCGCTGATGACCTTCTTCAGTTCAGCGCTGATTAACTTTGCCGTGCCGTCCGGCGGCGGCCATTGGGTTATTCAGGGACCGTTCGTCATGCCTGCGGCGCAGGCGCTGGGTGCCGATCTTGGCAAATCAGTGATGGCCATCGCCTACGGGGAGCAGTGGATGAACATGGCACAACCATTCTGGGCGCTACCGGCTCTGGCCATCGCCGGGCTGGGCGTGCGCGACATTATGGGGTACTGCATCACCGCCCTGCTCTTCTCCGGCGTCATTTTTGTTATTGGATTGACCCTGTTCTGACGGCAACAACTTATTAAAAGGAACTGAAAAATGAAAAACTGTGTCATCGTCAGCGCGGCACGTACCGCAATCGGCAGTTTTAACGGCGCACTGGCAACAACGGGTGCCGTCGAGATTGGAGCCACCGTCATTAGAGCCGCCCTTGAGCGTTCACACCTTGACCCTCAACGCGTGGACGAGGTGATTATGGGCAACGTGTTGCAGTCAGGACTCGGACAAAATCCGGCGCGTCAGGCATTGTTAAAAAGCGGCCTGTCCGACACAGTTTGCGGCTTTACCGTCAACAAAGTGTGCGGCTCGGGCCTGAAAAGCGTAGCGCTTGCCGCCCTCGCAATTAAGGCAGGACAAGCTCAGGCGATCGTGGCGGGAGGGATGGAAAACATGAGCCAGGCCCCCTACCTGTTAGACGCAAAGGCCCGCTGGGGATATCGTCTTGGTGATGGGCAATTGTCAGACGTTATTCTGCGCGACGGCCTAATCTGCGCCGAGCATGGGTACCACATGGGGATCACCGCAGAAAATGTCGCCAAAGAGTACGGCATCAGCCGCGAAATGCAGGATGAACTGGCACTGCAGTCGCAACGTAAAGCCGTGGCTGCCATCGCGTCCGGCGCATTCGAGGCTGAAATCGTGCCCGTCAGCGTGTCGTCCCGTAAAAAAACCATCATCTTTGAGCGCGACGAGTTTCCCAAAGCTGACTCAACGGCGGAAGGGCTCGCCGCCTTACGCCCGGCCTTTGATAAAACAGGAACCGTCACCGCAGGCAACGCTTCGGGGATCAACGACGGTGCGGCGGCATTAGTGGTAATGGAAGAGTCTGCGGCACTGGCGGCAGGGCTGAAACCGCTGGCGCGGATCAAAGTCTGGGCCAGCGGCGGCGTGGCACCGGCGATGATGGGGATGGGGCCGGTTCCGGCCACGCAAAAAGCGCTACAGCTGAGCGGGCTACAGCTGTCCGATATCGATCTTATCGAAGCCAACGAGGCATTTGCCGCGCAGTTTCTTGCCGTCGGCAAAATGCTGGGGTTCGATCCGCAAAAGGTTAACGTCAACGGCGGGGCCATTGCGCTGGGACATCCTATTGGCGCCAGCGGCGCACGAATTCTGGTTACGCTGCTGCATGCGCTACAGGCACGCGATCAAACGCTTGGGCTTGCCACGCTGTGCATTGGTGGCGGTCAGGGAATCGCAATGATTGTGGAACGCATGAATTAAAAAAAGGGCCGGATTTCTCCGGCCCTTTTCATAACATCTCAATTACTCGTCAGCGTCATCCGCTGCATCATCATCGGTTTCTGCTTCAGGCGCGATATCCTCGTCGCCCTCAGCGGCACTTCCGTCGATGGAGTCGAGTTCTTCATCATCAACCGGCTCAGCAACGCGTTGCAGACCCACAACGTTTTCATCTTCTGCAGTACGGATGAGGATCACGCCCTGGGTGTTACGCCCTACTACGCTGATTTCCGACACGCGAGTACGCACCAGCGTACCTGCATCGGTGATCATCATGATCTGGTCGGTATCTTCAACCTGCACCGCGCCAACAACAGAGCCGTTGCGCTCGGTCACTTTGATGGAGATAACGCCCTGAGTCGCACGAGACTTGGTCGGATACTCTTCTGCCGCGGTACGCTTACCGTAGCCGTTTTGCGTCACGGTCAGGATAGCGCCTTCGCCGCGCGGAATAATCAGAGAAACGACTTTGTCTTCGCCTGCCAGCTTGATACCGCGTACGCCGGTCGCGGTACGACCCATCGCACGAACGGCATCTTCTTTAAAGCGCACTACTTTACCCGCGGCAGAGAACAGCATGACTTCGTCACTACCGGACGTCAGGTCAACGCCAATCAGCTCGTCGCCTTCGTTCAGGTTAACCGCAATGATACCGGCGGAACGCGGACGGCTGAACTCGGTCAGCGCGGTTTTCTTCACGGTACCGCTGGCGGTCGCCATAAAGACGTTCACACCTTCTTCGTACTCGCGTACCGGCAGAATAGCGGTGATACGTTCGTTCGCTTCCAATGGCAGCAGGTTGACGATTGGACGTCCACGCGCGCCACGGCTGGCTTCCGGCAACTGATAAACCTTCATCCAGTACAAACGACCACGGCTGGAGAAGCAGAGGATCGTGTCATGGGTGTTGGCCACCAGCAGGCGGTCAATAAAGTCTTCTTCTTTAATACGTGCTGCTGATTTGCCTTTACCGCCACGACGCTGTGCTTCGTAATCGGTTAACGGCTGATATTTCACGTAGCCCTGATGAGACAAGGTCACGACAACATCTTCCTGGCTAATCAGATCTTCGATATTGATGTCAGCGCTGTTGGCGGTGATTTCGGTACGACGTTCGTCGCCGAACTGCTCGCGAATCAGCTCCATCTCTTCACGGATAACTTCCATCAGACGATCTGCGCTACCCAGAATATGCAGCAGTTCAGCAATCTGCTCCAGCAGCTCTTTGTATTCGTCGAGCAGTTTTTCATGCTCAAGGCCGGTCAGTTTCTGCAAACGCAGATCCAGAATCGCCTGGGCCTGCTGTTCAGTCAGGTAGTACTGACCGTCACGCACGCCAAATTCCGGCTCCAGCCATTCAGGACGCGCGGCGTCATCACCGGCACGTTCCAGCATGGCGGACACGTTACCCAGTTCCCACGAACGCGCAACCAACGCAGCTTTCGCTTCTGCCGGGGTCGGCGCGCGGCGGATCAGTTCAATGATTGGGTCAATGTTCGCCAACGCAATCGCCAACGCTTCAAGGATATGCGCACGGTCGCGGGCTTTACGCAGTTCAAAGATAGTACGGCGCGTTACGACTTCACGACGGTGGCGTACAAACGCGGCAATAATATCTTTCAGGTTCATGATCTTCGGCTGACCATGGTGCAGCGCAACCATGTTGATACCGAAAGAAACCTGCAGTTGGGTCTGGGAATAAAGGTTGTTCAGAACCACTTCCCCGACCGCATCGCGTTTCACTTCAATCACGATGCGCATACCGTCTTTATCAGACTCGTCACGCAGCGCGCTGATGCCTTCAACGCGTTTGTCTTTTACCAGCTCGGCGATTTTCTCGATCAGGCGCGCTTTGTTCACCTGATACGGAATTTCATGGACGATGATGGTTTCACGGCCGGTTTTGGCGTCGGCTTCGACTTCCGCGCGGGCGCGAATGTACACTTTGCCACGACCGGTACGGTAGGCTTCTTCGATACCACGACGACCGTTGATGATCGCGGCGGTCGGGAAGTCCGGACCCGGAATATGCTCCATCAGCCCTTCAATGCTGATGTCTTCATCGTCAATGTATGCCAGACAGCCGTTGATCACTTCCGTCAGGTTGTGCGGCGGAATGTTGGTTGCCATACCTACCGCGATACCGGACGAACCGTTCACCAGCAGGTTAGGAATTTTGGTCGGCATGACGTCAGGAATTTGTTCGGTGCCGTCGTAGTTATCGACGAAATCAACCGTTTCTTTTTCCAGGTCAGCCATCAGCTCATGGGCGATTTTCGACATACGGATTTCCGTATAACGCATCGCCGCTGCGGAGTCGCCATCGACAGAACCAAAGTTACCCTGACCATCTACCAGCATGTAACGCAAGGAGAATGGCTGCGCCATACGAACAATGGTGTCGTAAACGGCGATATCACCATGAGGGTGGTATTTACCGATTACGTCACCAACGACACGGGCAGATTTTTTATAGGCTTTATTCCAGTCGTTGCCCAATACGTTCATGGCGTAAAGTACGCGACGGTGAACCGGTTTCAGGCCATCTCGGACGTCTGGCAGCGCACGGCCAACAATGACCGACATCGCATAATCCAGATATGAGCTCTTCAGCTCTTCCTCAATGTTGACCGGTGTAATTTCTCTCGCAAGGTCGCTCATCTAACCGCTATCCCTCTACTGTATCCCGGATTCAAAGGTCGCAAATTATAACACATTCGCACAGATTCAGGTAAATGGATTCCCCCTGACAGAGGCTTTATTCATCCCGTCAGGCTGATATACTCATTTGCATCGCAAATTTAGGAGTAGAAGCCCCAATGAATGCCGAAAAACCCCCGGTAAGTCACAACGTTGACCATGAAGAAATTGCCAAGTTTGAAGCAGTCGCGTCACGCTGGTGGGACCTTGAGGGGGAATTTAAGCCACTGCACCGCATTAACCCGCTGCGTCTGGGCTACATCACGGAGCGCTCAGGCGGCCTGTTTGGTAAAAAGGTACTCGACGTCGGCTGCGGCGGCGGCATTCTGGCGGAAAGTATGGCGCGCGAAGGCGCAACCGTCACGGGCCTGGATATGGGCTTTGAACCGTTACAGGTAGCAAAGCTGCATGCGCTGGAGAGCGGTATCCAGGTCGAGTACGTCCAGGAAACCGTCGAAGAGCACGCGGAAAAACATGCGCACCAGTATGACGTGGTGACCTGCATGGAAATGCTGGAGCACGTGCCGGACCCGCAGTCGGTGGTCAGCGCCTGCGCCAGGCTAGTCAAACCGGGCGGCGAAGTGTTTTTCTCCACACTTAACCGCAACGGCAAATCCTGGCTGATGGCCGTGGTCGGAGCGGAATATATTTTGCGCATGGTGCCGAAAGGCACGCACGATGTGAAAAAATTTATTAAGCCTGCAGAGTTATTACAGTGGGTAGATCAGACCGTGCTGAAAGAGCGTCATATGACCGGCCTGCATTACAACCCGATCACCAACAGCTTTAAACTCGGTCCGGGCGTAGATGTGAACTATATGGTCCATACCACTGCCAGCGTTGATTAACCGCTTCCTGTAGGCCGGATAAGGCGTCCAACGCTGCTATTCGGCATGCCGACAGGAACAGGGCCTGATGGCGCTTCGCTTATCAGGCCTACAATTCCTGTGCCAGATCATAAGAACTTTCTTCGCCTTAGATGAAGAAATCAGCACTCGATCAAATTTTCTATTTTTTTTCTCAATTATTGACATCCCCGCCAGGCCTTATAAGACGCGCACTTAGCGATTCTTACCCTTTTGCAACCTCAATTTAACGTCAAAATCAACTCTTGTGCTGAAAAGAATCCCTACTAGAATACTCACCATATAGCGTCTATTTTATCAAACAACCCCTACATATAGTATTTATCCACAGACTTAGTCACAACATGACTCTGTGGATAATATGGGGGATATTTTTTCTTTCACGGACAGGTAAAAAACCACATGAATCAGAGTCTGCTGGTGACAAAGCGTGATGGTAGTACAGAGCGCATCAATCTCGACAAAATCCACCGAGTTCTGGATTGGGCGGCAGAAGGACTGAATAACGTATCGATTTCTCAGGTCGAGCTGCGCTCTCATATTCAGTTTTATGACGGTATCAAAACGTCCGATATCCATGAGACGATCATCAAAGCAGCCGCCGACCTGATCTCCCGCGAGGCACCGGATTATCAGTACCTGGCTGCCCGCCTGGCCATTTTCCACCTGCGTAAAAAAGCCTACGGCGAGTTTGAACCGCCTGCACTTTACGACCATGTCGTGAAAATGGTTGAAATGGGCAAATACGACAATCATCTGCTGGAAGACTACACGGAAGAAGAGTTCAAGCAGATGGACTCGTTCATCGTACACGACCGTGATATGACCTTCTCCTATGCTGCGGTGAAGCAGTTAGAAGGTAAATATCTGGTGCAAAACCGTGTCACCGGTGAGATTTATGAAAGCGCGCAGTTCCTCTACATTCTGGTAGCGGCCTGCCTGTTCTCTAACTATCCACGTGAAACGCGTCTGCAATATGTAAAACGTTTCTACGATGCCGTTTCAACGTTCAAAATTTCTCTGCCGACGCCAATTATGTCCGGCGTGCGTACCCCAACCCGCCAGTTCAGCTCCTGCGTACTGATCGAGTGCGGCGACAGCCTGGATTCCATCAACGCCACCTCCAGCGCTATCGTAAAATACGTTTCTCAGCGCGCCGGTATCGGTATCAACGCCGGCCGCATCCGTGCGCTGGGCAGCCCTATTCGTGGCGGTGAAGCGTTCCACACTGGCTGTATTCCGTTCTATAAGCACTTCCAGACCGCGGTGAAATCCTGTTCGCAAGGCGGCGTGCGCGGCGGTGCGGCCACCCTGTTCTACCCGATGTGGCATCTGGAAGTCGAAAGCCTGCTGGTGCTGAAAAACAACCGCGGCGTTGAAGGCAACCGCGTGCGTCATATGGACTACGGCGTGCAGATCAACAAGCTGATGTATACCCGTCTGCTGAAAGGCGGCGACATCACCCTGTTCAGCCCGTCCGACGTCCCGGGCCTGTATGATGCGTTCTTCGCTGACCAGGACGAGTTCGAACGTCTGTACACCCAATATGAAAACGACGACAGCATCCGTAAACAGCGCGTGAAAGCGGTTGAACTTTTCTCCCTGATGATGCAGGAACGTGCCTCTACCGGCCGTATCTACATCCAGAACGTTGACCACTGCAACACCCACAGCCCGTTTGATCCGGTTGTTGCGCCGGTGCGCCAGTCCAACCTGTGTCTGGAAATCGCCCTGCCGACCAAACCACTGACCGACGTGAACGACGAAAACGGCGAAATTGCGCTGTGTACGCTATCCGCATTTAACCTGGGTGCTATCAACAGCCTGGACGAGCTGGAAGAGCTGGCCGTACTGGCGGTACGCGCGCTGGATGCACTGCTGGATTATCAGGATTACCCAATCCCGGCCGCCAAACGCGGCGCAATGGGCCGTCGTACGCTGGGTATTGGCGTCATCAACTACGCCTACTGGCTGGCGAAAAACGGTAAGCGTTATTCTGACGGTAGCGCCAATAACCTGACCCACAAAACCTTTGAAGCCATTCAGTATTACCTGCTGAAAGCTTCTAACGAGCTGGCAAAAGAGCAAGGCGCGTGCCCGTGGTTTAACGAAACCACTTACTCCCAGGGTATTTTGCCGATCGATACCTATAAGAAAGACCTTGATGCTATCTCTGACGAGCCGCTGCACCTAGACTGGGAAGCGTTGCGTGAGTCCATCAAGACGCACGGCCTGCGTAACTCCACGCTGTCCGCGCTGATGCCGTCGGAAACCTCTTCGCAGATCTCTAATGCGACCAACGGTATTGAACCACCGCGCGGCTACGTGAGCATCAAAGCGTCTAAAGATGGGATTCTGCGTCAGGTCGTGCCGGACTACGAACACTTGCACGACGCCTACGAACTGCTGTGGGAAATGCCGAGCAACGACGGTTATCTGCAACTGGTAGGTATCATGCAGAAGTTTATCGATCAGTCGATTTCCGCCAACACCAACTATGATCCGACGCGTTTCCCATCAGGAAAAGTGCCGATGCAGCAGTTGCTGAAAGACCTGCTCACCGCCTACAAATTTGGCGTCAAAACGCTGTATTATCAGAACACCCGCGATGGCGCGGAAGATACTCAGGACGATCTGGTGCCGTCTATTCAGGACGATGGCTGCGAAAGCGGCGCATGTAAGATCTGATGAATATTGCCGGGTGGCGCTACGCTTACCCGGCCTACGATTGCACGGTTTGTAGGCCGGATAAGGTGTTTGTACCGCATCCGGCGCTCATCCCACAAAGGATTCACATTAATGGCATACACCACTTTTTCACAGACGAAAAATGATCAGCTTCTGGAACCGATGTTCTTCGGCCAGCCGGTGAACGTCGCCCGCTACGATCAGCAAAAATATGACATCTTCGAAAAACTGATCGAAAAGCAGCTCTCTTTCTTCTGGCGTCCGGAAGAGGTCGATGTTTCCCGCGATCGCATCGACTTCCAGGCGCTGCCGGAGCATGAAAAGCATATCTTCATCAGCAACCTGAAGTATCAGACGCTGCTGGACTCCATTCAGGGACGTAGCCCGAACGTCGCGCTGCTGCCGTTAATCTCGATTCCTGAACTGGAAACCTGGGTCGAAACGTGGGCGTTTTCTGAAACGATCCACTCGCGTTCTTATACCCATATCATCCGTAACATCGTCAACGATCCGGCGGTGGTGTTTGACGATATCGTCACCAACGAGCAGATCCAGAAGCGCGCGGAAGGCATTTCCAGCTACTATGACGAATTGATCGAGATGACCAGCTATTGGCATCTTCTCGGTGAAGGCACCCATAGCGTTAATGGCAAAACGGTTGTCGTGAACCTGCGTGAGCTGAAGAAAAAGCTGTACCTGTGCCTGATGAGCGTGAACGCGCTGGAAGCCATTCGCTTCTACGTCAGCTTCGCCTGCTCCTTCGCCTTCGCCGAACGTGAACTGATGGAAGGCAACGCGAAAATTATTCGTCTGATCGCCCGCGACGAAGCCCTGCATCTGACCGGTACACAGCACATGCTGAACCTGCTGCGCAGCGGTGTAGACGACCCAGAGATGGCGGAAATCGCAGAAGAGTGTAAGCAAGAGTGCTACGACCTGTTCGTGCAGGCCGCGCTGCAAGAGAAAGAGTGGGCGGACTATCTGTTCCGTGACGGTTCGATGATCGGTCTGAACAAAGATATTCTGTGCCAGTACGTTGAGTACATCACCAACATTCGTATGCAGGCTGTTGGGCTGGATCTGCCGTTCCAGACGCGTTCTAACCCGATCCCATGGATCAACACCTGGCTGGTGTCCGATAACGTACAGGTTGCGCCGCAGGAAGTGGAAGTCAGCTCTTATCTGGTCGGCCAGATCGACTCCGAGGTTGATACCGACGATCTGAGTAACTTCCAGCTCTGATGGGCCGCGTTACTCTGCGCATCTCTGGCACACAGCTGCTGTGCCAGGATGAACACCCCTCCCTGCTTGCCGCACTCGAATCGCACAATGTTGAAGTCGAATACCAGTGTCGTGAGGGTTACTGTGGTTCCTGCCGTACCCGCCTGGTGGCGGGACAGGTGGACTGGATCGCCGAGCCTCTGGCCTTTATTCAGCCGGGCGAAATATTGCCCTGCTGTTGCCGGGCAAAAGGCGATATTGAAATCGAGCTGTAACGGTTAGTGCACTTCGTGTGCGCTAACTAACGGCATCGCCCCGCGGCGCTTCATCTGCGCAATGTACAGCGCCCCGGCTAAAACCACCAGCAGGGCCCCTACCAGATAAATCGCCCGATAGCCCACGCCCTCGACCATCATCCCCATAATGAACGCGCCGATCGCCATTCCCGCATCCATCGCATTGAAGAAAAGCGAATTGGCGATGCCAATTTTATGCGGCTCCACCGAGCTAATAATTTGTGTCTGGAATACCGGCGTGACTGAGCCGTAACCAATGCCGATTAATCCCCCGGCAGTAATCATCATGATACTGCCGTTGGTGTAGCCAAGCGCCACCAGTCCGATGGTAAAGGCCAGCAAACACGGATATACCACGTATTTCGGCCCCTTTTTATCACAAATGTTGCCGGTAAAGGTTCGACAGATCATCAGACAAATGGCGTAGCACAACAGGAAATTACTGGCGGCGGCCATCAGATCCAACTCGCGCGCATACAGCGCGAGAAAAGCAGAAACACCCGCATAGGAGAAAGTCATGAAAAACGTCACCATCGCGAAAGGCAGCGCGGCGCGATCAAACATTGCCGCAAATCCCAGCTTCGGTTTTGAGCCGTCGGCATGACGGATGACCGGCGGTACGGCGACGATCAATGACAGGATAATACCCAGTACGGCAACCGCGCTACACAGCCAGAATGCGGTGGTAAAAGCTTCCCAGCGTGCCATATTCAGCCCTACCCACGGCCCCACAACCATTGCCAGTCCCATGGCCAAAGAGAAAAAACTGATGCCCTCCCCACGTCGGGAGGCCGGTATCAGCCGCGCGGAAATCGTTCCTTTTACCGTGGTAATGACGCCAAACGTCACCCCATGAAGCACCCGAATAAACAGCAGCGATTCAATTGAGTGGCAAACAGGATACAGCGCAGTGACAACCAAAAAGGCCAGAGAAGAGAGCACCAGAATCGTTTTATTCGAATATTTCCCCACCCATTGCCCGGCGAACGGACGCACAACAATTGCGGCACCTAAAAAGAAGGTGACCAATAAGCCGGCTTTATCCGGCGTGGCGTGCAGGCGATCCGAAATATAGATCGGTAATAACGTGAGCAGGACATAAAACACAAAGAATATAATGAAGCTAATGATCGTGATTGCCCAAAAATCTTTCGTCCACAGTTTTTCTTTCATATTCGACAGCCTGTCCAGACGGCGCACGCAGGCAACGCTCAGCTCAACTGAGCAACGGAGAGGTGCGTCAAAATGTGATTTATACGGTAGACCGCAAGTGTAAACAGATTCATCATATTAGAGAAATTAATCGTTTTAATATTGTTAATTAGAAGGAACTAATGACATTAACCCAGATCCACGCCCTGCTTACCGTGCTTGAATGCGGCGGTTTTACCGAAGCCAGTAAGCGGTTGTATATGACCCAATCCGCTGTAAGCCAGGCCATTTCGGCGCTTGAAGAAGAGTTGGGAGTCGAATGTCTCATCCGCGAGCGCCGTAAAGACATTCAGCTCACCCCGGTTGGAAGGCGGATCGTTCCGCACCTGCGCATGATCGTTGCAGAAACCAACGCGGTAAAAGAAATTGCCGAGCAGGAGCGAAAAAACCCAGCCCGAACCCTGCGCATCGGCTGCTTTCCCAGCGCCTGCGCCTGCATTTTACCGGGCATTATCCACCACTTCGAGCAGCATCATCCGCACATCAAAATCATTCCCTTTGAAGAGAACAGCACGGCGATCGTTGATTCCCTGCGCAGTGGGGACATTGATGCCGGATTTGTGCATTTTCCGGTGAGCGGTATGTACTGCGTACCAGTCTATCGCGATAAATTTACCGTTGTGGTTCCCGAAAGCCATCCTCTGGCAGCCAATACCGCGGTTACGGTTGAACAACTGGTGGGAGAACCGCTGATTATCAGTAAAGGTCGCTATGAATTAAGCATCATGACGCTATTTAAAGAGAAAGGTATCGAGCCGGTTATTAAATACGAATTTAACCATCCGGATACCGCGATGAGTTTTATTCGTCAGGGACTGGGTATTGCGTTATTACCGGAGTTAACGCTGAAGGCCGTTGGCGGGGAGATACGCTCGGTGGCGCTGGAGCCGACGTTCTATCGACAGATATCGTTACTGGCAAAAGAGCCGCCGGTGGACGGCAGCCCTTTATTTCTCCTGCAGGCTTGTATGGAAACGTTGACAGCAGACGGCCTTATCTAACAGTTTATAACGTTCTCCAATGAGGCCTGTGACCGGAGGTGCATCACAGGCCTTGTGCCATTACTCTTTATTCAGGAATTTGACTGCTTTGTCGGGGAAGTCGGTGAACAACCCGTCAACGCCCGCCTTGTTATACAGAATGTCATACAGCTGGTTTACGTCAGTAGTGTAATCCGGTAGCTGATCGGCACGAACAGTATAAGGATGCACCACCATCTTGTTCTGATGCGCGTCCTGAACCATGCCAGTTAACGAGATATTGGCTTTTTTCGACTTCTCATCAACCAGCATGTGGTAGTCCGGCCCAATGCCGTCCGCATACTGCGCCACCTGCTTCATGGCACCCGGTTTAAACATCCAGTCGTAGTTGTAATTAACCCAACTACCGTCCGGCTTTTTCTCCTGGGTTTCATTCCAGTCAGTGTACGCAATCAACTGCACCAGATTGAGATCCATCCCCATCTTTGGTTCCAGTTCGTTTTTAATGCGCTTTAACTCCGCGACATCAAAACACTGTAGGTAAACCTTGTCGTTTTTGCTGGTATACCCGTACTTTTTCAGCACTTCCAGCGTTTTCGCTGCGATGTCCTTCCCTTCCTGGTGATGGAACCACGGCGCCTTCATTTCCGGGTAAATGCCGATGTTTTTACCGGTTGAGTGATTCAGTCCCTGAACGAACTCAATCTCTTCTTCGAAAGTGTGCACGCGGAAATCAGATTTACCCATCGGGAAGCGCCCAGGGTAAGTCTGTACCTTTTTGCCATTCTCGATATTAAAGCCTTCGGTAAATTTCAGCGATTTGATCTCGTCCAGCGTAAAGTCGATGGCGTAATAACGTCCATCTTTACGCGCACGATCCGGAAAACGCTCAGCGACATCGGTGACGCGGTCCAGATAGTGGTCATGCAGGACGACCAGATGGTCATCCTTGGTCATTACCAAATCCTGCTCCAGATAATCCGCGCCCTGAGCATAGGCCATCGCTTTCGCGGGCAGCGTATGCTCCGGTAAATAACCGCTTGCCCCACGATGCGCAATCACGATTTTATCGGCGGCGACCGCCGCGCTGCTAACAACCATACCAGCCAGCATCAGCGCCACGCTGAGACTTTTCAATGTGGTTTTCATTAATTAGCCCCCGTTACGTTTCAGCTGTACTTCTTCGTGGTGACGTTTTTCACCAATCATGACGACCACCAGCAGAATGACCGCCAGCACGCTACCGCCAATCATCACCATAAAGCCGCCGTCCCAGCCGAAGAAGTCAACGGTGTAGCCGACAATGGCGCTCGCCGCCACAGAACCGCCGAGATAACCGAACAGTCCGGTAAAGCCTGCTGCCGTACCCGCCGCTTTTTTCGGCGCCAGTTCCAGCGCGTGCAGACCGATCAACATGACCGGGCCGTAGATCAGGAAGCCGATGATAATCATACAAGCCATATCAACGTTCGGGTTACCTGCCGGGTTCATCCAGTAAACAATGGTCGCGATAGTCACCAGCGTCATAAAGAACACGCCGGTCGCGCCACGGTTGCCACGGAAGACTTTATCCGACATCCAACCACACAGCAGCGTGCCCGGAATACCCGCGTATTCATACAGGAAGTAGGCCCAGGATGATTTATCGAGTGCGAAATGCTTCACTTCTTTCAGGTAGGTTGGTGACCAGTCCAGGATGCCGTAGCGCAGCAGATAAACGAACACGTTGGCGATAGCGATGTACCACAACAGTTTGTTTGGCAGTACATACTGCATGAAGATCTGCTTGGCGGTCAGTTCTTCTTCGGCTTTCTCGTTGTAGTCGTCCGGGTAGTCGTTCTTATACTCTTCGATAGGCGGCAGACCGCAAGACTGCGGCGTATCTCGCATCATCGCAAAGGCGAACAGCGCAACCACAATCGCACCGAAAGCAGGCATATACAGCGCCGCTTTCCAGTCATTGAACCAGGCCATACCGAGCAGGAACAGCAGAGGAGGCAGACCGCCGCCCACGTTGTGCGCACAGTTCCAGACGGAAACAATGCCGCCACGTTCTTTCTGCGACCACCAGTGCACCATGGTACGGCCACACGGCGGCCACCCCATCCCCTGGAACCATCCGCAGAGGAACAGCAGCACAAACATAATCGCAATGCTCGATGTCGCCCACGGCACAAAGCCCATAAACAACATCACTGCGGCAGCCAGAATCAAACCTGCTGGCAGGAAAACGCGCGGATTCGAGCGATCCGAAACGGACCCCATGATGAATTTCGAAAATCCGTAAGCGATGGAGATACCGGACAAGGCAAAACCCAGATCGCCGCGAGAGAAACCCTGCTCAACCAGATATGGCATCGCCAGGGCAAAGTTCTTACGTACCAGATAGTACGCGGCATAACCAAAGAAAATCCCCAGGAAAATCTGCCAACGCAATCGACGATATGTCGGGTCGATCTCCGTAGCAGGCAAACGCGCCTTATGTGGCGCTGGTTTAAAAATACTCAACATAGCGTAGCCTCCGTGGCCGTCTTTCATTCGAAGTAAACACTGCAGTTCGTCACTACTACCCTACCGCTTCCAGTGTGGCCGCGATGTTAAGGAAAGATACCTAACAAAAATGTGAAACGCAGCACAAATTGTTACAGATTTATGACAAATGTTCATAAAGGCGCACGAAATCACGTTTCATTTTCGAATAATGAGCGATTATGCGCGAAATCAAACAATCCATGTTTTTTATGTGGCTAAATGATAAAAAACGAACTGTGAGGAAAAACAATGAAAACTCGCGACTCGCAAACAAGTGACGTGATTATCATTGGTGGAGGAGCAACAGGTGCAGGGATCGCACGCGACTGTGCGCTGCGCGGGTTGCGCGTCATCTTAGTGGAACGCCACGATATCGCCACGGGCGCGACCGGACGTAACCATGGCCTGCTGCACAGCGGTGCGCGCTACGCCGTCACCGACGCTGAATCTGCCCGTGAGTGCATCAGCGAAAACCAGATTCTGAAACGTATCGCCCGTCATTGCGTTGAGCCGACGGACGGTCTGTTTATTACCCTGCCGGAGGATGAGCTCTCCTTCCAGGCTACCTTCATTCGCGCCTGTGAAGAGGCCGGTATTCGCGCAGAAGCGATTGACCCTCAGCAGGCGCGCATTATCGAACCCTCCGTCAACCCACAGCTGATTGGCGCGGTCAAAGTGCCCGACGGTACGGTCGATCCCTTCCGCTTAACCGCCGCCAACATGCTGGATGCGCGTGAGCATGGCGCAGTTATCTTAACGGCCCATGAAGTGACGGGGCTGATTCGCGAAGGGACAACGGTTTGCGGCGTTAACGTGCGCAATCACCTGACGGGTGAGATGCAGTCCCTGCATGCGCCGGTGGTGGTGAATGCCGCCGGGATCTGGGGCCAGCGCATTGCCGAATATGCCGATCTGAGTATCCGGATGTTCCCGGCCAAAGGATCGCTGCTGATTATGGATCATCGCATAAACCAGCATGTCATTAATCGCTGCCGTAAACCTTCTGACGCCGATATTCTGGTGCCTGGCGATACCATTTCGCTCATCGGCACCACCTCGCAGCACATTGATTATGACGATATCGACAGCAACCGCGTCACCGCAGAAGAGGTCGATATTCTGCTGCGCGAAGGTGAGAAACTGGCGCCGATTATGGCGAAAACACGCATTTTACGCGCCTACTCCGGTGTGAGACCGCTGGTCGCCAGCGACGACGATCCAAGCGGTCGTAACGTCAGCCGCGGTATTGTGCTGTTCGATCACGCTGAACGTGACGGACTGGATGGGTTTATCACCATTACCGGCGGCAAACTGATGACCTACCGTCTGATGGCGGAATGGGCCACCGATGCCGTTTGCCGTAAGCTGGGCAATTCTCAACCTTGCACCACCGCAGACACCGCACTGCCCGGCTCGCAGGAATCCACCGAGCACACGCTGAAACGCGTAATTTCGTTGCCCGCGCCGTTGCGCGGTTCGGCGGTCTACCGTCACGGCGATCGCACCCCGGCGTGGCTTAGCGAAGGTCGTCAGCACCGTAGCCTGGTCTGTGAATGTGAAGCGGTCACCGCGGGCGAAGTGCAATACGCCGTCGAGAATTTAACCGTCAACAGCCTGCTGGATTTGCGTCGCCGTACCCGCGTTGGTATGGGGACCTGCCAGGGCGAATTGTGCGCCTGCCGCGCCGCAGGTTTGCTGCAACGTTTTAATGTCACCACCGCTGCGCAATCTATTACCCAGCTTTCCGATTTCCTCAACGAGCGCTGGAAAGGCGTGCAGCCTATCGCCTGGGGCGACGCGCTGCGCGAAAGCGAATTCACGCGCTGGGTCTATCAGGGATTGTGCGGTCTGGAAAAGGAGCACCAGGATGAAATTTGATACCGTCATTATCGGCGGCGGCCTGGCAGGACTGCTGTGCGGCCTGCAACTGCAAAAAAGCGGGTTGCGCTGTACGATTGTCACGCGCGGCCAAAGCGCCTTGCATTTTTCCTCCGGCTCACTGGATTTGCTCAGCAACTTGCCCGATGGTCAACCGGTGATGGAGATAGAAGCCGGTCTGAATGCGCTGCGTACTCAGGCGCCCACGCATCCGTATAGCATCATCGGAACACAGAACGTCCTGGATCTTGCCCAGCAGGCGCAGGATCTGCTGGAAGAATGCGGAACGCATTTGCAGGGCAAAGTACACCAGTCACATCAACGCGTAACCCCGTTGGGAACCCTGCGCTCAACCTGGTTAAGTTCCCCAGAAGTTCCGGTGTGGCCACTGTCCGCACAGCGTATCTGCGTTGTCGGTATCAGCGGTTTACTGGATTTTCAGGCGCATCTCGCCGCGGCCTCGCTGCGCCAGCACAATCTCAGCGTCGAGACGGCGGAAATCGATCTGCCTGAACTGGATGTCCTGCGTGATAACCCAACCGAGTTTCGCGCTGTCAATATTGCGCGCCTGCTGGACAACGAAGATAAATGGTCGCTGCTCTATGATGCTTTACTGCCACTGGCAAAAACCTGCGACATGATTATTATGCCAGCCTGTTTCGGCCTGGCGGATGAGCGCCTTTGGCACTGGCTTAACGAGCGCCTTCCCTGCTCGTTGACGCTGTTACCGACTCTACCGCCTTCGGTACTGGGTATGCGTCTGCACAACAAATTACAGCGCCAGTTTGTGCGCCAGGGCGGTGTCTGGATGCCGGGTGATGAAGTGAAGAAAATCACCTGTCAGAATGGCGTCGTCAGTGAAGTCTGGACCCGTAACCATGCCGATATCCCGTTGCGTCCACGCTTCGCCGTGCTCGCCAGCGGCAGCTTTTTCAGCAGCGGTCTGGTCGCCACGCGCGAGGCCATCCACGAACCGATCCTCGGACTGGATGTACAGCAAACCGCCACCCGCGCCGAGTGGTATCAGCGTGATGTCTTCGACCCACAACCGTGGCAACAGTTTGGCGTCACAACCGATGCCACTTTGCGCCCGTCGCTGGCGGGGAAAACGGTAGAGAACATGTATGCCATCGGTTCTGTTCTCGGTGGTTTTGACCCTATTGCCGAGGGTTGCGGAGGCGGCGTATGCGCAGTCAGCGCCTTACACGCCGCACATGACATTGCGAAACGTGCAGGAGGACAGCAATGAGCGACACACGTTTTGAAAGTTGTATCAAGTGCACGGTGTGCACCACCGCCTGCCCGGTAAGCCGCGTCAATCCGGGCTACCCTGGCCCAAAACAGGGCGGACCGGACGGCGAGCGTCTGCGTCTGAAAGATGGCGCGTTATACGACGATGCGCTGAAATACTGCATCAACTGTAAGCGCTGCGAAGTGGCGTGTCCGTCAGATGTGAAAATTGGCGATATCATCCAGCGTGCGCGCGCCAAATATGACACTACGCGTCCATCGCTGCGTAATTTTGTTTTAAGCCATACGGATTTAATGGGAAGTGTATCCACCCCGTTCGCGCCGATAGTGAATACCGCCACCTCGCTGAAACCGGTACGCCAGTTGCTGGACTACGCGCTGAAAATCGACCATCGCCGTACGCTGCCGAAATACTCCTTTGGTACGTTCCGCCGCTGGTATCGCAGCGTTGCCGCACAGCAGGCGCAGTATCCGGAGCAGGTCGCCTTTTTCCACGGCTGTTTTGTTAATTACAACCATCCGCAACTCGGTAAAGACCTGATCAAGGTCCTGAACGCCATGGGAACCGGCGTACAGCTGCTGAGCAAAGAGAAATGCTGCGGCGTACCGCTGATCGCCAACGGCTTTACCGATAAAGCGCGCAAGCAGGCGGTCAGCAACGTGGCCTCGCTCAGGGAAGCAATTGACGGGAAAGGTATTCCGGTGATCGCCACCTCATCAACCTGTACCTTTGCACTCCGCGATGAGTACCCGGAAGTGCTGGACGTCGACAACACCGGCCTGCGCGAACATATTGAGCTGGCGACCCGCTGGCTGTGGCGCAAGCTGGATGAAGGCAAAACGTTGCCGCTGAAGACGCTACCGCTGAAAGTGGTCTATCACACGCCTTGCCATATGGAGAAAATGGGCTGGACGCTCTACACGCTGGAGCTGCTGCGCCAAATTCCGGGACTGGAGCTGACGGTGTTAGATTCTCAGTGTTGCGGAATCGCCGGAACATACGGCTTTAAAAAGGAAAACTACCCGACGTCACAATCGATTGGCGCACCGTTATTCCGCCAGATTGAAGAAAGCGGTGCCGATATCGTTGTCACCGACTGTGAAACCTGTAAATGGCAGATAGAGATGTCTACAAGCCTTCGCTGTGAACATCCGATCACCCTGCTTGCCAAAGCATTGGGTTAACTCTGTTGCCCGGTGGCGTTTGTTACCGGGCATTTTTGCGTACTCTGTTCCGCCTATCTGAATACGTTGCAATCGGGCGTATTTATCTCTGATTCACTCACGCAAATAGCCAAATCCCCCAATGCAGCTCTGATTAAAAGTGAGTACCGTCATGCCATCTTCTCCTTCAGGTGACGGACTACCATGGATGAATCAACCACCGCTACACCGCATGATGCCGTTTTTAAGAAGATAATGTCTTACCCTGAGATGGCTCGGGATTTTCTGGATATTCACCTTCCTCCAGCATTACGTGAAATGTGCGATTTGCAAACGCTGAAGCTGGAGCCCGGCAGTTTTATCGAACAGGATCTCCGCGCGTTCTATTCCGACGTATTGTGGTCGTTAAAAACCCGCGAAGGCCAGGGTTATATTTATTGTGTTATTGAACATCAGAGTACAGCGGTACAGCATATGGCATTTCGCCTGATGCGTTATGCCATTGCTGCGATGCAGCATCATCTTGATGCTGGAAATAAAACGCTGCCACTGGTCGTTCCCATGTTGTTTTATCACGGCCAGCAAAGTCCCTACCCCTGGTCACTCAACTGGCTGGATGAATTTGACTGTCCGCAACTGGCACGACAACTGTATTCAGAGGCTTTCCCGCTGGTGGACATCACCGTAATACCGGACGATGAGATTGCGCAACATCGGCGCGTCGCGTTGCTTGAATTAATGCAAAAACATATTCGCGATCGTGATTTGATGGGGCTGGTGGACCGTCTGGTCTCGCTTTTAGTTACAAGCACCGCTAATGACAGCCAGTTGCAAACGCTATTAAATTACCTGCTACGATACGGCAATGTTTCTCACGTCAGCGCATTTATCCATGAGGTTGCCGAACGTTCCCCCCATCACAAGGAGAGGTTGATGACGATCGCAGAGAGGCTAAGACAAGAAGGCCACCACCATGGCCTACAAGAAGGGATACAGCAAGGATTAGAACAGGGAGTGCAAAAAGGTACGCAAGAAGAAGCCTTACGTATCGCTCGCATGATGCTGGAAAATGGAATTGATCATAATTTGGTTCAGTTAATTACCGGGCTATTGCCTGGCGATGTTACAGAGTGAGTCAGGTTGGGAAGGTTTGTAGCCTTCCCAATCATTGTTTAAATCGTCAGCGATTCAACCACTTCTATCCAGCCGTGTTCGCTGGCGATATCCTGGCCGTTTAGCCAACGACGCAGCATATTCAGCGCCATCATCGCGCAAACTTCCTGACGAATCGGCAAACTGTAGCGATTAGCGCTAAGCCTTACGCGCAAGGCATGTGTCCCATCCGGGGTTGCCAGCGCAAAGTTAATATGTTCGCTTTCGAATGCCGATACTGCCAGCGCCAGCCCGGCATAGTGTTTGCCGCGTCGCTCGGTAATCCAGTGCGCCGTTTGCGCCAGCGTTTCTTCCTGAGGTGGAACCACTTCACTCGCTAGCAGAGGAGCATTAGCGCGAGAGAGCTGGAGTGCAACTAAGCCACCGGTGAACTGTTCGCTCAGCGTCAGACTGTATTGTCGCTCCTGCAACGTGCGGGCGATTTGCGCCGGCAAACCTTCCGTACCTTCGAATATCATATTCTGTCCGGCAACCCGCTTCACCTCAGGCCACAGCGCCAGCATGGCGTCTCGTTGGGAATCAGGCCCGGTTAGCTTCAGCTCAATAATCGGCATCGACGAGCGGTAACCCATTGTCACTCCCGGCGGCAAAGGCAGCGGATCCAGACTCTGCGCCAGATCGCTTTCGGAACGGCCAAAGGTGGTTAATCGCAGGCAGAGAGGTGGTTGAGGCAGAGAAAAACGCTCACGCAAACGCGGCAGAATCTCATGCTCAACCATGACTTTAAATTCCGATGGCACGCCAGGCGTAAAGAACATCAGGCAGCGGTTTAGCTTCACGGCGAACCCGCACGCGGTGCCGACAGGATTATTGATAAATTCAGCGCTGGCAGGAAGCTCAGCCTGTTTGCGGTTGCTCGGCGCCATCACGCGGCCACGGTCGCGGAAATAACGCTCCATCTCGGCCAGCCAGGCTTCATGCAATACCAGCCCCTCGCCTTTTGCCGTTGCCGCCGCCTGCGCGCTTAAATCATCGCTGGTTGGCCCCAGACCGCCATTAACGATCAACACATCGGCGTGTTCGCTACGCTCACGTAGAATAGCGACCAAATCGTCAAGATTGTCCCCTACCGTATTACGGCGGGTTAACGGTAATCCCTGATTAAAGAAAAAATCAGCCAGCCAGGCGGCATTGGTGTCGACGATTTGTCCGTGCAACACTTCATCCCCGGTGGATAGCATCTCCACGTTTAACATCGTGTTCTCCTGCTTTTATGATGAAAACACTATAGCGCATGGAGGGGGGAAGGCGCGACTGAACGCCGCGCCAGAAATGTCAGAAGCTGGCGTTAACCCCAACGTACGGACCATCAGCAATCGCGTTATCGCGGTTACCATCTTTACCCGCCAGGTTCAGGTAGCGATAACCGGCTTCAATGCTCAGCGGGCGCATAATTGTCAGACGCGCACCGGCATTGGCTTCTTCATAGCTGTCGATACCGCTGGAAAGTGAATCAGGAGAGTAATAGTACTCGCCAAACAGGCGGAAACTATCGCCAATCGGCCACTGCAAACCGCCACCAACTGCCGCCGCGTAGCCTTCATCACCATCATTAGGGTTAGTATAAATACCTTTCCCTCCGACGGTTGCCAGCAACGGACCAAGTGGAATATTCAGACCCAGTCCCAGACCGGCTGCATCGCCGTCGTCATCGTTATGCATCCAGTTACCGCTGACCGCCAGTCCGGTAGATTCAGTCCCCATACCAAACCCAAGGTTGGTGTAATCTTCGCCCGCCTGGCCACTAATGCTAATTGCGCTCGCCGATGCGGAAACAAACAGCATTCCGGCAAAACCCAACATTAAACTTTTTTTCATTTTCTATCCTTTCCAGCAAGAATCAAAACATAGCCCCAAAACCGAGGAATTGTACTGCCAGATGACAAGGAATCAATGAGCTAAAAAAGCGATGCAATGGCATATTGTAACCAAATACTACTTACAAATTTGAGTTAAGGTTAAATTCCAGGGCTATTTGCAGAATCGACATAGCAGGCCCCCGTTTTCAACAAACATCCCCTTCTTCCCTGATAAAGCAGGGTTAAACGTCACGGAAGCGTTTTTTCTGCCGCCAGCAAAAGGTAAGATGGGTACACAATGGAATTCTCAGCATCCCCCTACAAGGACCCAACCTATGCGCCAAAGAACGATTGTTTGTCCATTAATTCAAAATAATGGCTGTTATTTACTGTGCAAAATGGCTGATGACCGTGGCGTTTTCCCCGGCCAGTGGGCACTTTCTGGCGGCGGTGTTGAAGCGGGCGAACGCATTGAAGAGGCTTTGCGTCGGGAAGTAAGGGAAGAGCTGGGCGAACAGCTCGCGTTGTCAGAAATTACCCCCTGGACCTTCAGTGATGATATTCGCACCAAAACCTATGCCGATGGCAGCCAGGAAGAGATTTACATGATTTACCTCATCTTTGATTGTGTCGCGGCGAATCGTGAAGTGAACATTAACGAAGAGTTTCAGGCATTCGCCTGGGTTAAACCGGAAGATCTCGGCACGTACGACTTAAATGTCGCCACGCGTAAAACGTTAACCCTGAAAGGATTACTGTAAATTATCATTCTAATAGCGACATAAAATACCTTCCTGAATTGCGGCATTGCATTGACCTGGCTACAGCAACCAGCAATGCCGTTTACGCCACGCCATTTCTGTAAAATTCATTTAATTTCAAAACAATAAATTAAAAACACCGTTATTTTCCTTTATATCTCGAACCTTAAACTCTTAAGGATAAATTAACCTTCAGTCATTAACCTTTGAAGCCTGATAAATAATTAACGACGCCCCTGTTTATCGCGAAAAATAAAACGTCGGTGGCGTTAAATGGCTTGAAGGAATAATGATGTCTGACTTTTTGCCTTTCTCTCGCCCGGCGATGGGAGCTGAAGAGCTTGCCGCAGTGAAGGCGGTTCTGGACTCGGGATGGATAACCACCGGCCCGCAAAATCAGCAGTTGGAACAAGCCTTCTGCAAGCTCACGGGAAATCAGCATGCCGTCGCCGTCTGCTCCGCCACCGCTGGAATGCACATCACGCTAATGGCGCTGGGCATCGGTGCGGGTGATGAGGTCATCACGCCATCAATGACGTGGGTTTCTACCCTCAATATGATTGTCCTGCTGGGTGCGACGCCGGTCATGGTCGACGTTGATCGTGATACGCTCATGGTCACGCCAGAGCAAATTGAAGCGGCCATCACGCCGCGAACCAAAGCGATTGTTCCGGTACATTACGCAGGCGCCCCGGCCGATCTTGACGCGATTTATGCCATTGGCGAGCGCTATGGCATTCCGATCATCGAAGATGCGGCGCACGCCGCAGGGACGTTATATAAGAATCGTCATGTCGGCGCGCACGGCACCGCTATTTTCTCGTTTCACGCCATCAAAAATATTACCTGTGCGGAAGGTGGGCTGATTGTTACCGACGACGGCCAGCTTGCCCAGCGGCTTCGCAGTCTGAAGTTTCACGGCCTGGGCGTTGATGCTTTTGATCGACAAACCTACGGCCGCGCGCCGCAGGCTGAAGTGTTGGCGCCAGGATACAAATACAACCTCACGGATATCAATGCCGCCATCGCGCTGGTACAGCTGAAGAAACTGGAGCAACTGAACTCACGCCGCGCACAAATTGCCCGGGAGTATCAACAGGCGCTGGCCGATACGCCGTTTCAACCGTTGAGCCTGCCCCAGTGGTCTCACGTTCACGCCTGGCATCTGTTTATCATTCGTGTTGACGAAGCGCGCTGTGGCCTGAACAGAGATGCCTTAATGGAAGCGCTGAAGGCCAGAAATATCGGCACCGGTCTGCATTTTCGTGCGGCCCATACGCAAAAATATTATCGCGAACGCTTCACCACGCTTTCGCTGCCCAATACAGAGTGGAATAGCGCACGCATCTGCTCGCTGCCGTTGTTCCCCGATATGACCGCCTCTGACACCCAGCGAGTTATTACGGCACTTCGCGAGATTGCAGGACAATAACCATGTTTGAAGCAGCACCGATCAAAAAAGTCTCGGTGGTCATTCCCGTTTTTAATGAACAGGAAAGCCTGCCAGAGCTAATCAGACGTACCAGCGCCGCCTGCGAAAAATTGGGCAAAGAGTATGAAATCTTGCTGATCGATGACGGCAGCAGCGACCATTCCGCGCAACTGATGATGGACGCGTCTCAGGCGCCGAACAGCCGTATTGTTTCTATTCTGCTGAACCGCAATTACGGCCAGCACTCGGCGATTATGGCCGGTTTCAGCCATGTCACCGGTGACTTGATCATCACGCTGGATGCCGATTTACAAAACCCGCCGGAGGAGATCCCCCGGCTGGTCGCCACCGCAGATGAAGGCTTCGATGTGGTCGGAACGGTACGCCAGAACCGACAGGACAGTGTATTTCGTAAGACCGCTTCGCGCATGATCAACCACCTGATTCAGCGTACTACCGGTAAAGCAATGGGCGACTACGGCTGCATGCTACGCGCCTACCGTCGCCATATTGTCGATGCCATGCTGCATTGTCAGGAGCGCAGCACCTTTATTCCGATTCTGGCCAACATTTTTGCCCGTCGCGCCACGGAGATCCCGGTACACCATGCAGAGCGTGAATTTGGTGATTCTAAATACAGCTTCATGCGTCTGATCAACCTGATGTATGACCTGGTGACCTGTCTGACCACCACACCGTTACGTATGTTGAGCCTGCTCGGCAGCGTGATTGCCGCCACGGGCTTTACGTTGTCCGTTCTGCTTGTTGTGTTGCGCCTGACGCTCGGCCCGCAGTGGGCCGCGGAAGGGGTATTCATGCTGTTTGCCGTCCTGTTTACCTTTATCGGCGCACAGTTCATTGGCATGGGTTTACTCGGCGAATATATCGGTCGCATCTATAACGATGTCCGCGCCCGCCCCCGCTATTTTGTTCAACACGTTATTCGCCCACAAACCACGCAGTCAACCGAGGAAAACCGCGCATGAAAGCCGTCGTATTTGCCTATCACGATATGGGATGTCAGGGTGTCCAGGCCTTGTTGGATGCAGGTTATGAAATCGCCGCAATTTTTACCCACACCGACAACCCGGGTGAAAAAGCGTTTTTTGGCTCTGTTTCCCGCCTCGCCGCCAGCGCCGGTATTCCGGTTTACGCCCCGGACGAGGTTAATCATCCTTTGTGGATCGAGCGCATTAGCCAACTGGCACCCGATGTTATCTTCTCGTTCTACTATCGCCATTTACTGAGTGAGGAGATCCTCAGTCTTGCGCCTAAGGGAGCATTTAATCTGCACGGCTCGCTGCTGCCGAAATACCGCGGCCGCGCGCCGCTGAACTGGGTATTGGTCAATGGCGAAACCGAAACCGGCGTCACGCTTCATCGTATGATCAAACACGCGGATGCGGGCGCTATTATCGCCCAGCAGTCTGTCGCTATCTCTCCGGATGATGTGGCGTTAACGCTGCACCATAAATTGTGCCAGGCTGCGCGTCACCTGCTGGAACAGGCGCTGCCCGCGATTAAAACGGGGGATTACGCAGAACGCCCTCAACAGGAAGCAGAGGCTACCTGTTTTGGCCGCCGCACACCGGAAGATAGCTTCCTTGACTGGAACAAACCCGCCGCGGAGCTGCATAACCAGGTCCGCGCCGTCAGCGATCCGTGGCCGGGCGCATTTAGCTATGTCGGCACGCAAAAGTTCACCGTCTGGTCATCGCGTGTTTGCACAAATAACCTTACAGCCCAACCGGGCACCGTCATCTCCGTGTCGCCTTTGCTGATCGCCTGTGTCGATGGCGCACTGGAGATTATTACCGGGCAAGCTGGCGATGGTATTGCAATGCAGGGCTCACAGCTGGCGCAGGTTCTGGGCCTCGTACCCGGTTCTCGTCTGAACAGCCAGTCAGTTACCACCAGCAAACGTCGTACTCGCGTGCTGATCCTCGGCGTTAATGGCTTCATTGGTAACCATCTGACCGAGCGCCTGCTGCAAGAAGACAATTACGAAGTATATGGACTCGATATTGGCAGCGACGCCATTGGGCGTTTCCTGCAACATCCGCGTTTCCATTTCGTTGAAGGCGACATCAGTATTCACTCCGAATGGATTGAATATCATGTGAAAAAATGCGACGTCGTATTGCCGCTGGTCGCGATCGCCACGCCAATCGAATATACCCGTAACCCACTGCGCGTGTTTGAGCTTGATTTTGAAGAGAACCTGAAAATCATTCGCTACTGCGTGAAGTACCGTAAGCGCATCATTTTCCCGTCAACGTCCGAAGTCTACGGCATGTGTACTGATAAAGTCTTCGATGAGGACAGCTCGAATCTGATCGTCGGTCCGGTGAATAAACCGCGTTGGATCTACTCCGTTTCCAAACAGTTGCTGGACCGCGTGATCTGGGCATACGGCGAAAAAGAGGGATTGCGCTTCACCCTGTTCCGTCCGTTTAACTGGATGGGACCGCGTCTGGACAGTCTGAATGCCGCGCGAATCGGCAGCTCACGCGCCATTACCCAATTGATTCTCAATCTGGTGGAAGGCTCACCGATTAAGCTGATTGAAGGCGGCAAGCAAAAACGCTGCTTTACCGACATTCGCGATGGTATCGAAGCCCTGTACCGCATTATTGAAAATGAAGGCGGACGTTGTGACGGCGAGATTATCAATATCGGTAACCCGGAGAACGAAGCGAGTATTCAGGAACTGGCAGAAATGCTGCTTTCCTGCTTTGAAAAACATCCATTACGTCAGCATTTTCCGCCGTTTGCCGGTTTCCGCGACGTCGAAAGCAGCAGCTACTATGGTAAAGGTTATCAGGACGTTGAGCATCGTAAGCCCAATATTCGTAACGCAAAACGTTGCCTGAACTGGGAACCCACCATTGAGATGCAGGAAACGGTAGAAGAGACGCTGGACTTCTTCTTACGCAGTGTGGATATCACGGAACACACATCATGACCAAAGTTGGCTTGCGCATTGATGTCGACACGTTCAGGGGGACGCGCGAGGGCGTGCCCCGCCTGCTGGAGACATTGAACCGACATAACGTTCGGGCAAGTTTTTTCTTTAGCGTCGGACCTGACAACATGGGACGCCATCTCTGGCGTCTTGTGAAGCCACAATTTCTGTGGAAGATGCTGCGCTCAAACGCAGCATCGCTCTACGGGTGGGATATTTTGCTGGCGGGTACAGCATGGCCGGGAAAAGAGATCGGCCAGGCCAATGCGGCAATGATTGCGCAAACCGCCCTGCTTCATGAAACCGGTTTGCATGCCTGGGATCACCATGCCTGGCAGGCGCGAAGCGGAAACTGGAATGACAAAGAGCTGATTGACGATATTTCACGTGGCATTACCGCCCTTGAAGCTATCATCAATCAGCCCGTTACCTGCTCCGCCGTTGCCGGATGGCGTGCCGACGACCGCGTCGTCCATGCCAAAGAAACATTCCATCTGCGTTATAACAGC
Source organism: Citrobacter sp. Cc139 (assembly GCF_030334645.1). NCBI lineage: Bacteria > Pseudomonadati > Pseudomonadota > Gammaproteobacteria > Enterobacterales > Enterobacteriaceae > Citrobacter > Citrobacter sp. Cc139. The sequence goes on from NZ_JAOWDM010000091.1 coordinate 138,657, forward strand.
GACTGTCGGGGAACGTCGTTATTCCGTCCTGTGCTGGCGTCCGGGAAAGCAGGTACGCCGCAAATTCCTGTCACATTACCCACATGGGATGAAGTGGTGGGTCAGGAGGTTCAGGCGGTGGACTTTAACGCTTATATTCTCTCCCACATCCGGATGAGCAGAGAGACGCCGGTATACACCATTCATGCAGAAGTGGAAGGTATTGCCTTTCAGCAGAATTTTGACGAGCTGCTCACTCGCGCTGCCGACATGGGTATTACGTTTTGCCCGCTCGGGGATCTGCTACCGGACGATATCAGTACGCTGCCAACAGGGCGGATCGTGCGTGGGAAAATTCCCGGCAGAGAGGGATGGCTCGGCTGTCAGCAACCCGTGGATATGACACAATGAAATCGGTACGTAACGCCCTGGCATTTATCGCTTTTATCGCGCTGTATTTTATTCTCCCCATTAATAGCCGCCTGCTGTGGCAGCCTGATGAAACGCGCTATGCCGAAATCAGTCGGGAGATGCTGACCTCTGGCGACTGGATCGTTCCGCACTTTTTAGGACTGCGTTATTTTGAAAAACCGATTGCCGGATACTGGTTGAACAGCATCGGGCAATGGCTGTTTGGCGCCAATAATTTTGGCGTCAGAGCGGGGGCGATTTTTGCCACCTTGCTGACTGCGCTACTGGTAGCCTGGCTTGCTATGCGAATATGGCAGGATAAGCGTACCGCAGTACTCTCTTCAGTCATCTTTTTAACCTTTTTTTCGGTCTATGGCATCGGCACCTACGCGGTACTCGATCCTATGATCGCACTCTGGCTGATGGCGGGCATGTGCTGCTTTTGGGTGGGGATGCAGGCCACGACCAGAACACGCAAAATTCTCGCCTTTCTGCTGTTAGGGTTAACCTGCGGTATGGGCGTGATGACCAAGGGTTTCCTGGCGCTTGCCGTTCCTGTGCTCAGCGTACTGCCGTGGGTTTTCGTGCAAAAACGCTGGAAAGACCTGATCATCTACGGCCTGCTGGCAGTCGTCGGCTGCGTCGTGATTGTGCTGCCGTGGGGAGTTGCGATTGCTCAGCGTGAGCCGGACTTCTGGCATTATTTCTTTTGGGTCGAACACATTCAACGCTTCGCCCAGGATGATGCCCAACATAAAGCCCCTGTCTGGTACTACATTCCCGTGCTTTTGGCTGGCGCGTTACCGTGGCTCGGGCTGCTTCCCGGCGCGCTACGCACGGGCTGGCGGGAACGCGATGTTTCGCGCAGCACACTATACCTGCTAAGCTGGATTATCATGCCGATCCTGTTTTTCAGCATCGCAAAAGGAAAACTGCCGACCTATATTCTTTCCTGCTTCGCGCCGTTGGCAATATTAACGGCGCGGTTCGGCCTGCAGGCCGCGCAAAAAGGTTCAGCCGCGCTGCGTGTGAATGGCTGGATCAACGTTCTGTTTGGTGTGGCGGGCATTATCGCCACGTTTATTGTTTCCACGCTGGGACCGTTGAAAACGCCTGTCTGGTCGCATATCGAAACCTATAAGGTTTTTTGTGCATGGGGTATTTTTCTCACCTGGACGCTCTTTGGCTGGTATACGTTAAATAACCGCGAGAAGAACTGGCAATTTGCCGCGTTTTGCCCATTAGGACTGGCGCTGTTGTTTGGCTTCTCCATTCCCGATCGGGTCATGGAATCTAAACAACCGCAGTTTTTTGTCGAGATGACCAAAGAGTCGCTGGAATCCAGCCGCTATATTCTCACCGACAGCGTTGGCGTCGCTGCGGGGCTGGCCTGGAGCCTGAAGCGTGACGACATCATGCTATACGGACAAACAGGCGAGTTGAAATACGGCCTCAACTATCCGGATGCCCAGGGGCGCTTTGTCAGTCGGACGGACTTTGTCGACTGGTTAGCCCAACACCGTCAGCAAGGAAATATTACCCTCGTGCTCTCGATTGATAAGAATGAAGATATTAATCAACTAGCCATTCCTCCCGCTGATTATATCGATAATCAGGGGCGCCTGGTCCTGATTCAGTATCGACCGAAATGATCTGGATAGTCTTAGTTTTCGCCAGCCTGCTCAGCGTATGCGGACAGTTATGCCAGAAGCAGGCAACCCGTCCGGTACCATCAGGCAGGCGAAAACGCCATATTACGCAATGGATTGGGCTGGCCCTGGCAAGCCTCGGCCTGGCTATGCTGCTGTGGCTGGTGGTGTTGCAGAATATCCCTGTTGGCATCGCCTATCCCATGCTGAGCCTGAATTTTGTCTGGGTGACGCTGGCCGCCTGGAAAATCTGGCGCGAACCGGTCGCAACGCGCCACTGGCTGGGTGTGGGGCTGATAATCACCGGCATATTCATTCTTGGGAGCGCGGTGTAATGGGCATTTTTTGGGGATTATGTAGCGTTATTATCACCTCGGCCGCCCAACTGAGTCTCGGCTTTGCGATGGATAACCTGCCGCCGATGCTGCAACCGTTGAAATTTCTATCCGCCGTATTCGCCCTCAACGCTGGCGCATTTGCTCTTTTTAGTGGGCTGGCGGGATATTTACTGTCGGTAATTTGCTGGCATAAGGCCCTGCATCAGCTCGCCCTGAGCAAGGCTTATGCCCTGCTCAGCCTGAGCTATGTTCTGGTTTGGATCGCATCCATAATTCTGCCCGGCTGGCAGGGCACATTTTCAGTGAAGGCGCTGGTTGGGGTACTGTGCATCATGGCGGGTTTAATGGCGATTTTTCTGCCTGCTGACCAGCATCGGCGCTGAGCTCATTTATCTGCCGACAGTCGTACCAGGCGCTCCCATTCGTCACATATGTACTGTCTGGCATCGATTATTTTAATCACGCGAGATGCATCACGATTAACACAATACTGGGCGTCTTTCAGCGGTGAAAGGAGATCGCCGGGCTTAACCCGTTCGGAAGATTGCGCCTCAGCAAGCATCTTAAGTGATCCACCGCTATCGCAAAGTACGATATAGAGCCTCCCTGTTTTCTTATGGCAGCAAGACTTCTTCACATGCCATTCCATAGCGCACCTTTTGTTAATGAATTTCACATCAGGTTACACTTTAGCTGATAAACAAAACGACAATAGCGACGGAATGGCAAAAATGAGAAATGTAATTAATGTTTTCTTAATGTTAATGATGAAGCACTTACCCAATCCGCCAACGCGCGACGAGAGATTTTAATCCCTCCGGCTTTGAGCTCGGGCGGCAACGTCAGCCAACAAACCGGTTGCTGAAAACGGGCCAGCTTATCCTGAACCCACTCTGCAAGATTGGCGTCACCAGCATCGGTGTCATACTCAACGACCGCCACCGGACGATGACCAAACTCTTTATCTTCTAACGGGACAATAAAGGCCTGCAGAACCTGCGGATGCGCTGCAATCACGCGTTCCACTTCCTCTGGCTGTATGCCTTCCCCGCCGCTAAAAAACAGATTGTCCATGCGACCGATAATGGTTAACTTGCCGTCCTTTAACACCCCACGATCGCGGGTGGCAAACCAGCCTTCCGCGTTAACCAGAGGGGTAAGCTGCCCGTTGCGCCAGTAGCCTTGCGCCATGCTGGCCGCACGCAGCCAGACTTCGTCATCCACGATTCTGACTTCTCTGCCCGCTAAGGCTGAACCGACATCTGCCAGAGCATCCGCTTCTTTCGCACAGACGGTGGAAGCGAATTCCGTCAGTCCATAACCGCACCAGCAGCGAATCCCCTGATCGCGCGCCTGCTCCGTCAACTCAACAGGAATAGCCGCGCCGCCCAGCAGCACCGCTTTGAGCGTAACCGGCGTTTTATTGACCAACAAGCGCCACAACTGAGTAGGGACCAGCGAGGCATGGGTGCAGCCGATCAGCATTTGTTCCAGCGGCTGCTTGTCGCGCACGGTCATTCGCGCTCCGGCAAACAACCAGCGCCATAAAATACCCTGGCCGGAGACATGAAACAGCGGCAGTGAAAGCAGCCAGTCATCTTCAGCGCCAAACGGCATTAATGACAGCACCCCCTGCGCACTTGCCAGATGCGCCTGACAGGTGTGAACCGCCGCTTTTGGCAATCCGGTGGAACCTGAGGTTAACGTCATTGTGCTCAAGCGCTGAGGCAACCACGCGGCGGCATGTGCGCCAGGTAGCGCCTGCATCTGCAACGGATTCAGCCCCGGGAACGCGGTAGCCGCCTCCAGATCCAACGCAAAACGTAGCGTTAAGTCCGGAACCAGCGCGTCAAGCAACAACTGTGGCAACTGCGGGTTCACAGGTAAAACCCGCGCCCCACATTGCAGCAGCGCGAGCCAGGCCAGTAAGGCTCGCGGATGATTCCATGCGCGGAGCAGGACGCCATCGCCCTCTTCCACGCCCTGAGCGGCAAACCCGCAGGCCAGATGATCGACGCGCGTGCAAAGCTCACTCCAGCTTAATACTTCATCGTTGAGGCGCAGGGCTGGCGCCTGCGCACGAACCTGTCGCCAGTCGCGCCAGGGCCAGTCAGTGCCCGCTAAGCTCGCGCTAGCAGGCGTTTCCCATGAGGTCATAGCAGGCGTTCCAGCGCATCAACGGCAATACACGGCAACGCGCTACCCGGCCAGGCGCGTACCTGCTGGCACTGCATCAGACTCAGCGTGTCCAGACCCGGAATGGTCTGCGGCGTCAGCCAGGCGGCAATTCTCGCCAGTTGGGTTAAGCCGAGACTCGACTCAATAGATGAACTGATAACGGCGGTGAGACCAAGCGCATGCGCTGCCGCAACCTGTTCACGCACTTTGTCGAGACTACCGGTCAGCGTCGGTTTGATAACCACAGCCTTGACGCCCTCTTCGGCTTCAAAGGTGAAATCCGCTTCGCGCAGACTTTCGTCCCAGGCGATAGCGATGCCGGTTTCACGCGCGAATGCGCGTGAGTCATCGCGCGTTTTACATGGTTCTTCAAGGAAGGCGATGCGCCCACGATACTCAGGATTGACGTATTTCGCGAACTGTTGGGCTTTCAACGGCGTCCAGGCACGGTTGGCGTCAAGTCGCAGATGCAGCTCCGGAATCGCCTCCAGCAGCAGATTGGCTACCATCCCGTCGCGAACCGCTTCATACAGCCCAACCTTGATCTTGGCGACTTTTTCGCCCGGCATATCCGCCAGTTGCAGCACCAGATCGTCAGGATCGCCCGTACACAGAGGCGCAGCACGATAGTCTGCAGCCTCCGGCAGAGCGTCTGCCAGTTCGGCCAGCGCACAGCTTGCGCCAAAAGCGACAGAAGGCAGTTGTGGTAAAGAAGCATCCCCTTGCAGCCAGCCTTTCACCCAGGCCAGCAGCTCGGTTTGCGCCTCTTCCCAGCTTTCCTGACTAAAGCCTGGCAGCGGGGAGATCTCTCCCCACCCTTCACGCTCGCCGTCACGCAGACAAACATACAACCCATCACGCGTTTTTAACCGCCTGTCGCGCAGAATCACCCCCGCGTCCATGGGGATCTGCCAGCGGTATACCTGCGCGCTACGCATTACGGATTCCGTTTGAATTTGCTGAAGTCAGGCTGACGTTTCTGGTTAAAGGCGTTACGGCCTTCCTGACCTTCTTCCGTCATGTAGAACAGCATGGTGGCGTTACCGGCCAGCTCTTGCAGGCCTGCCTGCCCATCGCAGTCGGCGTTCAGCGCCGCTTTCAGGCAACGCAGCGCCATCGGGCTGTTTTGCAGCATCTCACGGCACCAGCGTACGGTCTCTTTCTCCAGATCTGCCAGCGGAACCACGGTGTTGACCAGGCCCATATCCAGCGCCTGTTGCGCATCGTACTGACGGCACAGGAACCAGATCTCACGCGCTTTTTTCTGACCAACGATACGGGCCATATAAGAGGCACCCCAACCGCCGTCGAAGGAACCCACTTTCGGGCCGGTCTGACCAAAGATGGCGTTTTCTGCCGCAATGGTCAGGTCACACATCATATGCAGCACATGGCCGCCGCCAATGGAGTACCCTGCTACCATCGCCACGACCGGTTTCGGGCAGGTACGAATCTGACGCTGGAAGTCCAGCACGTTCAGGTGATGCACACCGGAATCATCCTGATATCCGCCGTAGTCGCCACGCACTTTCTGATCGCCACCTGAGCAGAACGCTTTGTCACCCGCACCGGTCAAAATGATCACGCCGATGTTATCGTCATAGCGGGCATCCGCCAGCGCCTGGATCATCTCTTTTACGGTAACAGGACGGAAAGCATTGCGTACCTGCGGACGATTAATGGTGATTTTGGCGATACCGTCGGTGGATTTCTCGTAGAGAATGTCGGTATAGCCTGCAGAGCAATCGTGCCATTCTACCGGTGCGTAAAGCATTGTTTCATCAGGATAGATCATAAAATGTCCTATAGTCAGCGACGCAGAATCTGAGCCAGACAGTCCACCACGCCAGCGGGGTTGTCCCGATGCGCGTTGTGTCCGGCATTACGAATCACATGGTTTGGTACTGACATTTCCGTCGCCAGCGCGCGGAATTTATCGTCACGTTCACCACATAAATAATAAAACGGAAATGTGCGCGCAGTGAGTCGCGCACGTAAATCAGGTTGTACGGCAAGCGAGGTGGCCTCCAGCATCGCCGCCAGCGTATGCCCGTTATTCTGGCTACGCAGATCGACCAGCGCCTCTCTTTGCGCCGCATTCAGCGAGGAAAATACCGGCTGTTGATACCAGTCATTAAATACCTCACGCAGCGGTTCAGCGCGAAAACGCGCGGCCCAGCGGCCATCTGAAAGGCGACGTTGAACGCGCGCCTCCTCGCTTTGCAAACCAGGATGTCCACCCTCAACGACCAGACCGCAAAGCCCGGGCATCTCCTGACAGGCCGCCATCATCGCGACTCTGCCGCCAAGAGAGTATCCCACCAGCCAGTAGCTAAGTATGTTGTAACTAAGCAAAGTGCTACGCAATAGCATACAAACATCATTGAACCCGCTCACCTTGATGTCGGCGGAACCGCCGTGTCCCGGCAGGTCGATATACAGCCGCGAATAATCCTGAAACGCTTCGCCGACCGTCTGCCATTCCCGACAGTCGCCGGAGAACCCGTGCAGGAAAACCAGCCAAGGTGATCCACTCTGGCTAACGCTCGCCTGGGCGTGCAGGATCATAGATGGCTTACCTGCGCCAGCAGTTGCTGCAGGGTTTGCGCCCCGTCAGTTTCGTTCACCACCAGCTCAATAACCGTTGCCGCAGGAGTACGCCAGGCATTTGTCAACGCGCTCTCCAGTTGCTCCCAGTTTTCTGGGCGCTGATATTTGAGGTTAAACATGGCCGCGGCATGCTCAAAGTGCACGTTCTGCGGCATCAGATAGAACCGTTCACGTTCACTTGCCGGCGTCGGCAGCAGGGAAAATATCTGCCCACCGTTATTATTGACCACTATCAGGACAAACGGCGCGGAAACCTGACGCAATAACGCCAGCGCATTGAGGTCATACAGTGCAGATAAATCACCGACGATAGCCAACGTTGATTTTGCGCTGGCGCGCTGTACGCCCGCCGCCGTTGACAGCAGACCGTCAATGCCGCTCGCGCCGCGGTTGCTATAAACTGGAAAACCAGCCGGAAGCTGCGACAGCGCATCAATCAGGCGCACGACCAAACTGTTACCCACGAACAGTTGCCCTTGTTCGGGCAGATATTCGTGAATACGATGGGCTAATTGCGCTTCACCAAACACGTCGCGACGGGCTTCCACCGCCTGCCATGCCAGTTGCGCCAGGCGCGGGATTTCCACGCACCAGGGTTGGCGTTTTTCCGCCGGGTGTAGATCCAGCCAGTTACCCACCTTCGCCACCAGCCTGCGCCCACGATGATGCGCCGGATCGAGGCGACCTTCGATATTATCGACAATCCAGTATTCCTGCGGATCGCAGCTGGCCTGCCATTGCAGGAGTCGTTTTCCGGTCAGGCTACTGCCAAGCTGCACCACTATCTGCGCCTGCTGTAACTCAGTCACCGCCTTCGCATTCCCCAACCACAGGTCAGCACACGGCAGGGGTTGTCCGGTTTGCGACAAGACATCGCCAATCAGCGGCCAACCGAGCATCTGCGCCCATTGCGCAACTTTCTTGCCCTCTTCCGCGCTCATACGACCCGCGATGACGACGCCGCGCTTTTGTCGCCAGAAAAACCAGTCACGTTGTTTGTCGCTTTCCAGCCGACGCGCTTCACGTAGCCAGGGCTTGTCGTCCTGCCACCAGTCGCCGAGGCGTTGCTGCCAGGCAATACCCGTTTCGTCCATGTCGCCATACAGCGGTTCCGCAAAGGGGCAATTAATATGAACCGCCCCGCTATGCAGCGCGGCCAGGGCATTATCAATGGTGGACACCAGCCAGCTCGCCGGAATGTCCTGCGTCGGGCGCGGTAAAGAGAGCGTTTGCGACGGATGAGAAGCAAACATGCCGGCCTGACGAATCGCCTGATTAGCGCCACAGTCGATAAGTTCCGGCGGTCGGTCAGCCGTGAGTAAAATCAGTTTTTCACCGGTCAGGCCCGCTTCAATCAATGCGGGATACAGGTTCGCCACCGCCGTACCGGACGTGACAATCACGGCGACTGGCTGGCGACTCACTTTTGCCAGACCTAAAGCCAGATGTCCAAGACCACGCTCATCAAAATGGGTATGGTGGATAAAAGCAGGATTTTCCGCTGCTGCCAGCGTCAACGGTGTAGAACGAGAGCCAGGGGCAATGCAGATATGCCTGACGCCGTGGCGAGTGAGTGCTTCCAGTATGACCGCCGCCCAGCGTCGGTTAAATGCGCTTACTGACATGAGATTGTCCGGTATCAATATTGCGACACAGTATAGAGAATCGAATAAATGGATTTTTGATATGAATCGGAAATATACACGAAATCACTATCCTTCCATCTGTAATAAGGTGCGTAACCCTGCCGCTTTATTGTCTATTTCTTGCCATTCTTGCTCAGGATCTGAACCACGCACGATTCCCGCGCCGGCATACAGGCGGACCACGTTGGCGTTAATTTTCGCCGAACGTAATGACACGCAGAATTCACTTTGGCGCAGAGAAAGATACCCCGCAGAACCGGCATACCACTCGCGCTCAAAGGGTTCATTTTGCCGGATGAATTCGCGCGCCAGCTCACGCGGAATGCCTGCAACTGCCGCCGTAGGCTGGAGTTGCATCAGGCAGAGCGTATCGTCGGCCTGATTCAGTTCCGTCCAGATACAACGGCGTAGATGCTGCACCTTACGCAGTCTGAGCACCTGCGGGGGGAGCACATCAAGGGTTTGCGTACAGCCTTGCAGCCGCTGGCAAATATCCTCGACCACCAGCATATTCTCGCGCTGGTTTTTATCATCTTTCATCAACCAGTCGCCTAACTGCCAGGCGCGATGATCCTCGGCGTGATTGGCAACGGTTCCGGCCAGCGCTTCGGTGCGCAGCGCCGCGCCGCGCCGCCGATACAAACGTTCAGGGGAAGAGCCAAGAAAAGCGGAGTCGGCAGAGAATGCCATAAAGAAATGGTAGCAGTTAAGGTTCAGGCGACGGCTGGAAGCCATCACCGCAGCGGCATTCACCGACTGTGAAAACTGTAAATCTGTCGCTCGCGCCAGCACAACTTTGTCGAGTTCTTCGCCATTGATGGTGTGCGTGGCAAGCTTTATCAGATCTATCCAACCGGCTTTATCAGGCCAGTGCTGTTCTCCCGTCAAACTCAAACGCAGCGCGGGCAATGGTTTAACATTGGCCAGCGTGGAAATAAATTCAACCGCGCGTGCGGCGTCTTCACGCAGCGAAACATCACTGTAAAGGTGTAACCGTAAGCTCGCCACTCCGGCGCAGCGTCGCCATTCCAGTCGCGGTAACAACAAATTGCCGTGCCGAGGCTCGAACGCATTGAGGCCCCAGATACGCAGGTCAGGTTGATTGTCGTGCTGACGTAAAAACTGCTGAGCAGATGCCAGCGAGGAAAACGTGGCGACAGCCCCCAGCACAGCGGCTTCTTCGTCGCCGTTACGCTGCTGCCAGTAAAACTGGGGCCAGACGGGTTGACTGGCCAGCCATCCTAAAGCGTCAAACGCATCGTTCAGAGGGAAAGGTATGTCGTAAATACGAATTCCAGGTGCTGCCGGTATCTCTTGCGACAAATGACGCATCAGACCTTCCAGCGCAGTAGTGATTGATTGCACGCGGACCTCTCCCTGTTAAAAACCTCTCATTATACGGGGTACTGAACAGAAAAAGCAGTACCCCGAGTTAGGGAGTACGAACAAATGCGATGACGGAGCGGAATTTATCGCCGCGCTAACAATAATCCCATCACTAAACCGACCGTGGCGCCAACGCCAATTCCGCGCCAGGGTTTTTCATGCACATAGTCATCCGCCCGGCAAACGGCCTTTTTCGCGCGGAAATAATAATTGTCAGAAGCATGGCTGACGCGATTTCTCACCTCTTCTAACGCCCGCTCCGCCCGCGCTTTTAACTCAAGATATTTTTGATCGGCCGGATCGCCGGAAGAACGCAACACCTCTTCCAGCGTTTCGCTCAAGAGTTCCAGATCATCATCGATACGTGATTCATAAGATTGAAAAGACATTGTATTCTCCCTTTCTATTGACGTATCCGCTAACTATAGACAACCTGGACCGTTTGCGCCTGTTTAAGCCTGATGTGCTTCTCGCGCCATTCCGATGTGTGGAATCCCGTCTTCGTCATAAATATCCGTCACCGGCATAAAACCAAAGCGCGCATAAAACGGTTGCAGATGCGCCTGCGCGCCCAGATACAGCGCCTTGTGCGGCCAGTGTTGCGCACAGGATGCCAGCGTCTGGGTCATCAACTGTTGTCCCAGTTTTGCGCCGCGTAGCGCTTCGCTGACTATCACCCGGCCAATGACCACCGGCTCCAGATCGTCATCGCTTTTCAGAATCCTCGCATACGCCACCAGCTCATCATTGTGCCAGCCCAGAATGTGCCGATTTTCGCCAACCAGATCGTCGCCATCTACATCCTGATATGGACACTGTTGTTCAACAACAAATACCGCGCAGCGAAGCTGAAGAATGGCATACAGTTCTTGTGTACTCAGCTTTGCATGGTGGAGATCTTGCCAGTGAATCATTGTCTGCCCCTTTGTTGTGATAACCTGAACACCCTGCCTTAGCGATGGCGAAAAGTGTAACGCAAAGATGGAATTATTATTTTTAGGCACGTCAGCGGGAGTTCCTACCCGCTCACGCAATGTAACGGCAATTTTACTGAATCTGCAACACCCGACTCAGCCGGGGCTGTGGCTTTTCGATTGTGGCGAAGGAACACAGCATCAAATGCTCGCCACACCGTTCAATCCGGGAAAACTCGACCGTATCTTTATCAGCCACCTGCATGGCGACCACCTGTTTGGTTTACCTGGATTGCTGTGTAGTCGTTCGATGGCCGGGAACGTCAAGCCACTGACGCTTTACGGCCCAAAAGGATTACGGGAATTTACCGAAACCGCTTTGCGTCTGAGCGGTTCATGGACTGACTATCCTCTGGATATTGTGGAAATCACCGCGGGTGAAATCGTCGATGACGGCCTACGTAAGGTAACGGCATATCCACTGGAACATCCGCTGGAATGCTATGGTTTTCGCATTGAAGAACACGACAAACCAGGTGCGCTAAACGCCAGTGCGCTGAAGGCGGCTGGTGTTAAATCCGGTCCGTGGTTCCAGGAGCTGAAAGCCGGGAAAACCATCGTCCTGGAAGATGGTCGCGTAATTAACGGTGCCGACTTTCTTGCCCCGGGCACCAAGGGAAAATCCGTGGCGATTTTCGGCGATACAGGCCCTTGCGCAAGTGCCTTCGAACTGGCAAATGGCGTAGATGTGATGGTGCATGAAACTACACTGGACGCGTCAATGGAGGAGAAGGCCAATAGCCGTGGACACAGTTCAACCCGACAAGCCGCGCAACTGGCGCTTAAAGCGGGTGTCGGACGCTTGATCATGACCCATGTTAGCTCACGCTACGATGAAAAAGGCTGTCAGCGATTACTCGAAGAGTGCAGAACGCTATTCCCGGCAACAGAACTGGCTCACGATTTCGCCATTTTCACCGTTTAACGCTCTATTTTTTCGCCTCAGTGCCGATAACAGAGAAAAGGCTGGCTTTCACACTGAGGACAGGATGAACAATTTCCAGAAAGATATTGATGACAGGACCAATCTAACCCTGTCTAACCGTTTTGAACTGCTGCTGTTTCGCCTCGGCAAATCCATCGAGGAGCAGAAATCAGAGCTGTTTGGCATCAACGTATTCAAACTGCGTGAAATCGTGCCGATGCCGACGTTTACGCGTCCGGCGGGAATGAAAGCTCCGCTGTTAGGTATGGTGAATATTCGCGATCAAGTGATCCCGGTGATTGACCTGCCGGCGGTGGCGGGCTGTAAACCAGAGACCGGGCTCAACATCCTGCTCATTACGGAATACGCCCGCAGCGTACAGGCGTTTGCGGTGGAGTCAGTGGAAAACATTATGCGTCTGGACTGGCAACAGGTACATACCGCCGAGAAAGCCGTCAACGGTCGCTACATCACCAGTATCGCCTGCCTGGATGACGACAAAGAGACCAACAACCTGGCGCTGGTACTTGATGTTGAACAAATTCTTTACGACATCGTACCGTCCAATCACGATTTACGCGCGACAGACCTGAAAACCAGTAAATTCAACATCACGCCGGGTGCGGTGGCGATTGTGGCAGAAGATTCGAAAGTCGCGCGCGCAATGCTGGAGAAAGGGCTTAACGCCATGGAAATCCCGCATCAGATGCATGTGACAGGTAAGGATGCGTGGGAAAAAATCCAGCAGCTTTCCGCAGAAGCGCAGGCGGAAGGCAAGCCAATCACTGAGAAGATAGCCCTGGTGCTCACCGACCTGGAAATGCCGGAGATGGACGGTTTTACGCTTACCCGTAAAATCAAGACCGATGAACGCCTGAAGAAAATCCCGGTCGTTATCCACTCCTCGCTTTCCGGTAGCGCCAATGAAGATCACGTTCGCCGGGTTAAAGCTGATGGTTATGTGGCAAAATTTGAGGTCAATGAGCTCTCTTCTGTGATTCAGGAAGTCATGGAGCGCGCAGCGAAAGACATTAGCGGTCCACTGGTGAGCCGTCAGCTTTCGGCCTGACGCCCAACCAGCCCCCTTACTCTGCGGTTCTCCAACGAGTAAGGGAGTCGTTCCCCCACAAAAATAATCTCCTTACCATCCCCTCCCTTTAATTATCATTAAAAATTGCCGCTTTTAGATATCAGCCGTTGAGTCAAAAAATAGCCTCAACAATTATCCTACATGATTTTCACATTTCTAAGCAGGCAGTGACGTGGATAAACACCGTTTCATAAAAGATCTCCAAAAACATGCAAAATCCCTGGCCAAATACAAACTTAATTTAGACATCGACAATATCAAGAATACTTTAATCGCAGGCCAGCAACATATAGAGGAGAATGAACAATCTGTCACCTTAATCAATAACCTCATACCGCTCACGACAAGAGATATCACTGAAAAAGACGTAGACATTATTCTTCCTATAATTTCAGAATACTGGATGACGCTCCTGCGCTCCGCGCAATATAAGATTTTCTTTTATGGCACCCATAGTCATTATCTCAGTTTTAGTACCATTATCGCGGATTGTTTTCAGTCACAACTTGTACATCTGGACATCACCGCAGACGTTGAACACTGTATCCAGTCCATCAATCATCCGTCACCCGATAATGCAACTAAAATTCTCATCTATGATGATGAAGGAAGCCATATTTTAAGAAGAAAATTCGACTGCGCGAATGTCTTCTCTTACATCTACTATAGTCCTCTACGTGTGACCTGTGGGACTAACAAAAAATATGCCATGTATCTGGAACATGAATACAAAAAATACAATACACAGATTATTGATAATGTCGTTACCGGGTCGTCATATGCCTGGTGGGGTGTACCAACACAATTGACTACCTGTACAGCCAATATGTCCGTTAAAAGTGGTGATACTGCCTTTGCCCTGGCTATCACTGAACATCTGTCTCAGAGTGGCAAGTTAAAAAACCATATTCATATCACGAGTTTTTTTGATTTACACCATGAATTGGCCAGAAGTAAAGGCAGCTTTAACAGTGGCGTATTTAAGGAGCTTAAATTTTTCGCCAAAAAAAACAATATCACATACATTCAATATGATGAAGAAATTTTCACCAGCAATCATGATGAGATATACCAACCAGCGTCAATTAGCAGTAGCATTGAAAAAAACCTGTTAAGTTTATTTATATCTGAAGCAAAGTTGATAGCCGCAATAACAGACATTGTTAACCATAAATATCTCAACTTTGACTTTCATATGGCAATTGATGAGCAAAGAAATGAAAGTTCAATGTGCGAAGAAGAAATGGATAAACTCAGCATACAGCGTGGCAGCAATCATTCCAAACTTTTTCGTCATAAGGAATCATTGAGTTCGAATTCTCGTAATATTGAGAAAATGGTCCACAATGCTGAGAAGAATAAATACGCTATGTATATAGTATTTCCCCCTCAGCCGCAGAAATATATAGAAAACATTAATAAAGAAATGGTCAATGAGGCTTTTTCATTTTATCAACAAATCACATTAAATAAGGAAAATATTGTACTTATCGATATGAGTGGTGACCCGGACTTTACTCGTCACGACTTTCAGGATGGCGACCACTTAAACTTTAAGGGTGCGATTAAATTTATACAGAAACTTCAGGCCTATGGCATCACTATATAGATAAAAAAAGAGTCTGGACATTGCCCAGACTCTTTTTTGTTTACAGCATGATGTATTACATCAGCGGTGCCGCTAACTGTACAATGCTGATCAGCGGTTGCGGCCAGATACCCAGCACCAGCACCAACAGAGCAGAAATCAGCACCACGATCCCACCCGCGCTGTACTGCCAGTTAGACGGCGCATCGCGGTTCAGTTGTTGCGGCGCGCTCAGGTACAAGCTCACGGCAACACGCAGGTAGTAGTACAAACCAATCGCGGAACCGACCACCACGGCAGCAACCAGCCACCACAGGTTAGCCTGCACACCGACCGCCAACACGTAGAACTTACCGATAAAGCCCAGCGTCATCGGGATACCCGCCAGAGACAGCATCATTACCGTCATCACTGCCGCGAGGATCGGGCGATGCCAGAACAGACCACGGTAGGAGAACAGAGAATCTGCATCCGGGCCACGGTACGGGCTGGACATCAGGCTGACCACACCGAACGCGCCGAGGCTGCTGAACAGGTAACCGGCCAGGTAAACGCCAACCGCTTCCATCGACATCTCGCCGCTCTGCAGGGCAATCAACGCCACCAGCAGATAGCCGAGGTGAGAGATGGAGGAGTAACCGAGCAGACGCTTGATGTTGGTCTGGCTCAGCGCCATCAGGTTACCGAAGATGATGGAAGCAAAGGCGATCACGCCCAGCACGGTACGTACCGCTTCGCTGTCGCCAACCGGCGCATACAGGAACAGACGCATCACTACGCCGAAGATAGCGATTTTGCTCGCCGTCGCCAGGAAGGTGGAAACCGGAGCCGGAGCGCCCTGGTATACGTCTGGCGTCCACAGGTGGAACGGAACCAGCGAGAGTTTAAAGCCGAGGCCAACAATCATCAGACCGAAGCCCGCCAGCAGCAGCGGTTCGTGCAGCATGCCGTCGCCAAGGCTCTTACCGAGCGCAACAAACGACAGGTTGCCAGACTGCGCGTACACCAGCGCCATACCGAACAGCAGGAAGGAAGACGCTGCGGCAGACAGAATGGTGTATTTGATACTGGCTTCCAGAGAACGTTTCTGACGGAACGCATAGCCAACCAGACCAAACAGCGGCAGAGAAATCAGTTCGATACCGAGGAACAGCGCCGCCAGATGGTTAGCATTTGCCAGCAGAATACCGCCGAGTGCAGCAATCAGCACCAGCAGGTAGAACTCTTCCCGGTTGTCGTCGTAACCTTCCAGCCACGGGTAAGCAAAGGTACAGGTGGCAAGACTCGCCAGCAGCACCAGCCCGGTATAGAGCATGGCGAAACCGTCAACCCGCATCAGCGGGGTGACGTCCATGGCGCCCGCCTGGCCAACAAACCAGAGCGAAACCAACGCGGCGTTAAGCCCAATGACCGACAGCGTGGCATTGAGGAAGTGATTGCGTCGCCACGCAATGGAGAGCATCACAACCACCACCGTCAAGCCGACGATCAGCAGCGGTAGCAGCGCAATCAGGTGTTGTGGAGTTATTGTCATGGCGATTTACGGCCTTGTAGTAGTAACGGAATTAACAAACCACTGCTGGATGTTGCTCATCGCAGAATGCGAGGTATCCAGAATCGGCTGCGGATAGAAGCCAAGCAGTACCAGAAGCACGACCAGCAACAGGATGATAAACAGCTCACGCAGCGACATCCCTGGCAGTTCTACACTGGCAATCTGGCTCTTCGCCTTACCAAAGTAAGCGCGATGCAGCATCGCCAGCGAGTATACAGAGGCAAACACCAGACCAAAGGTCGAGATCACGGTAATAACCGGAACCACCTGGTAGCTGCCGAACAGAATCATAAATTCGCCAACGAAGTTACCTGTACCCGGCATACCCAGCGTACAGACTGCGAAGAACATGGACAGCGCAGGCAACCATTTCATTTTGCCCCACAGACCACCCATCATACGCATGTCACGCGTGTGCAGACGTTCGTACAGCTGACCACACAGGATGAACAGACCGGCTGCGGACAGACCGTGCGCAATCATCTGAATTACCGCGCCCTGGTAGGCCAGTTGGCTGCCGGTGTAGATAGCAATCAGCACGAAGCCCATGTGGGATACGGAGGTATAGGCAATCAGACGTTTGATGTCGTACTGATTAAAGGCCATCCACGCGCCGTAGAAGATACCAATTACGCCAAGCCACATGGCGATAGGCGCAAACTCCGCCGACGCGTTCGGGAACAGCGGCAGAGAGAAACGCAGCAGACCGTAGGCTGCGGTTTTCAGCAAGATCCCCGCCAGGTCAACGGAACCTGCGGTCGGAGCCTGGGAGTGCGCGTCCGGCAACCAGCCATGCAGCGGAACCACTGGCATTTTCACCGCAAAGGCGATGAAGAAGCCCAGCATCAGCAGGTATTCCACGCCATGAGACATCGGGGTATTCAGCAGCTCTTCATAGTTGAAGGTCCACACGCCGGTCGCTTTGTAGTGCACAAACACCAGCGCCAGGATGGCAATCAACATCACCAGACCACTCGCCTGGGTATAAATGAAGAACTTGGTCGCCGCCGTGATACGCGTTTTCCCGTCAGAGGCTTTATGCCCCCACAGCGCGATCAGGAAGTACATCGGCACCAGCATCATTTCCCAGAAGAAGAAGAACAGGAACATGTCGATGGCCAGGAACACGCCGATCACGCCGCCTAAGATCCACATCAGGTTCAGGTGGAAGAAGCCCTGGTATTTTTCGATTTCATTCCAGGAGCAAAGGACCGCCAGAACGCCGAGCAGACCGGTCAGCACTACCATCAGCAGCGACAAGCCGTCGATTGCTAAATGGATAGAGATGCCAAAACGTGGGATCCACGGCAGGACAAACTCAGACTGCCACTGCGGAATACCCGCAGATTGCGTCAGTGAATAGCCGCCCTGCAACCACAGTTGCAGGCCAAGCGCCAGCGTCAGTCCCATGGTAATCAGCGCGATCCAGCGCGGCACCTTCACGCCAAAGCGTTCGGTCTGCCAGCACAGGAAGCCACCGATGAAAGGGATTAATATCAACCAAGGTAATAACATGGTGATCTTTGTTCCTTGTTTAAGTCCCGTTCAGGCTATCTCACTCGTCATAGCGAACCCCGGCTGTGCTCGCAACCCTCACGTACTTCAGTACGCTCCGGTTGCTGTGCGCAGGCGGTGTCCACTCTGACTTCGCCGATAACGCCTGTCCTTTTGGACCTGATTTTCAACGAATTTTAAAAATTCTCTTTGGGTTTGTTGTGTCGGGCACAATACCAACCCTCAAACTCAACGCAGTACCATCAACAGTGCCAGCACAACGACGGCGCCAATGCTCATCGATGCCACATACCAGCGCAGATAACCGTTCTCGCTTAACAGCAGGCCTTTACCTGCAAAACGGGAAAGGACAGCCGGAATGTTCATCATTGAGTTCAGCGGGTCGCGTTTCAGCAGCCAGGCAATGCCCAGGAACGGCTTAACAAATACTTTGTCGTACAACCAGTCAAAGCCCCAGGCGTTATACCACCAGGTACCCAGCAGACGGCCTGGCGCACTGTTGGCAATCGACGTCACAAGCGTACGTTTACCCAGCCACAGCCATGCTGCGATCAGGATGCCCGCAATCGCGACGATACCAGAGGTAATTTCCAGCGTCATGACGCGACCATGCTCAAGTTCGGTCGTTGCAGGCAGTACTCCCTGCAGCGGCGGTACGATCAGCGCACCAACAAATGTGGACAAGATCATCAGCACAATCAGCGGCAGATGATGGGTAATCCCCTTCCCGGCGTGAGCATGAATTTGTTCTTTACCGTGGAATACGATGAAAATCATACGGAAGGTGTACAGCGAGGTCATGAACGCACCGACCAGTCCTGCAACCATCAGATTGATATGACCGTTCGCCATCGCACCGGCCAGAATCTCATCCTTACTGAAGAAGCCCGCGGTAATCAGCGGCAGAGCCGACAGCGCCGCGCCGCCCACCAGGAAGCAGAGATACACCAGCGGAATAGATTTACGCAGGCCGCCCATCTTGAAGATGTTCTGTTCGTGATGACAGGCCAGGATAACCGAGCCGGACGCCAGGAACAGCAGCGCTTTAAAGAAGGCGTGAGTCATCAAGTGGAAAATCGCCGCATCCCATGCCTGAACGCCGAGCGCCAGGAACATGTAGCCAATCTGGCTCATGGTGGAGTATGCGAGAACGCGTTTGATGTCGGTCTGTACCAGCGCGGCAAAACCTGCCAGCACCAACGTGATCGCACCGATAATCCCCACCAGATGCAGGATTTCCGGGGTCATCAGGAACAGACCATGGGTACGTGCAATCAGGTAGACACCAGCGGTAACCATCGTCGCGGCGTGGATCAGCGCGGAGACAGGCGTCGGGCCGGCCATCGCGTCAGCAAGCCAGGTCTGCAACGGCAGCTGCGCG
This sequence comes from Citrobacter sp. Cc139, assembly GCF_030334645.1. NCBI lineage: Bacteria > Pseudomonadati > Pseudomonadota > Gammaproteobacteria > Enterobacterales > Enterobacteriaceae > Citrobacter > Citrobacter sp. Cc139. Next base: position 157,882 of record NZ_JAOWDM010000091.1, read on the forward strand.
GATTTACCTACCGCACCACCCAGCAGCATCAGGGTCGCCCACATCAGCATGTTGTTGCCGTCGGCAAAGTGCGCAGGCGCCAGTTCGACCATTTCGCGGAAGTTCAGCGTGCCCAGCTCGTTGTAGAGGATGAACAGCGCGAAGGCGAGGAACACGTCACCGACACGGGTCACCACGAAGGCTTTCATTGCCGCAGCGCCATTCTTCGGATCGCTGTAGTAGAAGCCGATCAGCAGATAGGAACACAGGCCCACGCCTTCCCAACCGAGATACATCAGCAGCAGGTTATCCGCCAGTACCAGAACCACCATGCTGGCGATAAACAGGTTGGTGTAAGCGAAGAAACGAGAGTAGCCCTCTTCTCCACGCATATACCAGGAGGCGAACATGTGGATCAGGAAACCGACGCCGGTCACCACGCTGAGCATAGTCAGCGACAGACCATCCAGCACCAGGTTAAAGCCGATGTTGAAGTCACCGACAGACATCCACGTCCACAGCGGCTGACTGTAGGCTTGTTGACCATTAGCAAAGAAGTCAACGCCAACAAACGCCGTCACCAGCGCAGCCAGGCCAATAGAGCCAACGCCCACGGTAGCGGACAGATTTTCTGACCAACGACCGCGAGAGAACGCCAGTAATACAAAGCCAATAAATGGCAGAATAATGGTTAAGGCAAGCATGTTCATCCACGCATCTCACTTACTGAATCGATGTTCAGGTTCTGGCGACGGCGATGAAGTTGCAGCAACAGCGCAAGTCCAATGCTCGCTTCCGCAGCCGCGAGGCTGATGGCGAGAATGTACATCACCTGACCATCGGTCTGGCCCCAGTAGCTTCCGGCGACCACAAAGGCCAGCGCGGAGGCGTTAATCATGATTTCCAACCCAATCAGCATAAACAGCAGATTGCGGCGGATAACCAGACCGGTTAAGCCCAGCACGAATAAGACAGCCGCGAGGATCAGTCCATGTTGTAAGGGGATCATGCGTGCTCCTCCGTTTTTCTTTTCGCACGGTCATCGGTGCGATTGCTCAGTACTTCACCTGAACGCTCTTCGCGACCCACGTGGAAGGCCACAACCAGGCCCGCCAGCAGCAGCATCGAAGCCAGTTCGACCGCCAGTACATACGGTCCGAACAGGGAAATACCGACCGCTTTCGCGCTAATTGGCGTACCGTCGATGCCCTGATCGTTAACGCCAAGAATGGCGTACACAATCACCACCAGCATGATGGCCGACAGAATCGCCGGACCAATCCACACCTGCGGTTTCAGCCATTGGCGTTCCTGTTCAATTTCAGAACCACCGAGGTTGAGCATCATTACCACGAACACGAACAGCACCATGATGGCGCCCGCGTAGACGATAATTTCCAGCGCACCGGCGAAGTAAGCGCCTAACGAGAAGAACACCCCGGAAATCGCCAGCAGCGAAATAATCAGATACAGCAGTGCGTGTACCGGATTGGTGTGGGTGATCACCCGCAAGGTTGCGAGAATGGCTATCAGGCCACAGATATAAAAAGCGAACTCCATTGCCCCTCTCCTTACGGTAACAGGCTCTTGACGTCGATAGGCTTGGCTTCGTTCTCTGCTTCGCCCTTATCTTTGCCGTCGATTGCCATACCTGCCATCCGGTAGAAGTTATATTCCGGGTATTTGCCCGGACCGGAGATCAGCAGATCCTCTTTCTCGTAAACCAGGTCCTGGCGCTTGTACTCACCCAGCTCGAAATCTGGAGTCAGCTGAATAGCCGTTGTCGGACAGGCTTCTTCGCACAGGCCGCAGAAAATGCAGCGTGAGAAGTTAATGCGGAAAAACTCCGGATACCAGCGGCCGTCTTTGGTCTCTGCTTTTTGCAGAGAGATACAGCCTACCGGACATGCTACCGCGCACAGGTTACAGGCAACGCAGCGCTCTTCACCGTCCGGGTCGCGGGTCAAAACGATACGACCACGAAAACGGGGCGGGAGATAGACCGGCTCTTCCGGGTACATCTGCGTTTCGCGTTTCGCGAACGCATGCAGGCCGATCATCCAGATACTGCGTACCTGGGTGCCGAAACCTACGAACAATTCTTTTAAGGTCATGGTCTTTGTGTCCCTTATTGCGCCTGCCACAGAATGACAGCCGCCGTTACCAACAAGTTGACGAGCGTCAGCGGCAGACAGACTTTCCAGCCGAAGGACATTACCTGGTCATAACGAGGACGCGGTAACGACGCACGAATCAAAATGAACATCATCATGAAGAACGCGGTTTTCAGCGCGAACCAGACGAATGGCGGTAAGAACGGGCCATGCCAGCCACCGAAGAACAGGGTAACCATCAGTGCAGAAATGGTGACGATACCGATGTACTCGCCCACGAAGAACAGACCGAATTTCATACCGGAATATTCAATGTGGTAACCGTCGGCCAGTTCCTGTTCGGCTTCTGGCTGGTCAAACGGGTGACGGTGACATACCGCCACGCCCGCGATGGCAAAGGTGACAAAACCAAAGAACTGCGGAATAACGTTCCAGATATCAGCCTGGTTATTGACGATGTCGGTCATGTTGAATGAACCGGCTTGCGCCACCACGCCCATCAGGGACAGTCCGAGGAACACTTCGTAGCTCAGCGTCTGCGCAGAAGCACGCATCGCCCCCAGCAGCGAGTATTTGTTGTTGCTCGACCAACCAGCGAACAGTACCGCGTATACCGCGAGACCTGCCATCATCAGGAAGAACAGGATGCCGATGTTCAGGTCAGCAACAACCCAGTTTGGGCTCACCGGCACGATGGCGAAAGCCAGCAGCAGCGAGGTAAAGGCGATCATCGGCGCCAGGGTAAAGATGACGCGATCCGAGAATTTCGGGATCCAGTCTTCTTTAAAGAACATCTTGATCATGTCCGCAACTAGCTGGAGCGAACCGCCCCAGCCAACACGGTTCGGCCCGTAACGGTTCTGGAACAGACCCAGCAGACGACGTTCGCCAAAGCTCATGAATGCCCCGCAGGTGACCACCACCAGCAGAATCACCACCGCTTTGAGAATGCTCAGCAGGATCTCAATCAGATCGGGTGTAATCCAACTCATTGTTGTGCCTCCTGCAGATCCTCAAGACGCGCGCCTGCCAGAACCGGCGCGATGCCAGGCATACCCATCGGTAAACCAACCTGCCCTGCCGTTAATCCTTCAGCGATTTCAACCGGCAGCGTGACCGTATTGCCATCGTAGCTGAAAGAAACACGGGTACCGGCATTAACACCCAACTTCGCGGCGTCTGCCGGGTTAAGTTTGATGTACGGCTGCGGCATACGGGTCTGGAAGACCGGCGCACGCTGGGACAATTCATCGCTACCAAACAGATGGTAGTACGGCGCGATACGCCACTGACCATCCTGAGCTTCGAAGCTCGCCGGAACGGTAGTGAAGTAATCCATACCGCCCGCAGAGGCTTCAATCAGACGCACGCCCGGATCGCCATGACGCAGTTTACCGCCCACTTCATCCTGGAACTTGTTCCACGCCTGTGGGGAGTTCCAGCCCGGAGCCCAGGCAAACGGAATTTGTGAACGCGGCGCAGACGGCTGGTTGTTCCCTTCCATCGAGAAGGCGAACATGGTGTCTTTATCCTGCGGCTGACGAGGTTCATGGACGCTGATGTTAGCCCGCATCGCGGTACGACCGCTGTAGCGGTGCGGCTCACGCGCCAGTTTCTGTCCACGGATACGGAAGCTTGCATCCGGCGCGGCATCTTTGATCCCAGCCAATTGCGGCAGCTTCTCAACAACCGCGTCGATAACATGGTCGAGCTGCGTCCAGTCCACTTCACGGCTCTGCATGGTGCTGTGCAGCGAGTGCAGCCAGCGCCAGCTTTCCAGCATCACGGTGTTGCTGTCGTAGTAGGAAGGGTCATAGACCTGGAAGAAGCGCTGCGCGCGGCCTTCGTTGTTAATCACCGTCCCATCGCTTTCGGCAAAGCTCGCGGCGGAAAGCACCAGATGGGCGTTTTCCATAATTGCTGTACGCTGATGGTCAACAACCAGTACCAGCGGCGCTTTCGCCAGCGCGGCATTAACACGCGTTGCTGAAGCATGGCGATGCAGGTCATTTTCCAGCACCACAACGGCGTCAGCACGACCTGTTTCCAGCTCGGTCAGCGCATCGTCAAGAGAACCACCGCCAATCATACCCAGGCCCATGCTGTTAACAGAGCGCGCAATCATGGTAATGCCGACGTCAGCGCCACGACCTTTCAGCGCCTTCGCCACGTTGGCAGCAGCCTGAATTACTTCGGCGCTACCGGCGTTGGTGCCGGAAATAATCAGTGGTTTCTTCGCTCCGGCTAATGCCTGAACGATCACGTCAATTTTGTTCTGCAGGTCACGATCGATACCGTCAACCGCCGGGGCGTTGTTATCCAGCGCGTGGGCGATAGCGAAACCTAAACGCGCCTGATCTTCAACCGGCGCACGGTAGGTCCATGCAGCGATATCATCCAGACGGGTATTATCGACGTTAGTCACAAACAGCGGGTGCTTAGCGCGCTGTCCGATGTTAAGGATTGCCGCAATCTGCCAGTCGGCCACTTTCTGCGCCGCCGCCATTTCGCGTGCTTTACCTTTCACTGCCTGACGCACCGCCAGCGCAACGCGCGCGCCGGTCTGGGTGACATCTTCGCCCAGCACCAGCACCGCATCGTAGGATTCGATTTCGCGCAGCGCCGGGGTATGAATACCGCCGTCACGCAGCACGCTCAGCGCCAGTTGCAGACGTTCCTGCTCACCCTGGGCGATACCGGTATAGAAGTTATCCGCGCCGACCAGTTCACGCAGCGCGAAGTTGCTTTCAACGCTGGCACGCGGGGAGCCGATACCAATCACTTTCTTCGACTGGCGCAGAATATCTGCCGCGCCCTGCATCGCCTGTTCGGCGTTGAGCGTGATCAGATCATCGCCACGACGCTGTACCGGCTGACGCGGACGGTCTTTCAGGTTCACGTAACCATAGCCAAAACGACCACGGTCGCAGAGGAAGTAGTGGTTAACGGTACCGTTGTAACGGTTTTCGATACGACGCAGTTCACCATAGCGCTCGCCCGGGCTGGTGTTACAGCCAATGGAACACTGCTGGCAGATGCTCGGCGCAAACTGCATGTCCCACTTACGGTTGTAGCGCTCGGAGTGCGTTTTATCGGTGAACACGCCGGTCGGGCAAATCTCGACCAGGTTACCGGAGAATTCGCTTTCCAGCGTACCGTCTTCCGGGCGACCGAAGTAGACGTTGTCATGCGCGCCATACACGCCCAGATCCGCGCCATCGGCGTAATCTTTGTAGTAACGTACGCAGCGATAGCAGGCGATACAGCGGTTCATTTCGTGAGAGATGAACGGCCCCAGATCCTGGTTGCGGTGCGTACGCTTCGTGAAGCGATAGCGACGGAAGCTATGACCGGTCATGACGGTCATATCCTGCAGGTGGCAGTTACCGCCCTCTTCGCAGACCGGACAGTCGTGCGGGTGGTTGGTCATCAACCACTCCACAACGCTTTCGCGGAACTGTTTCGCTTCTTCGTCATCAATAGAAATAAAGGTGCCTTCGGTGGCTGGTGTCATACAAGACATCACCAGGCGACCACGCGTATCTTCCGCGTTTTGATATTGCTTCACCGCACACTGGCGGCAAGCACCGACGCTGCCCAGCGCCGGGTGCCAGCAAAAGTACGGAATATCAAGGCCGAGAGACAGACAAGCTTCCAGCAGGTTGTCCGCTCCGTTGACCTCATATTCTTTGCCGTCTACATGAATCGTAGCCATAGTCAGCATGCTTCCAGTTGGCTTAGTCAGGGACTAAGCGTTAATCGAATTACTTATCGCGATGCAGGGGATAACCTGCAATTACCAGCGCTCTTTCAGCAGGTTCGGCTGAATACCACCAATAGCGTGGGTATTGCTGAAGGTCTGCTTGATGCCAGCTTCGAATTCTTCGCGGAAATATTTAATGGCGCTCTGCAGCGGCTCCACCGCGCCCGGTGCGTGTGCACAGAAGGTTTTACCCGGGCCGAGGAAACGACACAGTTGCTCAAGTGTCTCGATATCCCCAGGCTGGCCTTCGCCACGCTCCAGCGCACGCAGAATTTTTACGCTCCACGGCAGACCGTCACGGCACGGCGTACACCAGCCGCAGGACTCGCGGGCGAAGAACTCTTCGAGGTTACGCACCAGCGGTACCATGCCAATCTCGTGGTCAACGGCCATTGCCAGCGCAGTACCCAGACGGCTGCCTGCTTTACCGATGCTTTCGAACTCCATCGGCAGGTCAAGATGCGCCTCGGTCAGGAAGTCGGTTCCCGCGCCGCCCGGCTGCCAGGCCTTGAATTTCAGGCCATCACGCATACCGCCCGCGTAGTCTTCGAGGATCTCACGCGCAGTGGTGCCAAACGGCAGTTCCCACAGGCCAGGGTTCTTCACACGACCGGAGAAGCCCATCAGCTTGGTGCCCGCATCTTTGCTCTTCGAGATGTTCTGATACCACTCCACGCCGTTGGCGAGGATGGCCGGTACGTTACACAGGGTTTCGACGTTGTTAACACAGGTCGGCTTACCCCATGCGCCAGAGCTTGCCGGGAACGGCGGCTTGGAACGCGGGTTAGCGCGACGACCTTCGAGGGAGTTGATCAGCGCGGTTTCTTCACCACAGATGTAACGCCCTGCCCCGGTATGGACAAACAGTTCGAAGTCGAAACCGGTGCCCATGATGTTTTTGCCAAGCAGACCGGCTTCGGTTGCTTCGGCAATCGCACGGCGCAGATGCACAGCCGCCTCGATATATTCACCGCGCAGGAAGATGTAACCACGGTACGCTTTCAGCGCAAACGCGGAAATCAGCATGCCTTCCACCAGCAGGTGCGGCAGTTGTTCCATCAGCAGGCGGTCTTTATAGGTGCCCGGTTCCATTTCATCGGCGTTACACAGCAGGTAACGGATGTTCATGGATTCGTCTTTCGGCATCAGGCTCCACTTCAGACCGGTGGAAAAGCCCGCGCCGCCGCGCCCTTTCAGGCCAGCGTCTTTTACCTGATTGACGATTTCGTCCGGTGACAGGCCGGTCAGGGCCTTACGCGCACCTTCGTAACCGTTTTTGCTACGGTATTCGTCCAGCCAGACTGGCTGTTTGTCATCACGCAGACGCCAGGTCAGCGGATGTGTTTCGGGAGTACGGATAATATCTTTCATTTATACCGCTCCAGCAGTTCAGGAATGCCTTCCGGGGTCAGGTGAGCATGAGTGTCGTCATCGATCATCATGTTCGGCCCTTTATCACAGTTCCCCAGGCAGCAGGTCGGCAGCAGCGTAAAGCGACCATCAAAGGTCGTCTGCCCCGGCTTGATGTTGAGTTTTTTCTCAAGCGCAGCCTGGATCCCCTGATAACCATTGATATGGCACACCACGCTATCGCAATAGCGGATCACGTGGCGACCTACCGGCTGGCGGAAGATCTGGCTATAGAACGTGGCAACACCTTCTACGTCGCTTGCCGGGATACCCAGCACATCCGCGATCGCATAGATCGCCCCGTCCGGCACCCAGCCACGCTGCTTCTGAACGATTTTCAGCGCTTCAATGGACGCCGCACGCGGGTCTTCGTAGTGGTGCTTCTCGTGCTCAATCGCTTCACGCTCAGCCGCACTCAGCTCAAAAGCCTCGGTTTGTGGTTGTTGATTCTCGTGCATAATTAGCGGTCCACATCTGACATAACAAAATCAATACTACCCAGATGGACGATAAGGTCGGACACCAGGCTGCCGCGTACCGCTACCGGGATCTGCTGCAGGTGCGCATAGCTCGGGGTACGGATACGAGTACGGTAACTCATGGTGCTGCCATCGCTGGTCAGGTAGTAACTGTTGATACCCTTGGTCGCTTCCACCATCTGGAAGGACTCGTTTGCCGGCATAACCGGTCCCCACGAAACCTGCAGGAAGTGGGTGATCAGGGTTTCGATATGTTGCAGCGTGCGCTCTTTCGGCGGCGGCGTAGTCAGCGGGTGATCCGCTTTGAACGGGCCTTCCGGCATGTTGTTGAGGCACTGCTCAAGGATGCGCAGACTCTGGCGCAGCTCTTCAACTTTCAGCATTACGCGGGTATAGCAGTCAGACACGCCGCCGCCAACCGGAACTTCAAAGTCAAAGTTTTCGTAGCCAGAGTATGGACGGGCTTTACGCACGTCGAAATCAATACCGGTCGCACGCAGCGCAGCACCGGTACAACCCCAGTCCAGCGCTTCTTTCTTGCCATAGGCGGCAACGCCCTGGGAACGACCTTTCAGGATGGTGTTACGCAGTGCAGCTTTCTCGTAGGAATCCAGACGTTTTGGCATCCAGTCGAGGAAGTCACGCAGCAGCTTGTCCCAACCGCGCGGCAGATCGTGTGCGACACCGCCGATACGGAACCAGGCCGGGTGCATACGGTAACCGGTGATCGCTTCCACCACGTCATAAATTTTCTGACGATCGGTAAAGGCGAAGAAAACCGGCGTCATCGCGCCGACGTCCTGAATGAACGTGGAGATGTACAGCAGGTGGCTGTTGATACGGAACAATTCAGACAACATAACGCGAATCACGTTGACGCGATCCGGCGTGGTGATGCCCGCCAGTTTCTCAACCGCCAGTACGTAAGGCATTTCGTTGACGCAGCCGCCGAGATATTCGATACGGTCAGTGTACGGAATGTAGCTGTGCCAGGACTGACGTTCACCCATCTTTTCAGCGCCACGGTGGTGGTAGCCGATGTCAGGCACGCAGTCGACGATTTCTTCGCCATCAAGCTGCAGCACAATACGGAACGCGCCGTGAGAAGACGGGTGGTTAGGGCCGAGGTTGAGGAACATGAAGTCCTCGTTTTCGGTACCACGCTTCATGCCCCAGTCTTCGGGTTTAAAGGTCAGCGCTTCCATTTCCAGATCCTGTTTGGCTTTGGTCAGCTCAAACGGATCGAATTCGGTCGCACGCGCCGGGTAATCTTTACGCAGCGGGTGGCCTTGCCAGGTATGCGGCATCAGCAGACGCGTCAGATGCGGGTGGCCTTCGATATCGATACCAAACATTTCCCAGGTTTCACGCTCATACCAGTTGGCGTTGGGGAACAGTTTGGTAAACGTCGGTACACGCAGATCGTTTTCAGACAACGCCACCTTGAGCATGATATCGCGATTGCGTTCAATAGAAATCAGGTGATAGAAAACGGAAAAATCCGCGGCAGGTAACCCTTCGCGGTGCGTACGCAGACGTTCGTCCATGCCATGTAAGTCAAACAGCATGACGTAAGGTTTCGGCAGTCTCTTTAAGAAATCGCCAACTTCCAGTAATTGTTCACGCTTGACCCAAACAACGGGTACCCCGGTGCGAGTCGCCTGAACGGTAAAGGCATCCGGCCCAAAACGGTTGCGCAGTTCGCCAATGACCGGGTCATCAAGGTGATCCCGTGTTTGCCATACAGCATCTTGCGCGGTTAAGTCGGTCATATTGTTCACCATTGTAAATGGTCCGTGGTAGTCGGCAGTGCTTCGCGCTATTTATGTAGTGATAAGCGAAGGAAGTGCGGCTGCCGACAGGCGCAAATTAAATCTCGTCTGGTGTACGAAGATTCGTTACAGCAATACGTTCACCGCGTTTACGCTCGCGTTCTGACTGCATATTGGCGCGATAAACACCCTGATCCCCAACCACCCAGGAGAGCGGACGGCGTTCTTTGCCAATGGAATCCTGCAGCAGCATCAGAGCCTGCATATACGCTTCTGGACGCGGCGGGCATCCCGGGATGTACACATCGACCGGAATAAATTTATCAACGCCCTGCACCACAGAATAGATGTCGTACATACCGCCGGAGTTGGCGCATGCGCCCATGGAAATAACCCATTTTGGTTCCAGCATCTGATCGTAGAGGCGCTGAATAACCGGTGCCATTTTGGTAAAGCAGGTTCCAGCCACGACCATCAGGTCAGCCTGACGCGGCGATGCACGCAGTACTTCCGCACCAAAACGGGCCACATCATGCACAGCGGTAAACGAGGTCACCATCTCAACGTAGCAGCAGGAAAGGCCAAAGTTATATGGCCAAATTGAGTTTTTACGGCCCCAGTTAACCATGTCATGGAGCTTGCCCATGAACACGTTTTTATTAACTTCTTGCTCCAGGGGGTCGGTTACGATCTCCTGTTTTTGCAGGGGGTAACGGTCGTTCTCACCGTTAGGATCTATGCGGGTGAGCGTATAATCCATCTTAATGCCTCGCGGTTAGCGTTGACGATTAGCGATACTGTTCGTTTCCGGGTTCATACGCTCGCGGCGTGAACGCGCGGGCGTCCAGTCCAGCGCGCCAATACGCACCAGATAAACCAGACCAGCCAGTAACACAAAAATAAAAATTGCAGCTTCCACAAAGCCAATCCAACCGCTTTCACGGATAGATGTTGACCATGCGAACAGATACAGCGCTTCAACGTCGAAGATAACGAAGAACATGGCTACCAGATAAAACTTGGCAGACAGGCGCAAGCGGGCGGTGCCGACCGAGTCGATACCTGATTCAAACGGCACGTTTTTAGATCTCGCGCGCGCGCGACCACCTAAAAACCAGCCGCCGACGAGCATCAGGCAGCACAGGCCAATGGCGACAATAAGAAAGATAGCGAATGCCCAGTGATGAGCGATGATTTCAGTGGATGTTGACATACTCATTGCTTACTCATCAAAAGTAGCGCCAAATTCTCTGCTCTTTTCGGCAGATGAACGCCACATCGATTCATGGGGAGGAATAAAAAAAACCTTACAATCACTGTAGAAAACCATTTTATACAGCCAATTGATGGGGTTTTTTACTCCTTTCTATAACCTTTTGTCAACTTTAACAAAAGTTTCCTCACATTATTTTACACCACTCCAACCTCATTAACATAAAGTGCTGTTTACAGCCATTTCGGTTGCATCATCGGTCTTTTTTAATGTTGTTGAATCGTGTCCGTAGTGAAGTAAAAAAGATAATACTCGTCTATTTTGACAGGAATTCACACTAATGCCTCCCCCTAAATGGGAGTATTTTCTTGATCTGTGACACGCTTTTGTTAATTCACCATAAAAAACAGCAACAATTTCTCTAGTTTTTTAACATGGAAACAATTAACACTTCTGCTGATTATTTTTCACCCTATTTGCTGGCTGTTTTTTACCCGCTGATTTTGTTAAGTTTTAGTATAGCAAATGACATAAACCAATGTTATTTGCATAAAAAAAGAGCCGCTGGATGTTTTTTCATCATTAGCGGCTCTTTTTTTACACTTACATTTTAAAACGTTTTTTGTGACGCGTTACTCGAAGTCGCCTTCAATAAGGAGCGAATCATCTCCCCCTTCGGGGGTAAACTGATTGTATTGCCAAGGGTTTTGATATGTCTGCATCGAGTTAAAAATCACCTGAGCTAAATCATTTTGTGTAGCCGGATCGCAGCACAACAGATACTCGGTATCAGGCAATGGCGGTAATCCGTCCGCCGCGCCCAGTACGCGTAAATCAGGGCTCATCATTTCAACGGGACGCGCAGTAACGCCCAGACCGGCTTTGACCGCAGCACGAACCGCAGGCAATGTTGAAGCAACATACGCTAAGCGCCACGGGATCTGCGCAGCATTCAGCGTTGCCAACACCATATCGCGGAACGGGCTCGGATCGTCCAACAGCACCAACGGGACCGGCTCACCTTTTTGCAGGATATATTCGGCCGCACAATACCAGTGCGTCGGCGAGGTGCGCAGATTCAGGCATTCAAAATCGCCCGGACGGTTAGTCGTTACCACCAAATCCACTTCTTGCGACTTCAGCATATCCACCATATAGGCGTTGCGCTTGACCCTTACATCCAATGCAAGCTTCGGATAAACCGAGCTTATACGGTTGAGCAGGAAAGGCAGTATCGTATCGGCTGATTCATCAGAAGCGCCAATAGTTAACACTCCCTGAAGATTGTTAAACATTAATGATGAGCATGCCTCATCATTAAAACGCAATATTTTTCTGGCGTAACCCAACAGCTGTATACCATGTTCGGTCAGCAGTTTGTTGCGTCCATGACGCGCGAGCAACTCTTTCCCCACGAGTTGCTCAAGACGCTGCATTTGCTGACTCACCGCAGACTGAGTGCGACATACCGCAGCTGCCGCAGCCGCGAAGGTATTCAGGTCGGCAACAGCAACGAAGGTTCTCAGCAGATCGAGGTCGAGGTTAATTATCGGACGATTTGCATTTATCATAGTTTTTCACTTACTCGCGGGTCATACCGGGTTAATGCTGTGCATTCAGAATCAAACCACTCCATTTGTTATCTGCCTTCCTTGCAGTTTCGCTTAGTGTAACCAAGTGAAAATAAGGATGTATTTGGTTTAACAAACGAAACAATTCTCTTTCTACGCTATATAATAACCGTGACACTCATCGGAATATAGCAACGAGAAAGGGCCATATTTTTAGCTGCTGGATGATTCTGACTAATGGAAAACATGTAAATTTTGTAAATTTAAAAAAAACTTAACGAACAATAATTTACACATTAAAAACTAACTTTTCAGTACGTTAGGAACAACCAACAAACATTTGAATTATCGTAAAATTCGTACTACGCACCATTTCATGAGACTTATCTTAACCTAAAACCACTATATTTATAAGTGTTATCGCGAATAATTCGAGTCTACCTGAGGTTATGTCTGACCTGCGGTTTTCGTATTATTAGGCAATTCAATTTAATGCGATTTAAATATTAAATAATAATTAATTAAGAATCCTTCAATTCATTAATTATATTTAACAATGAATTCACACCGTACCACGCACGGATCAGGCCGATAACAGCCCTCGCAGATAAAACCTCAGTATTTTCGAATGACGTCATACCGCTTATGTGTCGGCGATCTTTTGCTTTACAGAGTTAAGTTTTTTTGACCAGACAAACCACCACACCCAAACCAACACCACAAAACATATCACCAATATAATACAATTCTCCAGATTATTATTTCATGATAATTGCATTATTTAGTTATTAACAGTTAATTATAACTTCATGGATTTTCAAAATCTTCTACTAAAGACCCTTCAAAACTTACCGTCGTGGGAGTACATTGTGCTGGGCTGACTTCCACGGCAGGGAGTGGCATTCACAGCTAAAAAGGTCAACGTTCATGTCCCCCATTGAAAAATCCAGCAAATTAGAAAACGTCTGTTATGACATTCGCGGCCCGGTTCTGAAGGAAGCAAAGCGCCTGGAAGAAGAAGGCAATAAAGTTCTGAAACTTAACATCGGCAACCCGGCGCCATTCGGGTTTGAAGCGCCAGACGAAATTCTGGTTGATGTGATCCGCAATTTGCCAACAGCGCAAGGATATTGCGACTCCAAAGGTCTTTATTCAGCCCGTAAAGCGATCATGCAGCATTACCAGGCCCGCGGGATGCGCGATGTGACCGTGGAAGATATCTATATCGGTAACGGCGTTTCCGAATTGATTGTGCAGGCCATGCAGGCATTGCTGAACAGTGGGGACGAAATGCTCGTTCCGGCACCTGATTATCCACTGTGGACGGCAGCGGTATCGCTCTCCGGCGGTAATGCCGTGCATTACCTGTGTGACGAATCATCTGACTGGTTCCCGGACCTTGACGACATTCGCGCCAAAATTACCCCGCGTACGCGTGGGATCGTCATCATTAACCCCAACAACCCAACCGGCGCTGTCTATTCCAAAGAGCTGCTGATGGAGATTGTTGAAATTGCTCGCCAGAACAACCTCATCATTTTTGCGGATGAGATTTACGACAAAATTCTCTACGATGATGCTGAACACCACTCGATCGCCGCGATGGCGCCGGACCTGCTGACTATTACCTTCAACGGCCTGTCAAAAACCTATCGCGTTGCCGGTTTCCGTCAGGGCTGGATGGTGCTGAACGGGCCGAAGAAACATGCCAAGGGGTACATCGAAGGTCTTGAGATGCTGGCCTCTATGCGCTTATGTGCTAACGTTCCGGCGCAACATGCGATTCAGACCGCGCTGGGCGGATACCAGAGCATCAGTGAATTTATCATGCCTGGCGGGCGCCTGTATGAACAACGCAACCGCGCCTGGGAGTTACTCAATGATATTCCCGGCGTCTCCTGCGTGAAACCACGCGGCGCGCTGTATATGTTCCCGAAAATCGACGCTAAACGCTTCAACATTCATGACGACCAGAAAATGGTGCTCGACTTCCTGTTGCAGGAAAAAGTGCTGCTGGTTCAGGGGACGGCGTTCAACTGGCCGTGGCCGGATCATTTCCGCATCGTCACGCTCCCGCGCATTGACGATATCGAAATGTCGCTGAGTAAATTTGAGCGCTTCCTGTCAGGGTATCACCAGCTGTAATAAAACACGGGCTGTTGGATCAGTATGACGAGTATTTGCATCTGACAGCCTTCTCTGCGCACAATGACTCTTAGGTTGCCATCATATAAGGGTCGTTATGAAGCAGAGCCATTTTTTTGCCCACCTCTCCCGCCTGAAGCTCATTAACCGCTGGCCGCTGATGCGCAACGTGCGCACCGAAAATGTGTCCGAGCATAGTTTGCAAGTCGCCATGGTCGCTCATGCGCTGGCCGCGATCAAAAACCGTAAATTTGGTGGTCAGCTTAATGCAGAGCGCATTGCCCTGTTGGCAATGTACCATGACGCTTCAGAGGTGCTGACCGGTGACCTCCCTACCCCGGTAAAATACTTCAACTCACAAATCGCCCAGGAATATAAAGCGATAGAGAAAATTGCCCAGCAAAAGCTGGTCGATATGGTTCCCGATGAGCTGCGCGATATTTTTGCTCCGCTGATTGATGAACATGCTTACAGCGAAGAAGAGAAATCTATCGTCAAGCAGGCCGATGCGCTGTGCGCTTATCTGAAGTGTCTGGAAGAACTTTCGGCGGGCAATAATGAGTTCTTGTTGGCGAAAACGCGGCTGGAAAAAACGCTGGAGTCGCGGCGCAGCGAAGAGATGGACTATTTTATGGAGGTGTTTGTCCCGAGCTTTCACCTCTCATTAGATGAGATCAGCCAGGATTCACCGCTTTAAACGATGTTGCCGGATGGCGACGTCAACGTCTTATCCGGCACATAAAAATCAAAACGGGAACAGCATTGGGATCATCACCACGCACACCGCCATCACGATCACCGTAAACGGCACGCCAATTTTCACGAAATCGCTAAAGCTGTAGTTACCCGGCCCCAGCACCAGCGTGTTCACCGGCGAAGAGACTGGTGTCATAAAGGCTGCGGATGCCGCCATTGCAATCACCATTGCAAAAGGATACGGCGAAACCCCCATCGACTTTGCCGCCGCCAGGGCAATTGGCGCCATGAGTACCGCCGTCGCAGTATTTGAGATAAATAACCCGATGCTCGCGCACAGGACGAACAGGCAACCCAACATCATGTACGGGCCATACCCGCCGCCGACGTCCATCAGTCCTTTTACTACCAGATCGACACCGCCGGTTTTTTGTAGCGCCAGTGCAAAGGGCATCATCCCGACGATCAAAATAATGCTCGGCCAGTGAATCGCTTTATAGGCGCTTTCGGCATCGATACAGCGGAATTTCCCCATCAGCAGGCAGGTGATAATTGCGGCAACCGTATTAGGAATTTCATCGGTAAGCATCAGGGCCACCATCAGCACCAGGCAGAAAATGGCATGCGGCGCCTGACTGTGCGCCGGGGAGGCTTCACTGACCTCAGCCGGCATGTTCAACACCACGAAGTCGCGCCCTTTTTGTCCCAGCAGTGTAATGAGCTTCCAGTTACCCACCACCAGAATGATATCCCCCATCAGCAACGGTTCATCCACCACCGCGCCTGCCAGCGCCGTACCATCGCGTTTCAGGCCGACCACATTCAGACCGTAACGCGTACGAAAGGCTATCTCCCGTACCGTTTTGCCAATCAGTTCCGATTCAGGGATCAGTGAGATCTCGGCCATGCCCACATCAAGCGCCTGCTCGGAGAAGTATTCCCCGCGCAGCACCATCGGCTCCAGCAGTTGCTCACTGCAAAATTCTCGCAGATCGACATCCGCTGCAGACATATCAATCAGCAGCACGTCACGGGCGCGAAATTCAGAAACCCCGTTAACATCAACAATCACGCGACGAAAGCGCCGCCAGCGCTCCACGCCAATCACGTTTGCTCCGTAACGCTCACGCAGCTTCAGGTCATCCAGACGCTGGCCAATCATCGGTGAACCAGGACGAATCGCCAGACGGCGGGCACGCCCCGTGAGGCGATACTCTTTGATTAAATCGCGAAAAGTCCGGCGTTTCCAACCGTCTCCCGGCTGCCCGGAGTCTTCACCCTTCAGCATAAAGCGCATCAGCAGCATATAAATTATGCCAAGCACCAGAACCACCAGCCCCAGCGGAGTGACGCTAAAAAAGCTGAAGCCGTTAAGTCCTTCGCGTAACAACTCACTGTTGACGACCAGGTTTGGCGGTGTCGCCACCAGCGTCATCATACCGCTTATCAATCCGGCAAAGCTCAGCGGCATCATCAGACGTGAGGGAGAAATTTGCATGCGCATGGAAACGCTTAAGACAACCGGTATAAAGATAGCAACCACGCCGGTCGAACTCATAAACGCACCGAGCCCGGCCACGGTTATCATCAGCAACACCAGCATTTTGACTTCACTGCTGCCGGCGACCTTCACCAGCCAGGCCCCCATCACCGTCGCCACCCCGGTACGCACCAGACCGTCGCCGATAATAAATAAAGCCGCGATCAAAATAACGTTAGGATCGCTGAACCCGGAAAAAGCTTCTGTGATGCTCAATGTTCCACTCAGAACAAAGGCAATAATGACCAGCAAAGCGATCGCGTCCATACGCACTCTGCCAGTTGCAAACAAGACGACGGCAATCGCCAGCAATGAGAGAACCCATATCAATTCACCGTTCACAACATATCCTTGTTAAATGAGGGGGATGGAGCGATTCTGCCATAAAAAAGCCCCAACAATCTGGGGCTAAATCATGATCAGGTATTTCTTACAACGACCACATTTCCGTTGGGCTGCTTGGTCACAGAAATATGTTCCAGACTGGTCAGCGAAAAATCGACCTCATCCAGACGCGGCGTGTCCGCTGGCGCATTTACCGCTATTACATGGCACCCTGCCGCTAGTCCCGAGAGCACCCCTGCGGGCGCATCCTCGACTACCGCGCATTCCTGTGGCGCCAGGCCCAGTAGCTGAGCGCCTAACAGATAGGCGTCTGGCTCTGGCTTACCTCTTTTTACCCGTTCGGCAGTGACAAACACTTCAGGAGCAGGAAGTCCTGCGACACGATGACGCGCCCGTGCGACCGGCATTGAACCGGAAGTCACAATCGCCCATGGAATGCCCGCGTTGTTGAGATGGTTGAGCAAGTCAACCGCCCCTGGCAGCGCGGTAATCCCCGCGGTTTCCGTCGCTTCGATCTGCTCCAGGCGGGTGAACTCCGCAGCGATCTCCGCCTCGGACTTGCCCACCATAAAGTGTCGCAGGGAGGTAATGGCCTGCTTACCATGAATAAAGCCGAGCACCTCGGCGTGATCGAGGCCAAAACGATCGGCCCAGTTGCACCACGCGCGCTCTACTGCGGGTAAGGAATCGACCAGCGTTCCATCCAGATCAAACAGAAAACCTTTGCACTGCACGCTCGCCCCCTCAGGCATTAATGATTTGGTTAATTTCATTCGCGCTCAGGTGATACTGGCGCGGGCAAGAGTGCCAGACATTCAGCATACGTTGATATTTTTCCCACATCGGGGTCTGGGCGTTGAAGCCATGCGTACCCGCATCAAAGTGGGTATAACGCCCTTCCACATTGACCATAAACCGTACATACCCGAGGAAACGGGCTTCCGTTGCAGCGTCAAAGCCGAGGAAGGTCACGCGGCGCTCATCAATAGACTGCGCGTCTTTTAGATTAGTCCAGGACACATGTAATGCGTGATACATCTCCATAATATCGATAACCGTACGACAGGTTTCTTCCGTCAGCTCACCAAACTCACGATCCAGCTCGCGCATCTGCAAGCCGTAACCGCGTTCAATAATCGTCTGCAAACGACGATAACGCTCGGCGTTAGTGGGATCGAGCATAGTCATCATTTTGTACTGGTTAGACAAAATCAGACGTTGAGCGTTGGTCATTTCCATTTGGGACTCCTGTATCACTACTACTACGATGAAAAAAAAGAAGGCATCTTGATGCCTTCTTTTATATGCGTAATCAGGGGTCAATTACAAATCATCAAGGAAAGTTTTATCCAGTTGTTTGAAGGCGCGCTTAAGCGTGTCAGCCAGCGCCTGATAATCAGGCTTTCCTTCTACCGGAGCGAGCGCCTGTCCGGCCTCTTGCAATTTACCCCGAACTTCGTAGAACCAGTTGAGTATTGAAGGCGGCAGCGGCGTGACAGAACGCTTACCCAGCCACCACATGCCCTGCATCGGCAGACTGAGCGCAAACAGCGCCGTCGCCACGGCGGGTCCCAACTGCCCGCCTAAAGCAATTTGCCAGCATAAGGTGAAAACAGCGATGGGCGGCATAAAACGGATTGCGTAACGCGTCATACGGATGACGCGGTTCTCAACAAATACGGGCGCGAGGCGCTTTTCCATTGGCCACGTCTTCGCATAGTGCTGCCCCCGGCGAAACAAACTAAAAAAATTGACGGAACGATTATCCGGTGTCGACATGGCGGTTACCTCAACTTCACATATAAAAATTAAAAAATTTGTGCAAAACAACAACTATAAAGGACATCGTTCAAAACATTTTGTCTTTGATACCCACATTCAGGTATCCTGTGCCGGCCTGTAAGGCCTTTAGTCCAAAATCATTGAGTCGTCAAATTGGCATACAGTATGCCACTGGCTGAAAAATACGCAAAATGACATAGACTCAAAGGTATTTATTCCATCGTGCCCAAAAAGACTCTGGCGCATGATGTTAATCATAAACGTCGGTGTCATCATGCGCTACGCTCTATGACTCCCTGACGTTTTTTTAGCCACGTATCATAAATAGGTACTTCCATGTCGAGTAAGTTAGTACTGGTTCTGAACTGCGGTAGCTCCTCACTGAAATTTGCCATCATCGATGCAGTAAACGGTGAAGAATACCTCTCTGGTTTAGCCGAATGTTTCCATCTCCCAGAAGCACGCATCAAGTGGAAAATGGACGGCGGTAAACAAGAAGCGGCTTTAGGTGCAGGCGCCGCTCACAGTGAAGCGCTGAACTTTATCGTTAACACTATTCTGGCACAAAAACCAGAATTGTCTGCGCAATTGACCGCTATCGGTCACCGTATCGTACACGGCGGCGAGAAGTATACCAGCTCTGTGGTTATCGATGATTCCGTTATCCAGGGCATCAAAGATTCTGCCTCTTTCGCACCGCTGCATAACCCGGCTCACCTGATCGGTATCGCAGAAGCGCTGAAATCCTTCCCAAGCCTGAAAGACAAAAACGTCGCTGTGTTCGACACCGCGTTCCATCAGACTATGCCGGAAGAGTCTTACCTCTATGCTCTGCCGTACAGCCTGTACAAAGAACACGGCGTTCGTCGTTACGGCGCGCACGGCACCAGCCACTTCTTTGTTACTCAGGAAGCGGCAAAAATGCTGAACAAACCGGTTGATGAACTGAACATCATCACTTGCCACCTGGGCAACGGCGGTTCTGTATCTGCTATCCGTAACGGTAAATGTGTTGATACCTCCATGGGCCTGACCCCGCTGGAAGGTCTGGTGATGGGTACACGTTCCGGTGACATCGACCCGGCGATCATCTTCCACCTGCACGACACCCTGGGCATGAGCGTTGACCAGATCAACAAAATGCTGACCAAAGAATCCGGCCTGCTGGGTCTGACCGAAGTCACCAGCGACTGCCGTTATGTTGAAGATAACTACACAACCAAAGAAGACGCTAAACGTGCAATGGACGTTTACTGCCACCGTCTGGCGAAGTACATCGGTTCTTACACTGCGCTGATGGATGGTCGTCTGGATGCGGTTGTCTTCACCGGTGGTATTGGTGAGAACGCAGCGATGGTTCGTGAACTGTCTCTGGGCAAACTGGGCGTTCTGGGCTTTGAAGTTGACCACGAGCGTAACCTGGCCGCACGTTTCGGCAAATCTGGTTTCATCAACAAAGAAGGTACCCGTCCTGCGGTGGTTATCCCAACCAACGAAGAACTGGTTATCGCGCAAGACGCGAGCCGTCTGACTGCCTGATTTCACACCGCCAGCCTAGCTGGCGGTGCTGTTTTGTAACCCGCCTGAAATGGGCGGTAACGAAAGAGGATAAACCGTGTCCCGTATTATTATGCTGATCCCTACCGGAACCAGCGTCGGGCTGACCAGCGTCAGCCTCGGCGTGATCCGTGCTATGGAACGCAAAGGCGTTCGTCTGAGCGTCTTTAAACCCATCGCTCAGCCTCGTGCCGGTGGCGATGCGCCAGACCAGACTACTACTATCGTTCGTGCGAACTCTAACCTGCCAGCTGCTGAGCCGCTGAAGATGAGCCACGTTGAATCTCTGCTGTCCAGCAATCAGAAAGATGTGCTGATGGAAGAGATCATCGCGAATTACCACGCGAACACCAAAGATGCTGAAGTTGTACTGGTTGAAGGCCTGGTCCCAACACGTAAGCATCAGTTCGCGCAGTCTCTGAACTACGAAATCGCGAAAACGCTGAATGCGGAAATCGTCTTCGTGATGTCTCAGGGTACCGATACCCCGGAACAGCTGAACGAGCGTATTGAACTGACTCGCAGCAGCTTCGGCGGCGCGAAAAACACCAACATCACTGGCGTTATCGTTAACAAACTGAACGCGCCGGTTGATGACCAGGGCCGTACTCGCCCGGATCTGTCCGAGATTTTCGACGACTCTTCCAAAGCGCAGGTGATCAAAGTTGATCCGGCTAAACTGCAAGAATCCAGCCCGCTGCCGGTTCTGGGCGCGGTGCCATGGAGCTTCGATCTGATCGCTACCCGTGCAATCGATATGGCGCGTCACCTGAACGCCACCATCGTTAACGAAGGCGATATCAACACCCGTCGCGTGAAGTCTGTGACTTTCTGCGCACGCAGCATTCCGCACATGCTGGAGCACTTCCGCGCAGGTTCTCTGCTGGTGACTTCTGCCGACCGTCCTGACGTGCTGGTTGCAGCATGTCTGGCTGCTATGAACGGCGTAGAAATCGGTGCTCTGCTGCTGACCGGCGGCTACGAAATGGACGCGCGCATCAACAAACTGTGCGAACGTGCATTCGCTACCGGCCTGCCGGTATTCATGGTGAACACCAATACCTGGCAGACCTCTCTGAGCCTGCAGAGCTTCAACCTGGAAGTTCCGGTTGACGATCACGAGCGCATCGAAAAAGTTCAGGAATACGTTGCTAACTACATCAACGCTGACTGGATTGAATCTCTGACCGCGACTTCTGAACGCAGCCGTCGTCTGTCTCCACCGGCGTTCCGTTATCAGCTGACCGAGCTGGCGCGTAAAGCGGGCAAACGTGTTGTTCTGCCGGAAGGCGACGAACCGCGTACCGTTAAAGCGGCTGCTATCTGTGCTGAACGCGGTATTGCTACCTGCGTTCTGTTGGGTAACCCGGATGAGATCAACCGCGTTGCGGCCTCTCAGGGCGTTGAGCTGGGCGCTGGCGTAGAAATCGTTGATCCCGATGTGGTTCGCGAAAGCTACGTTGCTCGCCTGGTTGAGCTGCGTAAGAACAAGGGCATGACCGAAACCGTTGCCCGCGAACAGCTGGAAGACAACGTGGTTCTCGGTACCCTGATGCTGGAGCAGGACGACGTTGACGGTCTGGTTTCTGGTGCCGTTCACACTACCGCAAACACCATTCGTCCACCGCTGCAGTTGATCAAAACTGCGCCGGGTAGCTCGCTGGTGTCTTCCGTGTTCTTTATGCTGCTGCCGGAACAGGTTTACGTTTACGGTGACTGCGCGATCAACCCGGATCCGACTGCTGAACAACTGGCAGAAATCGCCATTCAGTCCGCTGAATCCGCCATCGCCTTCGGTATCGAACCGCGCGTTGCGATGCTTTCCTACTCCACCGGTACCTCTGGTGCAGGTAGCGATGTAGAGAAAGTTCGCGAAGCGACTCGTCTGGCGCAGGAAAAACGTCCTGACCTGATGATCGATGGTCCGCTGCAGTACGACGCCGCGGTTATGGCTGACGTAGCGAAATCCAAAGCGCCGAACTCGCCGGTTGCAGGTCGCGCTACCGTGTTCATCTTCCCGGATCTGAACACCGGTAACACCACCTACAAAGCGGTACAGCGTTCTGCCGACCTGATCTCCATCGGGCCAATGCTGCAGGGTATGCGCAAGCCGGTGAACGACCTGTCCCGTGGTGCGCTGGTAGACGATATCGTCTATACCATCGCCCTGACAGCGATCCAGTCTTCCCAGCAGCAGAAGTAATTTGCTGCGGTGTGCCGGATCTCTTATCCGGCAACACCTCTGCTTATCAAACCGGAAATAGCTGATATTTCCGGTTTTTTTATATCTGTTTTTTCTTTGGTACATTCTGAAATATTTGCCAGGATGCGCTGCATCAATGAATAACTATTCTTCTGTTTGCATACTTACTCTCTTTTGCATTGCAACAGGGATAGTCTTTCATGTCAGCAGTCACAGAATCACAGCCAGCCAAAAAATGGGCGATGCCCGATACGCTGGTGATTATTTTTTTCGTCGCCATTTTAACCAGCCTGGCGACATGGGTTGTTCCGGTCGGGATGTTCGACAGCCAGGAAGTGCAGTATCAGGTTGATGGGCAAACCAAAACCCGTAAAGTTGTCGACCCCCACTCTTTTCGTATTCTGACCAACGATGCGGGTGAAGAGCAGTATCACCGGGTGCGGTTTTTCACCACCGGAGATGAACGCCCTGGCCTGATGAATTTTCCGTTTGAAGGATTAACCTCCGGCTCTAAATTCGGCACCGCCGTCGGCATTATTATGTTTATGCTGGTGATTGGCGGCGCATTCGGCATCGTTATGCGTACCGGAACCATTGATAACGGTATCCTGGCGCTCATTCGCCATACGCGAGGTAACGAGGTCCTGTTTATCCCGGTGCTGTTTGTTCTCTTCTCATTAGGCGGCGCGGTGTTTGGCATGGGCGAAGAGGCGGTCGCCTTTGCCATTATTATCGCGCCTTTGATGGTACGCTTAGGTTACGATAGTATCACCACCGTTCTGGTCACTTATATCGCCACCCAGATTGGTTTTGCCAGTTCATGGATGAACCCGTTCTGCGTGGTGGTCGCACAGGGTATTGCAGGCGTCCCGGTGCTCTCTGGTTCTGGTCTGCGTATCGTCGTGTGGGTCGTTGCGACCCTGATAGGGCTGACCTTCACCCTGGCCTACGCAGCACGCATCAAAAAAAATCCGCTTCTCTCCCGGGTACATGAGTCAGACCGTTTTTTTCGCGAGCAGCAGGACGAGGTTGTAGAACGCCGCTTCACGCTGGGCGACTGGTTGGTGCTGCTGGTACTGACGGCGGTGATGATTTGGGTCGTCTGGGGTGTTATCGTCAACGCGTGGTTTATTCCTGAGATCGCCAGCCAGTTCTTCACGATGGGACTGGTGATTGGCATCATCGGCGTTGTGTTCCGTCTCAACGGTATGACGGTCAACGTCATGGCATCTTCATTCACTGAAGGCGCGCGAATGATGATTGCTCCCGCCCTGCTGGTCGGTTTCGCCAAGGGCATATTATTGCTGGTCGGTAACGGAGAGGCGGGCGAAGCCAGCGTATTAAATACCCTGCTGCACAGCATTGCCAACGGTATCAGCGGGCTGGATAACGCTATCGCTGCATGGTTTATGCTGCTGTTCCAGGCGGTATTTAATTTCTTCGTCACGTCCGGTTCTGGCCAGGCTGCATTGACCATGCCGCTATTAGCGCCGCTGGGCGATCTGGTTGGCGTAAACCGTCAGGTCACCGTACTGGCCTTCCAGTTTGGCGACGGATTCAGTCACATTATCTATCCGACGTCGGCATCATTGATGGCAACGTTAGGCGTTTGTCGGGTGGATTTTCGTAACTGGCTGAAAGTGGGCGCCACGCTGTTGGGCCTGCTGTTTATTATGTCCAGCGTGGTGGTGATTGGGGCGCAGATAATGGGTTACCATTAAAAAATGATTGCCCGGCCTACATGATTTCTCGACGCTGTAGGCCGGATGAGCAGACGTTACTCGGCTTCTTCCTGCTTTTCGGCTTTCGCCCCTTCATTCTTGGCGTTGCGGGTCATCCACAGCGCCAGCGCTTTCAGTGAGTCCGGCGTAAATTCGTCGCAGCGTGCGGTGATTTCTTCCGGCGTCAGCCAGCAAACTTCACTGACCTCTTCTTCCTGAAGCGCAAACGGCCCGTGGGAAACGCAGCTAAACAGCCCGCCCCAGACGCGACAGTTCTGGTCTTCAAAATAAAACTGACCGTGCTCGGCAAACGGCACACCCGCAATCCCCAACTCCTCTTCCGCTTCACGGCGCGCTGAGTCCAGTAGCTGCTCGTCAGCCTGAACAACACCGCCAGCGGTGGCATCCAGCATGCCGGGCAAAAAATCTTTTGTCTCAGTCCTACGCTGAACCAGAATTTTACCCATACCATCGTGCACCACGATATACGTCGCACGATGGCGTAAGCGCTGCGCCCGCATTTGTTCCCGGCTGGACTGTGCGATGACTTCGTTGTCTTCATTCACAATATCCACCCATTCCGTACTTGCCAAACGACGCTGTTCCACCATCAGGAAACCTTCTTTTTTCTGGCGCTCTTACGGCGCGTTTATGTTTGTGGGGTAAATTACGGATTAATCTCGATCTGCGCAATAACACTTTGATCATTGAGTGCCATTACGCTGAGGACATTATCATCCAGAATCCCGTAGCTTGCCGCAAAGCCTCCTTTCGGGATGCTTACCGAGCCAGGGTTAAAGTGATAGACATCCCCTTGCAACTCGGCAACCGGCAGATGAGTATGGCCATAAACCAGTACATCTCCCGCGCTGAGCGCTGGCATATTTTGCGGGCCAAAAAGATGCCCGTGCGTCAAAAAGAGTCGCTGGTTTTCTGTCAGAATTTGCTGCCACGGCGCGGTTATCGGAAAATGCAGGAGCATCTGATCCACTTCGCTGTCGCAATTGCCACGCACCGCAATAATCCGCGCTGCCAGTTCATTCAACCGCTCTGCAACCTGCGCGGGCGCATAGCCTTCCGGCAACGCATTACGCGGTCCGTGATTTAAAACATCACCCAATATCACCAGCCATTGCGCACCGCTTGCGCTAAACAGTTCGAGTACGCGTTCCGTGGCTGGCAACGAACCATGAATGTCCGATGCGAACATCAGTTTCATCACTCACTCCTCGTTGAAAATTACCTTGTAATGATACTGGATTACGCTCCGATGGTCAGCAGGAACGCTTCGCTGAAAGCGCGATAAAACGCTGAACTGAAGCGCGCTGCCACTGGAAGGTGGCGTATTCCGCAAGCGCTTCTGGCACCTCATCGCCGTTAAGGACCAGACGATTAAGCATTAGCGCTAAATCGCAATCAGCGATACACCATTCGCCAAATAAATTCTGTTTACCATGCCTCAGTAAACTGCTCGCAGTGGCGAACAGTTTTTCCGCACTGGCTTTTCCGGCGTCGCTCAGCGGCGCTTTTTTCACGCCAGCAAAAACCACATCCGTTGAGCGCTCTTCACGAATAGGCATCAGATCGCTGCGGATCCACGCCTGCACCTGGCGAGCCCGCGCGCGCTTTTGCACATCGTGTGGGTAGATGCGCTCCCACTGCGGCGGAGAAAAGCTCTCTTCCAGAAACTCAGTAATTGCTGATGATTCGCTCAGCTCGAAATCGTCAATCTGCAGGACCGGCACGCGGCGCGTCAACGCATAACCTTGCCATGAAGGTTGCAAGTGTTCACCGCTGCTGAGATCAACAGTTTTCAGCGTAAAAGGTAGCCCTTTCTCTTGCAGAGCGACATAAACAGACAGCACGTAAGGGGAGAAAAAATTGGCATCTGACCACAGCGTAATTGCAGGTTTACTCATAACGTCCTCTGAAGTGTATTGGCTTGCCTTCAAAATATAGAGTCTTTCTCTCGCTGTCACTTGATGAAAACTCACGCACGCCAACAGGCTCTATACTTGTAATGACCCGGTTCATGACAAAACGGACGCTGAAAATGATCGATCTCTATTACACGCCATCGCCAAACGGTCACAAAATCACGCTGTTTCTTGAAGAAGCGCAGCTGCAATATCGGCTGATTCATGTCGATATCAGCAAAGGTAGCCAGTTTCGTCCTGATTTTCTGCAGATCTCGCCGAACAATAAAATCCCGGCCATTATCGACAATGCGCCGCAGGATGGTGGAAGCCCGATCAGCCTGTTTGAGTCCGGAGAAATTTTACTCTATCTGGCGGAAAAGAGCGGCAAGCTGCTGAGCGGTGAGTTGCGTGAGCGCCACACCACGCTGCAATGGCTGTTCTGGCAGGTCAGCGGCCTGGGGCCCATGCTCGGTCAGAATCATCATTTCAGTCATTACGCCCCGCAGACTATTCCCTACGCCATTGAAAGATACCAGGTTGAAACCCAGCGCCTGTACAACGTGATGAATAAACGTCTGGAAACCTCCCCCTGGCTGGGGGGCGATCACTACAGCATTGCGGACATAGCCTGCTGGCCATGGATTCATGCCCACCAGCGTCAGCGTATCGACCTCGACAATTACCCGGCGGTTAATAACTGGCATGAGCGCATCCGTACGCGGCCCGCTACAGAACGCGCCATGCAGCAAGCGCAGAGTGAGAAGCGGTAACACGCTTCGATTCTCGTGTATCATGAATAGGTTCATACATGGAGGAAACCTGCAATGTCACAACCTGACGCGATTATTCGTATAAAAAACCTTCGTCTGCGCACCTTTATCGGCATCAAAGAAGAGGAGATCCTTAACCGCCAGGATATCGTCATCAACATTGCCATTCA
This sequence comes from Citrobacter sp. Cc139, assembly GCF_030334645.1. Taxonomy (NCBI): domain Bacteria; kingdom Pseudomonadati; phylum Pseudomonadota; class Gammaproteobacteria; order Enterobacterales; family Enterobacteriaceae; genus Citrobacter; species Citrobacter sp. Cc139. The sequence continues at coordinate 185,031 of NZ_JAOWDM010000091.1, forward strand.
TTATCCGGCAGACAAAGCCCGTATCAGCGAAGATATCAACGACGCGCTGAATTATCGCACTATCACCAAAAGCATCATTGCGCACGTGGAGAGTAACCGCTTCTCACTATTAGAAAAATTAACTCAAGATGTGCTCGATATCGCACGCGAACATCACTGGGTCACTTATGCTGAAGTGGAGATCGATAAACTTCACGCATTGCGTTACGCCGACTCAGTATCCATGACGCTGAGCTGGCAGCGCTAAACGTAACCCGGGAGGCGACATGCAGATTCTGATTACCGGCGGTACTGGCCTGATTGGACGTCATCTGATCCCCCGCCTGCTCGAACTGGGGCATCAGATAACCGTAGTGACACGTACCCCTGATAAGGCGCGTCAGATTCTCGACTCTCGGGTCACGTTATGGAAGGGGCTGGCAGAGCAGCAAAATCTCGATGGCATTGATGCCGTGATTAACCTTGCCGGAGAGCCTATTGCAGATAAGCGCTGGAGCGCTGAGCAAAAAGAGCGCCTGTGCCAGAGTCGTTGGGGCATCACGCAGAAACTGGTCGATTTAATCAACGCCAGCGAGACGCCGCCCGCGGTGTTAATATCCGGTTCCGCTACCGGTTACTACGGCGATCTGGGCGAAGTTGTCGTCACGGAAGAAGAGCCGCCGCATAACGAATTTACCCATAAGCTGTGCGCCCGCTGGGAGCAAATTGCCAGCACCGCGCAAAGTGACAAAACCCGCGTGTGTATGTTGCGTACCGGCGTGGTATTGGCCTCTGCTGGCGGGATTCTGGGGAAAATGGTCCCGCCATTCCGTCTTGGTTTAGGCGGCCCGATTGGTAACGGACGCCAGTATCTGGCCTGGATCCATATTGATGATATGGTCAACGGCATTATCTGGCTGCTGGATAACGATCTGCGTGGCCCCTTCAATATGGTTTCACCGTACCCGGTACACAATGAGCAGTTTGCCCACGCACTGGGTCATGCATTAAACCGCCCAGCCATTCTGCGCGTTCCCGCTGGCGTAATACGTCTACTGATGGGCGAGTCTTCCGTGCTGGTTCTCGGCGGACAGCGGGCGTTACCCAAACGCCTGGAAGCGTCCGGTTTTGCGTTTCGCTGGTACGATTTAGAAGAGGCGCTAGCGGATGTTATCCGATAGTTGCTAAGCGCTATTCACATTCGCCGTTGCGATGGTAAGGTTATAGATCTGACTTCCGCAATGGCGACGTTATGGCAAAAATATCGACTCCCCGTCTTACCCTCTCTTTGTTTCAATTTTCTGACTGGTCATTTTTCCAGAGACTGCGTGAAAGCCCTGAAGTCATGCGCTATATGGGCGACATCGCCCCAGCAAAGGATACGCGTCTGTTATTCGCCAGACGCCTTGCCGCACAGCACACATTTGTTATTCGCGAGCATAACAACCCGACACCGCTCGGCGATATTGGTCTGCAAATCAGTCATCTTTATCCGCATGAGGCCGACCTCGGTTACGCCCTCATGCCGCATGCGCAGGGGAAAGGTATTGCCAGCGAAGCCGTGCGCGCGGTGTGTCAGTATGCCCTGGAGCAGGCTGGCGTCACGGCGATAAATGCTTACGTGCTGGCAGAGAATAAGGGGTCGATACGTGTTCTGGAAAAGACGGGCTTTGTACGAACGCAGGTGCTGGAAAAAGCGTATGAAATTAATGGGGTAGCGCACGACGACTGGGTTTATCGCCTGGAGTGCGATGCGTTAAAGCGGTAGGCCCGGAAAGCATAGCGCCTCCGGGCAACTGAATTACTTCAGCGATCCTTTGAGGAACTGCTGCAAGCGTGGGCTTTGCGGGTTGCCGAATACCTGCTCCGGGTCGCCCTCTTCTTCAATTTTCCCCTGATGCAGAAAGATCACATGCGTGGAGACATTTCGGGCAAACCCCATTTCATGGGTCACGACCACCATGGTTTTCCCCTCTTCGGCCAGTTGCTGCATAATGCGCAGCACTTCGCCGACCAGCTCTGGGTCAAGCGCCGAGGTGGGTTCATCAAACAGCAACACCTCCGGTTCCATCGCCAGCGCTCGCGCAATAGAAACGCGCTGCTGCTGACCACCAGACAAATGCACCGGATATTTACCCTGCGCTCGCTCATCAATGCCCACTTTAGCCAGATACTTCACCGCGCGAGCGCGGGCTTCCTGCTTGCTCAATCCTAATACCTGAATCGGCGCTTCCATGACGTTTTCCAGCACCGTCATGTGGCTCCACAGATTAAAGTGCTGAAAGACCATGGTTAGTCTTGTGCGCAGCAAACGCAGTTGATTTTTGTCCGCAACCTTGAGCTGGCCGTCTTTGTCACGCACCAGTCCAATGTTCTGCCCACTGACGACAATAGAACCAGCGCTCGGTTTTTCAAGAAAGTTAATGCAGCGCAGAAAGGTACTTTTACCGGAACCTGACGAACCGATAATACTGATAACATCACCCGCATTAGCTTGCAGCGATACCCCTTTCAGCACTTCATGTTCGCCGTAGTGCTTATGTAAATCGATAACGTTTAATTTATTCTCAGACATCGTGTTACTCGAATTATTTAGAGGATACATGCTGCAACCAGCGTTTTTCCGCTTTACGGAACAGACTGATCAGGACATACGAAATAATCAAATACAGCACCGCGGCAATACCGAAAGCGGTAAACGGTTGATACGTTGCCGAGTTGATATCGCGGGCGATTTTCAACAAATCAGGCACCGTGGCGGTAAACGCCAGCGCCGTGGAGTGCAGCATTAAAATCACTTCATTGCTGTATGCCGGCAGCGCAATACGCAGCGCGGAAGGCAAAATTATGCAGCGATACAGTTTGAATGACGAGAAACCGTAAGCGCGCGCGGCTTCAATCTCACCGTGTGGCACAGAACGAATCGCCCCGGCGAAAATCTCCGTCGTATAGGCGCAGGTATTCAGCGTCAACGCCAGTACGGTGCAATTCAATCCGCTGCGGAAAAACGCGTTGAGGAAGTCCGTTCCTTTGACTATCTCCAGCGTATACATCCCGGAATAAAACACCAGCAGCTGTACATACAGCGGCGTGCCACGAAAAACATAGGTAAATAACCAGATCGGGAACTGGATAAATTTATTGCTGGAAACGCGACCAATCGCCAAAAACAGCGCCAGTATGCCGCCCATCACCACCGACGAGATCAACAACCACAAAGTAATTGCCACACCGGTAAAGCGGTAACCGTCCGTCCACAGCAGGGATTTCCAGTACTCCTGAATTATCTCAATCACAGGTCAGCCCTCTTCACACCCACGGAGTAACGGCGCTCAAGGTACAGCAGCACACCATTAGAAACTGTGGTAAACACCAGATAGATGACCCCGCACACCACGGCAAAATAGAACGGCTCCCAGGTGCTCTTCCCGGCAAGCTGAGTGGCTTTCACCACATCTTCAAGTCCAAGCAACGATACCAACGCCGTGGCTTTGAGAATAACCTGCCAGTTATTACCAATTCCCGGTAAGGCATAGCGCATCATCGCCGGGAACATAATGCGGCGAAATATTTGTGAACTGGTAAAGCCGAATGCCGTCGCAGCTTCAATATGGCCTTTGGGCACAGCCATAAACGCGCCGCGGAACGTTTCGGTAAAGTAAGCCCCGTAGATAAATCCGAGCGTGATTATCCCTGCTACCATCGGATCGATATCAATCTGGCTGACCCCCATTGCATCGGTAATGGTATTCAGCGCGATTTGTAATCCATAGAAGATGAGCAACATTAAGACCAGATCGGGCACGCCGCGGATAAGCGTGGTGTACGCTTCGAAAATAAGCCCCAACGCCCGGCTTTGCGACAGTTTTGCTGCCGCGCCGACAAGGCCTATCAGAACCGCCAGCACCACTGAGCTGAGAGCCAGCTCAAGCGTAACAATTGCGCCCTGTAAAATAACACCTGAAAAGCCATACAACATGCTGCCTGTCCTGTCGTGTGTGGTGGAGTAATAAGCCTCTTTTGATTTCAGACTCACCATTAAATGCCGGATGGCGGCGTTGCCTTATCCGGCCTACAAAATCAACGTAGGCCGGATGAGCGCAGCGCCATCAGGCATAAATTCAACGCGTCAAAAATCTACGGGCTTTATCAGCACCTGCGGTGATTAACCGCCATAAACATCAAAATCGAAGTACTTTTTAGCCAGCTTCTCGTAAGTGCCGTCAGCGCGCATCTCCGCAAAGGCTTTATTCAGTGCTTCGCGCAGCTCGTTATCATCTTTACGCAGTCCCATACCGGTACCCACGCCAAACAATTTCTCGTCTTTCACAGACGGGCCGCCGAATTTGTAATCTTTACCAACTGGCTGTTTCAGGAAGCCTTCGCTGGCAGCGACTTCATCCTGGAATGCGGCGTCAATACGCCCGGCAGTCAGGTCAGAATAGATGTTGTCTTGTCCCTGATAGGAGACAATTTCAATACCTTTTGGCGCCCAGTGTTCGTTGCCGAACGTTTCCTGAGTGGTGCCCTGCAGCACGCCGACACGTTTGCCTTTCAGCGACTCAATGGTCGGCTGAATAGCAGAATCCTTAGCGACAACCAGACGCGAGTCGGCTGCATAAAGTTTGTCGGTAAACGCGATTTCCTGCTGACGTTTTTCAGTAATGGAAAGCGAAGACATAATCGCATCGATTTTCTTCGCTTTTAGCGAAGGGATCAGCGCGTCCAGCGGGTTTTCCACGAAGGTACATTGTGTATTAATACGTTTGCATAGCTCTTTAGCCAGATCGATATCAAAACCGACTAATTCACCCTGCGCATTTTTCGATTCGAACGGCGCATAAGTAGGATCGGTGCCGATACGAATTTTTTGCGGAATGGCTGCAAATGCTGCGGTAGCACTGGAGAAAGCCAGGACCAGAGAAAGAGACAACACCAGTTTTTTCATAACTATCCTCAACAGACTGTCTTTTATAGGGGATCTTTACAGGACCAGGTGCAGTTATCGTGCCATTAATCAGGCCGACAAGGCAAAGCATTCTACCTTGTCGACGGTATTTATTTGCATGAAAAGCGCTTAAGTATGCACTCATGCTTATTAAGTCAGCGATAAAGGCACCAAAACAGTGCACTGAATTTATGATGCACCATAATGGTTACCCGCCATGGTGCAACCAACTCCCCACGTCGATGAATTAATCGCCGTAGACATTAAAGTTAAAATACTTACTCGCCATCTTGTCGTAGGTGCCGTCTTTGCGCAGTTCGCCCAGCGCTTTATCGAAAGCCGCTTTCAGCTCCGCATCATCTTTGCGCAAACCAATCCCGGTTCCGTCGCCAAAGTATTTTTTATCTTTAACTGAAGGGCCGGCAAAAGCGTAGTCTTTGCCTGCCGGCTGTTTAAGGAAACCTTCACTGGCCGCGACTTCATCCTGCAATGCCGCATCCAGACGGCCCGCCGTCAGGTCAGAATAGATCAGGTCCTGGTTCGCGTAGGCCACCACATCCACGCCTTTGCTGCGCCAGTTATCATTGGCATAGGCTTCCTGAGTTGAGCCTTGTAGTACACCTACATGTTTACCTTTGAGGGAGTCCAGAGTCGGTTGAATCGGGGAACCTTTCGCGGCGATCAAACGAGAATCTGCGGCGTAAAGTTTGTCTGAGAAGGCAATCTCTTGCTGACGCTTCTCGGTGATAGAAAGCGAGGAGATGATGGCATCAATTTTTTTCGCTTTCAGCGACGGGATCAGCGCATCAAAGTCGCTGGCAACCCAGGTGCATTTGATCTGCATGCGTTTACACATCTCATTTCCTAAATCTATATCAAAGCCGACAAAGTCGCCCTTGGCATCTTTAGAGGAAAAAGGCGCGTAGGTGGTATCTGTACCAATACGAACTGTCTGCGGAAGTGCTGCGTAACTGGCCGCGGTTGCGGAAAGTCCTACCAGCAAAGACAAAGCAAGAACCGTCTTCTTCATACATAACCCTCAAGTGGCGTAATTTTATTATGTTTTACGTTGTGTTGTGTTTGCAGACTTTTTCATGCAGGTCTTATGCCATTTTCGCGTCGTTGAGGATATTCGACGTTAAATATGTTAATAAAACGTTGCAATATTGTCCTGATTTTGAAGATAGCAGGTCTGACGGTTGAAACGCAGCGTTTCGTTGAGTTTTGACGAATTAAATGTTGAGGATATGATCGCGGTTACAAAATTGCCCTGAAACAGGGCAACGGATGTTTCTTTGCACGCTGATGGAACGGCTTACGCCCCTTGCCAGCGGGTGAAGAGGTCCTGAGGAAGGGAAATATCAAACTGGTCAAGGACACGATTAACCGTTTGATTAATCACATCATCTAACGTTTGCGGGCGATGATAAAACGCCGGGACAGGCGGCATAATCACCGCTCCAATTTCTGCCGCCTGCGTCATCAGCCGCAAATGCCCCAGATGCAATGGCGTTTCGCGCACGCACAGCACCAGCGGGCGACGTTCTTTCAATACCACGTCAGCCGCACGGGTGAGCAGCCCATCGGTATAGCTATGCACGATGCCAGAAAGGGTTTTAATTGAACAGGGCAGGATAACCATCCCGGCGGTCTGAAAAGAGCCAGACGAAATGCTGGCGGCGATATCGCGCGTATCGTGAGTCACATTCGCCAGAGCCTGCACGTCGCGCACAGAGAGATCCGTTTCCAGCGCCAGCGTCTGCCGGGCAGCGGCGCTCATCACCAGATGGGTTTCCACATCAGTAACGTCACGCAAAACCTGCAGCAGGCGCACACCGTAAATCGCTCCACTTGCGCCAGAAATACCAATGATGAGTCGTTTCATGTTTAATCGCCCTTGCTTGCTTCAGGGCCGACTTTGCAGGAATTTACGGGGAGTTGCAAGCAAGGGTGCGGGTTGCGCCCTTGCTTGCGAGCAAACATTAACCTTCGTTGTGCATCTCAAGGTTTTCCGCTTCATTCTGACGCAATATCGCTTTGGCATCGTCATTACGCAGGGAGTCAAGGAAATCGAGATACTGCTGGTCAACGTCTTTGGTGACATAAACGCCGTTAAACACTGAACATTCAAACTGCTGAATATCCGGGTTCTCAGCGCGGACCGCTTCAATCAGATCGTTGAGATCCTGGAAGATAAGCCCGTCTGCGCCGATTATCTGACGGATCTCGTCCACTTCGCGACCATGAGCAATCAGCTCCGTCGCCGTCGGCATATCGATACCATAAACGTTCGGGAAGCGGATTTCCGGTGCGGCAGAGGCCAGATACACTTTCTTCGCTCCGGCTTCACGCGCCATCTCGATAATCTGTTCTGAGGTGGTGCCACGTACGATAGAGTCATCCACCAGCAGCACGTTCTTATCACGGAACTCCGCACGGTTGGCGTTCAGTTTACGGCGCACGGATTTACGACGCAGCTGCTGGCCCGGCATGATAAAGGTACGCCCTACGTAGCGGTTTTTCACAAACCCCTGACGATACGGCTTGCCGAGAATACGGGCGATTTCCAGCGCGATATCGCAGGAGGTTTCCGGAATCGGGATCACCACGTCGATGTCCAGATCTTCCCACTCGCGGGCAATTTTTTCGCCGAGCTTAGTTCCCATATTCACACGGGCGCTGTAGACGGAAATCTTGTCGATAAAGGAGTCAGGACGCGCAAAGTAAACGTATTCGAACAGGCACGGATTGCTGACCGGGTTATCGGCGCACTGGCGGGTAAACAGCTGGCCTTTTTCGGTGATGTACACCGCTTCGCCAGGTGCTACGTCGCGCAGGAATTCAAAGCCCAGCGTATCCAGCGCCACGCTCTCGGAAGCCACCATATACTCGGTGCGACCATCGCCGATATCACGTTTCCCCAGCACCAGCGGACGAATGCCGTTGGGATCGCGGAAGGCGACCATGCCGTGACCGATAATCATCGCCACGCAGGCATAGGCGCCACGGATCTGGCGGTTGGTTGCCGCAATAGCAGCAAAAATATTGTCTGCTTCCAGCGGGTAATGGCGGAAGTTATCCAGCTCGCTGGCGAAAATATTCAGCAGGATTTCAGAATCTGAAGTGGTATTGATGTGGCGGCGCTTTTCTTCAAACAGCTTTTTCCGCAGCTCATGCGCATTGGTCAGGTTGCCATTGTGGGCAAGCGTGATGCCATACGGTGAGTTGACGTAAAAAGGTTGAGCTTCAGAGGCGCTGGAGCTGCCAGCCGTTGGGTAACGCACATGACCGATGCCCATATTGCCCTGCAAACGCTGCATATGGCGCGCTTCAAAAATATCGCTCACCATTCCGTTTGCTTTACGCAAGCGGAAGCAGTTGTTGGCATCAATAGTGATGATGCCCGCAGCATCCTGACCACGATGCTGGAGCACCGTTAACGCGTCATAAATCGACTGGTTTACCGGCATAACACCGGCGATACCGACAATACCGCACATACGTCTTTTCCTCGTTCAGCAACGACCCAAAGTTTATACTTTGGGCAAGAAACTTGACGAGCTTTGCAGATAGTCAAAGAACCATCTGATGATGAAACTGAACTGCGGGATCAGCTGCGACTTATTCCAGTCTTCACTTTTCGACAGACCGGTAAACGTATCGAGAAAGAACAGTATGGCGGCGACGATCAGCGCTCCTCGCAGAGCACCGAAGCAAATCCCCAACACCCTGTCGGTACCCGACAGACCTGTTTTCTCTACCAGTTGGCCTATCACAAAGTTAACGATAGCGCCGACGATAAGTGTCGCGATAAACAGTATCGCGATAGCAATCCCATTTCGAACCAGTTCGTCTTCAAAGCCCGTAAACCAGACAGACAGGTAAGTGTAGTAATGGCTGGCGACAAAGAAAGCACAACCCCAAGTCACCAACGATAATGCTTCACGAACAAAGCCACGGATCAGGCTAACCAGACAGGAAAAACCAATCACCGCGATAATGGCGTAATCAATCCAGACCATAAGTGTCCCACGATTTTACGCCCTGTCGTCCTGTTCGGGGCGCATTCTAACAGAAAAAGAAAACGTTTGCGTAGGGATTTCCTTTCCACGCGTAAATAAAAATGGCGCTGAAAAAATCTTCAACGCCATACGGTTTTATGCCTCTTCGGGCACTGGCCGGAGACGGTGAAAACACCGTATCCGGCCTGCATGAAACAGCCCCTTAATTAGGGGTATATCCCATCACAACCCCACTCAGACCGGAGATCTTCTGTAGCTCGCCCAGCGAATTCTTCAGCTTATCTCTGGAGGCGTCAGGGCCGACGAGAATGCGGGTTATTTTACCCTGTACCGGCGTTGACGGGGAAGTATATACCCGGAAGCCCGCGCCACGAAGTTTACCCACGATCTCATTGACCTTATCCGCATTTTTCAGCGCGCCGAGCTGCACAACATACGCTTTGCCGGTCGGGGCTGGCGCTTCTTCAGCGACCGGTTTCGGCGCTGGAGCTGGCGCCGGTGTGGCGACAACGGGTTGCGGCTTCGGTTTAGGTTTCGGCGGTTCAACAGGTACGGGGACAGGATCTAACTCCGCACTACTTGCCGTTGTCATACGCGACGGATCCAACGATGGCGCGGCGGCATCGCCCGCGCGCACCTCTTCTGCCGCCCCTTCAGGCGGTTGCGTTGGCAGCGCCTGCGTTGCCGCAGGCATCATGTCCGGCTCGTCGCGATCGCCCGGTTTGGGCACCAGAGGGATCGCAGCAAACTCATCCTGATAATGTTTTTTTTGCCCGTCAAGCAGCCCGGGGAGCACAATCACCCCAAGCGCGACCAGCACAATTGTGCCAACTAATCGATTCTGAAACTTACTCGCCACCGCTTCTCCCCACGTCTATCACTTCCATGACATGTGCGACAGTGTGAAACGATCCACACACCAACACGGTATCTTCTGGCTTCGCCTCGGCCAGTGCCGCAGACCATGCCTGCGCCACGCTGTCATAGGCTTCACCTTTGCCCAGATGTTCTAACAGCTGTTCTGCCGTTGCGCCACGCGGCCCTTCCAGTGGCGCGCAGTACCAGGCATCGACCACGCTTTTTAACCAGGCCAACGTACCGGCAATATCTTTATCATGTAGCATACCGATAACTGCAAGTACACGCCCGCTTTTCACTAACTTTTTCAGACGTCCGGTCAGATATTCCGCCGCGTGTGGGTTATGGGCAACATCAAAAATCACCCGCGGCGACTCGCTCACAATCTGGAAGCGCCCCGGTAAAATCGCCTGTTTGATTCCGTCACGAATTGCCTGCTCGCTGACGTCAAGACCACTGGCACGCAGCGCAGCCAGTGCGGTCGCGGCGTTCGGTTGTGGAACCTGTGGCAATGGCAGATGCGCCAACGTGCCGTGAGTGTCCGTAAAGGACCAGTCGTTATCCGTTACCGTATAGCGCCAGTCCACACCACAGCGTTGCAAAATCGCCCCGCACTCTTGCGCCACATCCGCAATAGTGTATGGCATTTCAGGTTCACCAACGATGGCCGGTTTCTCTGCGCGGAAAATCCCCGCTTTCTCACGACCAATGCTCTCGCGATCAGGGCCCAGCCAGTCGGTATGATCAAGCGCAATACTGGTGACGACCGCAACATCGGCATCGACGATATTCGTCGCGTCAAGGCGACCGCCTAACCCCACTTCCAGAATGACTACGTCCAACTGAGCCTGTTTAAACAACCAGAGCGCCGATAGCGTACCGTATTCAAAATAGGTCAATGAAATATCGCCACGTGCGTCTTCAATCTCAGCAAACGAGGCTGTATGCGCGGATTCCGGCAGTTCCCCCCCCTGCACGCGCACGCGTTCCGTGTAACGCACCAGATGCGGCGAACTGTATACTCCGACTTTATAACCTGCTGCGGTCAGCACCGATTCCAGCGTACGGCAGGTCGTGCCTTTTCCGTTGGTGCCCGCCACCGTAAAGACAAATGGCGCGGGTTTCAACACGCCCAGTTTGCGCGCCACCAGGCTTACGCGTTCGAGGCCCAGATCGATGGTTTTACTGTGCAGGTTTTCCAGATAAGAAAGCCACGACGCCAGAGGCGACGCGGCTTGAGGAATACGTTTATTGTCCATGATGCCTGTAGATTCTTTACGTTGAGAAAAGCAAAAGGGCAGCGCCTGTGGCCCTGCCCTTTTCAGTTATCAGGCCTCTGATTCCTGATCGGGTACCGGAGGTACCACTTCGCCTTCACGCGGCTCATCCGGATTCGGCGCCGGAAGATTCATCAGCTTCGCCAGAATGCTTGCCAGTTTCAGGCGCATTTCCGGACGGCGGACGATCATATCGATAGCGCCTTTTTCAATCAGGAACTCGCTGCGCTGGAATCCCGGCGGCAGTTTCTCACGTACGGTTTGCTCAATAACACGCGGACCCGCAAAGCCAATCAGCGCTTTCGGTTCGGCAATGTTGAGATCGCCCAGCATCGCGAAGCTTGCGGAAACACCGCCCATCGTTGGGTCGGTCAGTACAGAAATGTACGGTAAACCGCGTTCCTGCATTTTCGCCAGCGCAGCAGACGTTTTTGCCATCTGCATCAGAGACATCAGCGCTTCCTGCATACGCGCCCCGCCAGAAGCGGAGAAGCAGATCAGCGGACAGTTGTCTTCCAGCGCCTGCTCAACGGCACGGACGAAACGCGCACCGACGACAGAACCCATGGAGCCGCCCATAAACGCGAACTCGAATGCAGCCGCAACGACCGGCATGCCGTGAAGCGTGCCTTTCATCACCACCAGCGCATCTTTCTCGCCGGTTTCTTTCTGTGCTGAGGCCAGTCTGTCTTTGTACTTTTTGGAGTCACGAAACTTCAGCACGTCTTTCGGCTCAAGTTCGCTACCCAGTTCCACAAGAGTACCTTCATCTAACAGGCTATGCAGGCGATTGCGCGCCGACATGCGCATATGATGGTCACACTTCGGACAGACCTCAAGATTACGTTCCAGCTCAGCACGGTATAAAACCTGACCGCAGCTATCACACTTGGTCCACACCCCTTCAGGAATGCTTGCCTTGCGGGTGGGAGTAATGTTGCTTTTAATTCGTTCAATCCAGCTCATTGGTGACCTTTCTGCCTGAACCCTAGTCAGCTTTGTTATAAGGGGCGCATAATGCCATTTTTGCCCCTAACAGACCATGAATGTTGCACATTAAAACATAACAGCCCGAAACTTTGGATAAAAAAGTGGTCGAACCGCTGAGTTACTTTCTATTTTGCAGCCCGTGACGCAGCCCGTTTATGACGAATCACTTCTATCACGCCCGGCAATACGGAAAGGACGATAATCGCCACAATCAATAATTTCAGGTTTTCCTGAACTATTGGCAGATCGCCAAACAGATAGCCTGCATAGGTGAACAGCAATACCCACAGCAGCGCGCCTACAACGTTATACATCGCAAAGTGGCGGTAGGACATGTGTCCCATACCGGCAACAAATGGCGCAAATGTACGCACGATAGGCACGAAACGCGCCAGGATAATCGTTTTCCCGCCATGACGCTCGTAGAACGCATGTGTTTTATCCAGGTAGCTGCGACGAAAAATTTTGGAGTTCGGGTTACTAAAGAGTTTCTCACCGAACAACCGGCCAATCGTGTAGTTCACCGCATCGCCGACAATCGCAGCCACAATCATCAACGCCACCATCAGATGAACATTGAGATCGTTAGTTGGCAGCGCAGAAAGCGCGCCGGCAACAAACAGCAGCGAGTCTCCCGGCAGGAACGGCGTCACTACCAGCCCGGTTTCACAGAACAGGATCAGAAACAGAATCGCGTATACCCAGATACCGTATTCCGCGACCAGCTCCGCCAGGTGCACATCAATGTGCAGAATAAAATCGATAAGAAAGTAAATCAGATCCATAGTTTTGCCTTTATACGACTCAAATTAGTCCGCCAGAAATAGCGGGCCCATTGGCGGTTTTGGCAGGTCGAACCGGTCAGGGTAATCTACCGCGACCAAATACAGTCCTTCCGCTTTCGCCGTTGCCGCTGCCAGCGTTCTGTCCTTCGCCGCTAACAGTTCTGCTATCCAGCTCTCCGGCTGGTTGTTGGCGCCTACTTCCATCAGGCTGCCGACAATATTCCTGACCATATGATGTACAAAGGCATTCGCTTTAATATCCACCACCACATATGCGCCAAAACGTTCAACGTTTATGTGCATCACGTTACGCCACGGCGTGCGCGACTGGCACTGCACCGCACGAAACGAGGTAAAATCATTTTCGCCGATCAGACACTGGGCTGCACGATGCATACGTTCAGCATCCAGCGGCTCATAGTAATGGGTTACCCCTTTGCCCAAAACCGCTGGGCGCAACCGATGATTGTAGATGATGTAGCGATAACGGCGAGCCGTGGCGCTGAATCGGGCATGAAAATCATCAGGTACAGCTTTCACCCAGCGCACGGCGATGTCACCAGGTAGATTCGCATTTACGCCCAACGTCCAGGCGGCATCTTTACGCACAGCGTGCGTTTCAAAATGTACGACCTGGCCTGTGCCATGAACGCCTGCATCCGTGCGCCCCGCACAAAAGACATTTATACGCTCATTCGCGACCTGAGAAAGCGCTTTTTCCAGCTTTTCCTGAACGCTACGCACTTCGTTCTGGCGCTGCCAGCCATAATATTTGCTGCCGTCATACTCAATGCCCAGCGCAATTTTATGGGGTAGCGGCTGTTGCAGGTCCGACATTAGTACAGATACTCCTGCACCAGTTTTTCCGCAATTTTCACCGCCATCAACGCGCCGCCAAAGCGTACGTTGTCTGCCACGGACCAGAACTGAACCTGCTCCGGCATACCGTAATCGTTATGTACACAGCCGATGGAAAGATGTGGGGTACCAGACGCATCGCCAACCTGAGTCGGGAAATCGGTCTCTTCCGACAACACCACGTCTTCAGCGCGAGAAAACGCATCGCGCGCTTCTTCCGCCGCCAACGGACGCAGGGCTTCAAAATTCACCATCTGCGCGTGACCGTAGAATACCGGTGACTGTACGATGCTAGCGGAGATAAGCAGACCGTCATCCTGCATAATTTTGCGCACTTCATCGACAATACGACGCTCTTCGCGCACGCTACCTTCGCGATCTGGCAGCAGCGGCAGCATATTGAATGCCAACTGGCGACCAAAGAAATCGTCTTCGTCAATCGGGATACCATTGAGCAGTTTCGCACTTTGCCCTGCCAACGCATCCACCGCTTTTTTACCGTGCGCGGAGGCCGACAGAATATTGGTCACCGTAATACGTGAAAGACCACCGTCATCAATCAGCGGTTTCAACGCAGACAGCAGTTGACTGGTCAGGCTATTAGGGACTGCAATCACATTGCGGTTGCGGTAATCTGCCAGCACGAACGGGTTAACGTCCGGAACCACCAGCGGAACGTCAGGCTCAAGTGCGAACAGACCACTGCTGTCGATAACCAGGCAACCGGCATTGGTTGCTTCTTCCACCCATGCAGCGGTGGCCTCAGCGCCCGCAACAAAAAATGCCAGTTGTGCCTGCGTCCAGTCAAAGTCTGCAACATCCTGAACAATGACCGATTTACCGTTAAAACGCAGGTGCTCACCAGCGCTTTCGTTACGCGCCAGCGCAAAAATTTCACCGACCGGGAACTGGCGTTCAGCCAGCGTATCGAGCAGGGCTTCGCCTACGGCGCCCGTTGCGCCCAGAATGGCAATGTTCCAGCCTTCAGACATGGTGATTTACTCCAGAAATACATAAGCGTCCCTGTCGCATTATTCGACAGGGAGCATTAAGAAGACATTAATGTGCCGGGTGATGAACCGCGTTAAAACCCAGCTTACACAGCAAGGCGGCAGCCGTTGCGTCGTCACACATCACGTATAAAGACGACCATTCACGGCGCTCAAGATAATTTTTACGCAGTTTATCAAACTCACCCGGAATTCCAGCGACTTTACGCAGCGGCGCATCATCGCGGCGCACATCATACACTAAATGCGCCAGCCTTTTCAGCGTTGGCTGATCTAACGGGCCATGCAACGTGATACGCCCAAATTCAGGCGCAGGTAACAGGGTGTTCAGCGCAACGTGCTGTTCGCGACCAATAAACTTACTATAGGCCTCAAAGACCTGCGTGGTCCCACGCGCTTTTCCTTCCAGGGTATACCCGGCAATGTGCGCCGTGCCGATATCGGCTTTCTCCAGCAACGCCACATTGAGATCCGGCTCGCCTTCCCAGACATCCAACACCACGCTCAGCGTCTGCCCGGCGTTAAGCCGATTCAGTAATGCCGTATTGTCGATAACCGGCCCCCGGCAGGCGTTGATCAGAATGGTGCCCGGCTTCAGCCGACTAATCAGCGCGTCATCCGCAAGGTGCAGCGTTTTGTACGGACCGTCTTTAAATAACGGCGTATGGAAAGTCAACACATCGGCCTGCTGTACCAGTTCGTCCAGCGAGCGGAAATCGCCCTCATCACCGCGATCGGCCCGCGGCGGATCGCACAGCAAGGTACGGATCCCCAGCGCTTCCAGTCGCGCCTGCAAACGTCCGCCCACGTTACCAACACCGACGATGCCCACGGTACGATCGCGTAACGCAAAACCGTCGCGCTCCGCCAGCATCAGCAACGCTGAAAAAACATATTCTACGACCGCAATCGCATTACATCCGGGCGCTGCGGAAAAACCGATTCCCGACTGCGCAAGCCAGGCTTCATCCACATGGTCCGTGCCTGCGGTTGCCGTACCGACAAATTTAACCGGTTTTCCGCTGAGCAGTGATTCATTGACTTTCGTCACCGAGCGCACCATTAAGGCATCCGCATCATCCAGTTCGGCAACGGGAATCGGACGACCAGGAACCGCTTTGACCTCCCCCAAACGACTAAACAGTTCGCGGGCATAGGGCATATTTTCATCAACGAGGATTTTCACGTCTTTCGCACCTGTTTGAGAACGAGAGTTAACCGGGCAAGTGTGCCATAATCTCGCCGCCAGGCATACTGCGAGACCTGGTCAGCACAGATTTAAGGAACAGAGACGATGCAGCCCATTTCAGGTACGCCCGCTCGCCCTCCCGGCGAAGGCCAAAATGCCCCCTCCGTTGCAGGTGAGCAACCGTTATCCACGATACAACGTACCGTGCTGGAACGACTGATTACCCGTTTGATTTCGCTCACTCAGCAGCAAAGCGCTGAGGTGTGGGCCGGAATGAAACACGATCTGGGCGTCAAAAGTGATACACCGTTGCAGTCACGTCACTTTCCCGCCGCCGAACAAAATTTGAACCAGCGGCTGGAAGTCGCACAACAGAACCATGCTAATCGTCAGGTGCTGTCGCAGCTCACGGAGCTATTGAGTCAGGGAAATAACCGTCAGGCGGTGAGTGATTTTATCCGCCAGCAGTACGGGCAGACGGCGCTTAGCCAACTCACGCCTGAGCAATTGAAGAACGTGCTGACCCTGTTACAACAAGGTCAGCTTTCGATACCGCAGCCGCAGCAGCGTCCGGCTACCGATCGTCCGTTACTCCCCGCAGAGCACAACACGCTGAACCAGTTGGTTACCAAACTGGCGGCGGCCACGGGCGAATCCGGTAAGATGATCTGGCAGTCTATGCTGGAGCTGTCTGGGGTAAAAAGCGGAGAGTTAATCCCCGCCAAACAATTTTCGCATCTGGTCACCTGGCTGCAGGCGCGCCAGACGCTCAGTCTGCAAACTGCCCCGACCTTACAAACGCTGCAGGCGGCGCTGAAGCTGCCGTTAGAGCCGAATGAGCTGACGGCAATCAAAGAGTACGCGCAGCAGACGTATCAGATCCAACCACAATCGATTCTGACCACGGTTCAGGTGCTGGACTTGCTGAATCAAATCTTCCTGCGCCGCGTGGAACGTGACCGGGAGCAGGAATTAAACGATCCGCGCCATCCTCAGCCCATTTACAGCCCGTTCGCGCCGATGATTGAAACGGTTAAATCACTGTCGACACGACCGGGACTGATATTTATTGCCTTGATGATTGCGTTAGCCATTTTCTGGCTGGTCGCTTAGCCTTTTCGCAGAGTCAGCAACGTCACAACAATTCCCACCACGGCGGATATCGCCCCGGCAAGGAATACCGAGGGATAGCCGTACGCGGTGGCCAGCACCCCGGCGACAGGGCCGCTTACGCCGTAGGAGATATCCTGAAATGCGGCGTAACCGCCCAGCGCCGTACCGCGAACCTGCGCGGGCACTCGCTTCACAACCTCAACGCCCAATGCCGGGAAGATAAGCGAACATCCGGCCCCGGTTAATGCCGCCCCGAGCAGAGCTACCCAGGCAGAGGGAGCCTGCCACAGCAGGATCAGACCCGCAGTTTCAACCAGCAATGAAACAACGGCGACCTGCACGCCGCCGAACCGGTCCGGCATCCAGCCAAACAGAATGCGCATCAGCACAAATGCCCCGCCAAACGCGGTCAGGGTGAATCCCGCCATCGTCCAGCCATTGCTGACAAAATAAAGCGAAATAAACGTACCGATGACGGCAAAACCCACGCCCTGCAATGCCAGACCCAGGCCCGGTTTCCAGATAAGCCCGACCACACTCCACAGTGAAGGTCGCTCCCCGGCATGCGCAGGCACTTTACGAACGGTGCCGTTGAATGCCCAGGCCAGCAGCGGTAATACCATCGTGGTTCCCGCCAGCGCCGCGAAGCCGAAGTGGCTATGGATCAGCAAGCCCAACGGCGCACCGGCAGCCAGCGCACCGTAAATAGCCATCCCGTTCCACGACATCACCTTACCGGAACGCGTTGGGCCAACCAGCCCCAGCCCCCAGGTCAGCGTTCCGGTGAGCAGTTGGCTTTCGCCAAAGCCAAGGATCAGACGTCCGACAATCAACAACGCAAATTTCACCGGGACAGAGACAGGTAATAGCGCGGCTAAAAGCCACGCCGCGCCCGCCAGCGCACAGGCAAACATCCCCTGTAGCGCCGAACGTTTAGCGCCATATTGATCGGCTAAGCGCCCGGCATAACCACGCGTTAAGACCGTTGCCAGAAACTGTACGCCTACGGCGATACCGACCATGGTATTGCCATAGCCCAGCTCGTGGTGCACAAACAGAGGAATGACGGGTAAAGGCAGACCGACCGTCATGTAGGTCAGGAAAACCGCAAAAGCGATACGAAACAGCGAAAAGTTCGCCGACGGTGTTTTTTCTTGTTGGGTTACTGCTGTCATGCGTTACTCCAAAATGCAGAGTAAGGCGAGGAATGCCCACGCCCC
This sequence comes from Citrobacter sp. Cc139, assembly GCF_030334645.1. Classification (NCBI taxonomy): domain Bacteria; kingdom Pseudomonadati; phylum Pseudomonadota; class Gammaproteobacteria; order Enterobacterales; family Enterobacteriaceae; genus Citrobacter; species Citrobacter sp. Cc139. Next base: position 203,280 of record NZ_JAOWDM010000091.1, read on the forward strand.
CTCTACCTGACTTTCAGGATTAAGGTGCGTTGGATAACGTTAAACGCCTACGCATTATCAAGAGGATAATGTTGAAGTTGGAGTCTGCCTGTAAACCAGATAGATTGTCAACGATATAAAAAAGGGAGCCTGGCGGCTCCCTTTACTGTGCAGCATGAGCCGGATAACGGATCCGGCGCAATATTGATGCTTACAGCTTACGCATGACCAGCGTCGCGTTAGTGCCGCCAAAGCCGAAGCTGTTGGACATCACGGTGGTCAGCGCCTGCTCGGTCGGTTTGGTCACGATGTTCAGACCTGCCGCCTGCTCGTCCAGCTCTTCAATGTTGATGCTCGGCGCGATAAAGCCGTGTTCCAGCATCAGCAGAGAGTAGATAGCTTCCTGCACGCCAGCCGCGCCCAGTGAGTGACCAGTCATCGCTTTGGTTGCAGAAATTGCCGGGCTGTTGTCGCCAAACACTTCACGGATTGCGCCCAGCTCTTTCACGTCGCCTACCGGAGTAGAAGTACCGTGAGAGTTCAGGTAGTCGATCGGGGTGTCTACACCGTGCATCGCCATCTGCATGCAACGTACTGCGCCTTCGCCTGACGGTGCAACCATGTCTGCGCCATCAGAGGTCGCGCCGTAACCGACGATTTCCGCGTAGATGTGCGCGCCACGGGCCAGAGCGTGTTCCAGCTCTTCAACCACAACCATACCGCCGCCGCCCGCGATAACAAAACCGTCACGGTTTGCGTCATAGGTACGGGAAGCTTTCGACGGGTCGTCGTTATATTTGGTAGACAGCGCGCCCATGGCGTCGAATTCACACGCCATTTCCCAGCACAGCTCTTCGCCGCCGCCAGCAAACACGATGTCTTGTTTGCCCAGTTGAATTTGTTCTACTGCGTTGCCGATGCAGTGCGCAGAAGTCGCACAGGCAGAGCTGATGGAGTAGTTTACGCCGTGAATTTTAAACGGCGTTGCGAGGCAGGCAGAAACGCCGGACGCCATCGCTTTGGTGACCACATACGGGCCAACCGCTTTCAGGCCACGCGGGCTACGCATTGCGTCAGCGCCGAACACCTGAAAACGCGGGGAACCGCCGCCGGAACCTGCAATCAGGCCAACGCGCGGGTTATTCTGGTAATCTTCTGCAGCAAGACCGGCATCCGCCACAGCCTGCTCCATGGAAAGGAATGCATAGATGGATGCGTCGCTCATGAAGCGCACTACTTTGCGGTCAATGAGGCCAGTGGTATCCAGTTTTACGTTGCCCCATACGTGGCTACGCATGCCGGAGTCCTTCAGCTCCTGAGAGAAAGTGATCCCTGAACGTCCTTCACGCAGAGATGCCAGGACTTCCTGCTGGTTATTACCGATGCTGGAAACGATGCCCAAGCCAGTAATCACTGCACGTTTCATTCAATACCTCTGTAAGTCGCACTATTTTAAAGTTTCGAGTGGCACAATAGCGTACACTTGTACGCCGAACAAGTCCGATCAGCCATTTAATGTGGAAATTTGCGCAGCCAGGCACTCATCGCTAAGATCGGGGCACAGCCTGCCAGACGAGTAACTTACGTGAAACAATACGCTATACAACCTGCCAACCTTGAATTCAACGCTGAGGGTACACCTGTTTCCCGAGATTTTGATGATGTCTATTTTTCCAATGATAACGGGCTGGAAGAGACACGTTACGTCTTCCTCGGCGGGAATCATCTCGCACAGAGATTTCCTGCGCATTCACGTCCCCTTTTCGTGGTGGCTGAAAGCGGGTTTGGCACCGGGCTTAACTTCCTGACGCTCTGGCAGGCATTTGCCGATTTTCGCGATACCTACCCTGACGCTACCCTGGAAAGATTACATTTCATCAGTTTCGAAAAATATCCGCTGACGCGTGAAGATCTGACCCTGGCCCATCAGCACTGGCCGGAGCTTGCTCCGTGGGCCACGGCACTGCAAGAGCAGTGGCCGCTGCCGCTGGCGGGATGCCATCGTCTGCTTCTTGATGATGGGCGCGTCACGCTGGATCTGTGGTTTGGCGATATTAATGAACTGACCAGTAAACTGGATGACTCTTTGAATCAAAAAGTGGACGCCTGGTTCCTGGACGGTTTCGCACCGGCGAAAAATCCGGACATGTGGACGCCAACGCTGTTTAACGCGATGGCCCGACTGGCTCGCCCCGGCGGCACGCTGGCCACCTTCACATCGGCAGGCTTTGTGCGACGGGGGTTGCAGGAAGCCGGGTTTACAATGCAAAAACGCAAAGGCTTTGGCCGCAAACGCGAAATGCTTTGTGGCATCATGGAACAGACTCTGGCGCTCTCTTCATCGGCTCCGTGGTTCACGCGCACGGGCACAGATAAGCGCGAAGCCGCTATTATTGGCGGTGGCATCGCCAGCGCATTGCTGTCGCTGGCGCTACTACGCCGCGGCTGGCAGGTCACGCTCTATTGCGCAGACGCGAAACCTGCTGAAGGCGCATCAGGTAACCGTCAGGGCGCGCTCTATCCGTTACTCAGCAAGCATGATGCGGCCATTAATCTCTTTTTCCCCACTGCGTTTACCTTCGCCCGCCGACTGTATGACGCCCTTCCGGTTGAGTTCGCACATGACTGGTGCGGCGTGACGCAGCTCGCCTGGGATGAAAAAAGCCAGCAGAAAATCACTCAAATGCTGTCTCTTGAACTGCCCGATGCGCTCGCCGTCGGCGTAGATGCACAGCAGGTGTTGCAAACGACAGGCGTGGAAACCGGATGCGGCGGGATTCAGTATCCGGCAGGTGGATGGCTGTGCCCAGCGCAGTTAACCGCCGCCGTACTGGACTATGCCACAACGCTGGGATTACGTACCCGCTACCAACACACGTTGGTCTCACTGACGCGCCAGACAGCAAGCTGGCAATTACAGTTTGCCTGTGGAGAAACCGCCACTCACGAAGCGGTGGTTCTGGCTAACGGCCATCGCATTAACCGCTTTGAGCAGACGCAGTCGTTACCGGTCTATTCCGTTGGCGGTCAGGTGAGTCATATCCCCACCACGCCTACGCTGTCAGCGCTGCGCCAGGTGTTGTGCTACGACGGGTACCTCACGCCGCATGCCCCGCAAAACCAGCAACACTGCATTGGCGCCAGCTATCATCGTGGGTGTGAGGAGACTGAGTATCGCGAGGATGACCAGCAGCAAAATCGTCAGCGTTTAATCGACTGCTTCCCGCACGCCGCATGGGCAAAAGAGGTGGACGTCAGTGCGCATGCCGCCCGCTGCGGGGTCCGCTGCGCTACGCGCGATCACATCCCGATGGTGGGCAATGTCGCGGACTATAACGCCACGCTCAGCCAGTACGCCACGCTTGCCGAAGACAAAGCGCACGCGGTAAGCGCCCCGGTGTATGCCGATCTATTTATGCTGGGCGCGCTGGGGTCACGCGGGTTGTGCTCAGCCCCGCTGTGTGCAGAAATTCTGGCAGCGCAAATGAGCGATGAACCCATTCCTATGGATGCCAGTACGCTGGCGGCACTGAACCCGAATCGGTTGTGGGTCAGGAAGTTATTGAAGGGTAAAGCGGTGAAATAAAATACTCTCTCATCATTGCCTGATGCGCTGCGCTTGTCAGGCCTACAAACTGAACCCGAATCGTCAGTCCACGTAGGCCGGATAAGACGCCTTAGCGTCGCCATCCGGCACAATCCACTGCAATTATTATTGCGTTGCCTTTTGAAATAAAGCGTCCCACATCTCTTTCACTAACGCCTGGTCACGCGGCGAAAGTTCGCCTGCGCTAATCGCTTTTTCCAGGCTGCTGGTCACATTGGTGTACAATGCCTCAGCGGAATGGTCCTCGCCAGCGTCCAGCTCTGCTACGGCCAGCGTCAGGTGCCCACGCAAATAGCCACTGGCAAACAACTCATCATCGCTGGCGTGCTCTACCATATCGTCGATTAATGCCAGAATGCGTGATTCAAACTCCGCGATCATCTTCTTTCCTCATTGTAAACGTGGCGGCGGCTTCAGTTGAGCGCTTCGGGCCACGGGAATTGTTCCGCCTTAAGTTCAGGCGTGTGATAATAATTCTGTAACGCGTTAATAAAGCGCGCTGGACGCTCCGGGATCCCCTTTTCCAGATATTCCATCACCTGGGCATGAACACGACGCTGGAATACCACGCGATCCGGTTCAAAGTCGCCGTTCAGATTGTCGCAACTGACGTTAAACGGATAGCCCGCCGCCATGCAGAACAGCCAGTCATACGCCTGCGGCTTCACTTCCACATCTTCAAACTGGCATTGCGTGTTCGCGTCGCGTCCGTCCGGGCAGTACCAGTAACCAAAGTCAACCAGTTCACGACGCGCTTTACCCGCAATACACCAGTGCGAAATTTCATGTAACGCGCTGGCGTAATAACCATGCGCAAAAACGATACGGTGATACGGTACTTCCGCATCAGCAGGAAGATAGATCGGTTCGTCATCGCCTTTAATCAGACGGGTATTAAATTCATCGGCAAAGCAGCCGTTAAAAATCTCAATTAACTGTTCGTAGTGATGGGTGTTATTCATTAGTTCATCCCCAGCCAGTGGAGAATCTCCTGTCCATGATTATCGTAAAGTAGCTTGGCGCTCATCACGGCGGAGACAATGACGATCATTGGCCGAATGAGTTTTTGTCCTTTGCTGAGCACCAGTCGCGATCCCATCCGTGCGCCAATGAACTGGCCAATGAGCATCACAAACCCGGTCGCCCAAATCACTTTGCCGCCGAGGGCAAACAGCAACAGTCCACCGATATTCGAGGTGGCATTTAATACTTTGGCGTGGGCCGTCGATTTTGCCAGGTTATAGCCGCACAGCATGACAAAAGCCAGCGCGTAGAACGATCCCGCCGCCGGGCCAAAAAAGCCATCGTAAAACCCAACGCAGCCCCCGGCCACCAGCGCGAAAGGCAAACCGTGCAGCCGACGCTGCCGGTCTTCTTCGCCCACTCTGGGCATCAACAGAAAGTAGAGGCCGATACAGATAACCAGCACCGGCAGGATCTGGCGTAATATGTCGGACTGCACATGCTGGACCAACAACGCGCCGCTCATGGAACCGACAAAAGTCATGAAGATGTTGAGCTTCTGATCCGCCAGATTAACCACGCCCCGGCGAATAAAATAGATCGAGGAAGAGATCGATCCCCCGCAGGCCTGTAGCTTATTGGTGGCCAACGCTTGCGCGGGCGGCATTCCGGCCGCCATCAATGCCGGGATGGTGAGTAAACCGCCGCCTCCGGCCAGAGAGTCAATAAAACCTGCCAGCATTGCCACAAAAAAAAGCACACCTAACAGCAGTGGCGACACCATAAACAGAGAGACAAAATGATCCATTAGAGTACATGCTCATCCAGTAGCGCCTGGCAGGAAGGCGGCAACGGCGGCGGTGTCTTCTTCTCAGGCTTGGTGGTTCCAGGTTTAGGAGGTTCGAACCAGCTTTGCAGCTCCGCGCCACAGCCATCGCCTGGAGGAGGCAACGGTTGATCTTCGCATTCAAGGCTGTCAGCAGGACAACGTAATCGTACGTGCATATGCGCACGATGCTGGAACCACGGTCGAACTTTACGCAACCAGTCCCTGTCGGTCCCTGCATCCAGACACAGTTGCTGCTTAATCGCCGGATTCACAAAAATGCGCGTGACTTCATTATCTTTTGCCGCCAGCCTAATCAGGCTGAAAATCTCCGGCTTCCACAGCGACGGCACGACATGTTTGCCATCCCGTGAGACCAGATCTAACGCCTGAGGACGCAGCAGTTGTGACTGGGTCCAGCGCGTTTTCGGCAACTGCAGGAAAATATCGACATCCAGTCCCGTCTGGTGGCTGGCGTGACCGCCATTGAACCGCCCACCGGCCGGCATACCCATATCGCCGATTAACACCGTGCCCAGCCCCAGATTATTCGCCTGATTACTCAGACGCTGGATAAACATCACCAGATCCGGATGACCAAAATAACGTCGCTGATCGGTGCGCATCACCTGATAGTGTTCAGACTGTACAGGCAGCGTCTCGGCGCCAACAATACAGCCATTGGCGAATGCGCCGATAGACTGCGGGCTGCCCGCCACCGGATGGGTAATTTTCTGCCAGGGCGTCGCCGCCAGGCAGGCGGTGCTGGCAAAGAGAGCCAGCGCCGCAAGTGCCGTTTTTTTCATGTCTTACCAGCGTGGAATGTCAGTCTTCACGTCCGCGTTTTGCGCCCGCTGACGCAGCAGGTGATCCATTAATACGATCGCCAGCATTGCTTCTGCGATCGGCACGGCGCGGATCCCAACGCACGGATCGTGGCGTCCTTTGGTGATCATGTCGACTTCTTCGCCAAAGCGGTTAATCGTGCGTCCAGGAACGGTAATACTGGACGTCGGTTTCAGCGCCATATGTGCAACAATTTGCTGCCCGCTGCTGATCCCGCCCAGAATGCCGCCCGCATGGTTACTCTGGAAACCGTCTTTGGTGATTTCATCACGGTTTTGGCTGCCGCGCAGCGCGACAACGTCAAACCCGTCGCCAATCTCTACGCCCTTAACGGCGTTAATGCTCATCAGCGCATGGGCAATGTCGGCATCCAGGCGGTCAAATACAGGTTCACCGAGACCCGCAGGTACGCCGCTTGCCACCACGCTGACCTTTGCTCCGATGGAGTCGCCCTCTTTTTTCAGGCCGCGCATCAGTTCATCGAGCGCCTCGATTTTATCCGGGTCCGGGCAAAAGAACGGGTTAAGCTCTACCTGAGACCAGTCTTTAATCTCCAGCGGGATATCGCCCATCTGCGTCAGACAGCCGCGAATTTCAACGCCGAATTTTTCCGCCAGATATTTTTTGGCAATCGCCCCGGCCGCCACGCGCATTGCTGTTTCACGTGCGGATGAGCGTCCACCGCCACGATAGTCGCGCAGACCGTATTTTTGCTCATAGGTATAGTCGGCGTGACCAGGACGAAAAACATCCTTAATCGCGCTGTAATCCTGTGAACGCTGATCGGTATTTTCGATCAGCAGACCAATGCTGGTACCGGTGGTCACGCCTTCGAACACACCAGAGAGGATTTTCACCTGATCCGGTTCACGGCGCTGCGTAGTGTAACGCGACGTACCTGGGCGACGTCTGTCGAGATCGTGCTGCAGGTCAGCTTCTGTCAGAGAAATGCCCGGCGGAACACCATCGACAATACAACCGAGCGCCAGCCCGTGTGATTCGCCGAATGTGGTTACGCGAAAGAGTTGCCCAATTGTGTTTCCTGCCATCACGGCTCCGTTATGAGTGTTGTGTTTGTGCGCGTGTATTTAGTCTTTATAAATGCTGAAGTGCTCGCGAGCAGCAACTAACTGTTCTTTGGTCAGCATGAATACACCGTCACCGCCGTTGTCAAACTCCAGCCAGGTAAACGGTACATCCGGGTATTGCTCTATCAGATGTACCATGCTGTTTCCGACTTCACAAATCAGAATACCGTTATCTGCCAGGTAATCTGGAGCGTTCCCCAGAATGCGGCGAGTCAGTTTCAGCCCATCGCTACCGGACGCCAGACCCAGCTCAGGTTCATGACGATATTCGTTTGGCAGATCGGACATATCTTCCGCATCGACATACGGCGGGTTGGTCACAATCAGGTCATACTGCACTTTCAGCAGATCGCGGAACAGATCGGAGCGGATCGGCGTCACGTGATGGATCAGACCATGTTCTTCAATATTGTGCTCGGTCACCGCCAGCGCGTCAGTGGAAATATCCACCGCATCCACTTCGGCTTCCGGGAAAGCATACGCGCAGGCAATAGCGATGCAGCCGCTGCCGGTACACATATCGAGGATATGCTGCGGCTGCTCATTGATGAGGCCCGCAAAACGATTATTGATCAGTTCGCCAATCGGTGAGCGTGGAACCAGCACGCGTTCATCAACATAAAACTCATGCCCGCAGAACCAGGCTTTATTGGTCAGATAAGCAACCGGGATACGCTCGTTGACGCGGCGAATCACGCGTTCAACAATACGATGGCGCTCGCTGGAGGTCAGACGCGCGGTGCGCATATCTTCAGGTATATCCAGCGGCAAATAGAGCGACGGCAGCACCAGCTGTACGGCCTCGTCCCATGGGTTATCCGTGCCATGGCCATACCAGATATTCGCCGCGCTAAAACGGCTGACCGCCCAACGCAACATGTCCTGAATGGTATGCAGTTCACTCACTGCTTCATCGACGAAAATTTTATCCACGTATTCCTCCAGGGCATGCTCGTATTAATTTCGGCGGCTAGTTTGCCACGAAGACGGCGATAAATCAGCATCCACACCGGGCCTGAACGCGAAAATTGCGTTTTAAGCGATCGGATGCCCGTCGAGTCGGGTTAAACTAACGGAAAATAAAAGATGAGACTCTCGAATGAAAAAGAAAACATCGCTCAGCGAGGAGGATCAGACGCTGTTTCGCCAGCTGATGACCGGCACGCGTAAAATTAAGCAAGACACTATTGTTCACCGACCGCTACGTAAAAAAATCACCGAGGTCCCGGTTAAAAGGCTGTTGCAGGAACAGGCTGATGCCAGCCACTATTTTTCTGACGAATTTCAGCCGTTGCTGAACACAGACGGCCCGGTAAGATATCTACGTGCCGACGTCAGCCATTTCGAACTCAAAAAAATGCGCCGTGGCGACTACTCCCCGGAGCTGTTTCTTGATTTGCATGGACTGACCCAGCAACAGGCCAAACAGGAATTAGGCGCGCTGATCGCCGCCTGTCGTCGTGAGCATGTGTTTTGCGCCTGCGTTATGCATGGCCACGGAAAGCATATTCTTAAACAGCAAACGCCTCTCTGGCTGGCACAGCATCCGCACGTGATGGCCTTTCATCAGGCACCGAAAGAGTATGGTGGCGACGCCGCACTGCTGGTGCTGATTGAAGTGGAAGAGTGGCTGCCGCCAGAACTTCCCTGATGCAGAAAAACAGAAAGAGCCGCGTTTGCGGCTCTTTTATTTTCCGGATGGCGGTTGTGCCTTATTCGGCCTACTTATATCGCTTTCGCCATTTTGAGATTACACGGGCTCATTTGCCAGTTGAAAACCCCTTTTCCGCTTTCATCAAGCGTAACGCTGGCAATCGCTGACGTGGTAAACATCGGCGGAGTTTCGCCTGGGCAAAGCTCAGACACCAGGTACCCCACTAAAGGTAAGTGAGAAATCACCAGCGCCGTGGTGATACCTTCATTGGCCAGAGCCTGTAAATAGGCGCTGACCAGACCAACATCGCCGCAGGGAGTCAGCTCCGGCAAAACATCCACGCCGCCTGGCAGGTTCATGCATTCCCCCACCACATCCAGCGTTTGTTCGGCTCGCAGGAACGGGCTCACCAGAACACGTTCGATATCCACTTTTTGACCTTTCAGCCAGTTCGCCATCAGGCGAGATTCGTCACAACCACAAGAGGTTAAAGGACGAACCGAATCACTGGCGGCATCGAGGGCCGCGTCGCCGTGACGCATGATAAAAACTTGCATATTGCACCGCTTTTGTTAACCAGAATCACCAACACCAGTTAATCACGTCCCCTATTGACCGTGGTAACGATATGGTGGCCGGCATTGTGCCTTATCCATTCACCGAATGAAACGCTGTTTTTTACCTCAACGGCGTAAGTATAGTCAATCTCTGTTTACATTTTGAGCATGAGCCATACATTCAGTGCGGATTCATCCTACCTTTGACCTCATGAATTCAGGTCAGTTTCCCTACTATTCCAGAATCTTTCACCGCGTTCCGCCATCAGCAATAACTGCTCACACGGCGTAAACCGCGAGCCATATTGTGTTGATAGCCGTTGCAGAACCGCAACTACTTCACCCGCGCCGAGGGAATCCATATAGCGGAACGGGCCGCCGAGGAATGGCGGAAAACCAATACCAAATACAGCGCCGATATCGCCATCACGGGCGCTGCGGACGACCTTCTCGTCGAAACAGCGAGCTGCTTCATTGAGCATTAACATGACACACCGCTCAGCAATTTGCGTGGCGGTGAGTCGAGCCTGGCCCTGAGCGCCAATAAGCGTATAAATTGCAGGGTCGACCTGTTTTTTGCTTTTACGCCCTTTCGCCCCATAAAGATAGAAACCACGACCATTTTTTCTACCTTTGCGATCGTCATTCAAAATTGAAGCAACAACATTTGCAGGCGCGCTAAAACGTTCTCCATACGCCGCTTCAAGCACAGGTATAATTTTAGTGCCCGTATCAATTCCGACCTCATCCAAAAGTTGGATTGGCCCAACCGGAAAACCAAACTTAACCAGCGCGGCGTCAATGGCTTCAACCCGCTCGCCTTCGGTTAACAGGCGTATAGCTTCATTGATGTAAGGCGCTAAAATGCGGTTAACATAAAATCCGGCCTTATCTCTGACGACTATCGGTGTTTTACCCTGTTTTTTCGCCAACTTGACGGTTGTTGTAATAGTTTGCTCAGAGGTCGTTGCATGCGGAATGACCTCAACCAGCGGCATTTTTTCCACCGGGCTAAAAAAGTGCAAACCAATCACTTGTTCAGGTCTGGCAGCCTTAGCCGCAATATCACTAATTGGTAAAGATGAGGTGTTGGAAGCAAAAATAGTGTGAGGTGCGCAATTTTGTTCAACTTCTGCCACCATCTGTTGTTTTAACGCCAGATCTTCGAACACGGCTTCAATAACCAGATCGCGATGCGCAAAACCGCGATAATCGGTAGATCCAGAAATTAACGCCAGCTGTTTATCGCGCTCGCTGGCTTTGATATGACGGCGACGAACTTTCGTTTCAAGCTGATCCCAACTGTACTTCAGCGCGTGGTTGATTCCCTTAGCAGTAATATCCTTGATACGTACTGGCAAGCCACCTTTACAGGCCGTCACATAGGCGATACCTCCGCCCATCAGACCGCCACCCAGAATGCCGACACTGTTTAGCGGACCGGACTTTGCATCACTACCTGGATCCTTTTTCACGTCGGTATTGGCAAAAAAGATGTGCCGCAGCGCCTGAGACTGGGGTGTCATCGCCAATTCCCCAAATGCGCGGGCTTCTGCGTCATAACCGCTACTGCTTCCCTGGGCAAGGCCGGTTTCAATGACCTCAAGGATACGTTCCGTCGCGGGATAATTTCCCTGCGTTTTTTGCGCCGTCTTTTTACTGGCCATACGGAATAGCAGCGCTCGCCCCAGCGGCCCCGCTAATACCCGCTCACGTACGGGCAGACTCCGATGTGAGGAACTGTCTTTTTTAGCCAGTTCAACGGCAGCTTCCAGCAAAATGGACAGCGGCACGACTTCATCCACCAGCCCCACTTTAAGCGCCTGTTTTGCGCGCAATTGTTTCCCTGTGAGGATCATATCCAGCGCAGTACTGACGCCAATAAGGCGTGGCAAGCGTTGCGTGCCGCCGGAGCCGGGCAACAGACCAAGCTGGACTTCCGGCAAACCCAGTACGGTTTTAGCATCATCGGTACAAATACGATTATGGCAGGCCAGCGCCATCTCCAGGCCACCGCCCAGACATGCGCCATGAATCGCGGCGATAACCGGGATCGGCAACGCATGGATTTCCGCCATAATCTGCTGCCCCTGGCGGGCCAGCGTTTCGGCTTCCTGCGCGCTGCGGCAGCTACCAATCATGTTGATATCTGCTCCGGCGATGAAGTTATCGGGTTTCGCTGAAATGAACACCACACCGCGCAGCGCTTTGTTGTCGCGAATTTGTTTCAGGATGGCCCGAACCTGAGAAGCAAACTCCGCTTTCAGGGTATTCATTTTCTCTCCGGGCACATCAATGGTGACAACAGCAATGTTATCCAGACGCACGTTTAGCGTAAAAGCCGATGTCATTTCCATCATTCCGCCTCCAGAACCATTGCCGCACCCAAACCACCTGCCGCACAGGCGGTGACTAAACCAAAGCCGCCGCCACGCCGGCGTAATTCATTGAGGGTTTGCGTGATCATTCGCGCACCGGTAGCAGCGAAAGGATGCCCATAGGCAATAGACCCACCCAGCACGTTAAATTTACTGTCATCAACCTCGCCAGTGGCATGTGCCCTACCCAACACTTCGCGGGCAAAACGTTCGCTGCCCAGCAACTGAAGGTTCGCCAGCGTTTGTGCGGCAAAGGCTTCATGCATATCGATCAAGGTTAAATCCGTCATCGTCAGTCCAGCTCGCTCCAGCGCAAGCGGTGTTGACCACGCCGGTCCCAGCAGCATGTCCTGCCAGACATCAATTGCGGTGAAAGCATAGCTGCGTAAATACCCCAGCGGCACCAGTCCCAGCTCTTTCGCACGCGACTCCGTCATCAATATCACCGCGGCTGCGCCGTCCGTCAGCGGGGTACTGTTCGCCGCAGTGACGGTGCCGTGCTTTCGGTCAAACGCCGGACGCAGTTTGGCGTAATCGGCCAGCGTAGAGTTGCCGCGAATATTGTTATCTTCGGAAAGAGGATCTTTAAACGGTGGCGCGTAGGTGGTCATCACCTCATCGGCGAGCTTTCCTTCAGCCCATGCCTGAGCGGCACGTTGGTGAGAACGATGCGCCAGGGCATCCTGCTGCTCGCGCGTAATGCCATAGGTTTTCGCCATTTGCTCGGCCGTATCCCCCATGCGCAAGCCGGTAGAATACTCAGCGACGGCGGGGGGTACAGGCATCAGGTCACGTAAACGCAGCCGGGAAAACAGTTTCAGGCGTTGCCCTGTTGTGCGGGCTTTATTGACATCCACCAGCACGCGCGCCAGCTTTTTGCTGACGCCAATCGGCAGGACAGACGACGAGTCCGCCCCGCCGGCAATTCCGGCGCGAATTGTCCCCGCCATCAGGCTTTCCGCGACATTCGCTACTGCCTGGAAGCTGGTAGCGCAGGCTCGGCTTACGCTGTAGGCATCCGTGTGCACATTCATACCGGTTCCCAGTACGATTTCACGAGCAATATTGGGGGCTTCAGGCATTTGTACCACCTGACCAAAGACCAGTTGCTCGATCACATCAGCGGGTATTTCGCTACGCGCCAGCAGTTCACCAACAACCATTTTCCCCAAATCTACGGCGGGAATGCCATGAAATGCGGTTGCCTGACGGGCAAATGGCGTACGCAATCCGCTTACAATGGCGATGCGATCGCCCTGGCGGGTAACCAGCGGTAAAGCCTGACTCATAACACTCCCCTGTAAAAAATAAAAATAAGTGGTCTGACCTGATCACAGTCTTAACCAATTTTTTACATTTAGCCAAGCGGAGAGAAAAGAAAGTGGGAGCTAAGACACAGTGAATAATCACTGACTGTTACGAAAATACCCTTGCTACCAGGCAGCAAGGGTATAAAGAGAAGGGATTAACGCAGGCCCAACTGGAAAATCAGCGTTTCAGCTTCACAAGCAAAAACAAAGTCAATATCCAGACGCACACCATCTGATTCTTCGGTAAAGGTAGAGGTGATTTGGCAAGGCTCAGATTCCACGCCACGCGCCTTTTCAGTCAGAGCGGCCAGCGTTTCTTCTGCCTCTGCGCGATTCGCGAACACACGGCTGTATGACGCGGTGCAATCGGAGTTGTCCATGATGGTGCCAACATCCATACAGCAGCAAACCGGGGTTTCATCAGCACTGCATTTACTCATTGTAGATTTCCTCTGTATTCGCACCTGAGGTGCCAGATAAACGATAGGGATATTTTACGCTCCCCTCTTTCGCCTCTCCAGTCGTTAATTGTATGAAATGCGATAAGTGACCGAAATCACACTTAAAAATGATCTAAAACAAAAATCACCCAAACAGGTGAGTGCGCATACCCGCAATTTTGCCAGCTGGATCGCGTTTCCGAGATCAGAATTGAAAATATTTATAAACATACTTGCAACATTTCAGCTGGTCAGACCTATACTCTCGGCACTGGTCTGATTTCTATGTCGTACCTCAGACCCTACACTTCGCGCTCCTGTTACGGTATGTAACATTGTTTGTATAAAAATAAATCTATGAGGTTATGGTCATGAGCCAGAAAACCCTGTTTACAAAGTCTGCTCTCGCAGTCGCAGTGGCAATTATCTCCACACAGGCCTGGTCTGCAGGCTTTCAGTTAAACGAATTTTCTTCCTCTGGCCTTGGCCGGGCATATTCGGGTGAAGGCGCTATTGCAGATGATGCAGGTAACGCCAGTCGTAACCCGGCACTGATTATGATGTTCGATCGCCCCACTTTTTCTGCGGGCGCGGTGTATATCGATCCAGACGTTAATATTTCCGGTAAATCGCCATTCACCGGACGTAGTACCGACGCAGATAACATCGCCCCTACAGCGTGGGTTCCCAACGCTCACTTCGTGATGCCTATCAACGAGCAGTTTGGTTGGGGGGCTTCTGTCACCTCAAACTATGGTCTGGCAACCGAGTTTAATGACAGCTATATCGTCGGTGAGTACGGTGGGAAGACTGATCTTAAAACGGTCAACCTTAACCTGAGCGGTGCCTACCGTCTGAATGACAGCTGGAGCTTTGGTGTTGGTTTTAATGCCGTTTACGCCGATGCAAAAATTGAGCGTTATTCCGGTGAGCAGACCGCCGCACTGCCGAAAGTAAGCCAGAAGATCGCCAGCCTGAAGGGTGACGAATGGGGCTACGGCTGGAACGCCGGTATTTTGTACGAGCTGGATAAAAATAACCGTTACGGCTTGACCTACCGCTCTGAAGTTAAAATCGACTTCGATGGTGATTACAAAAGCGGTATTCGTTCCCAGGCCAATGCGTTACCTGGCGCAGGCACCGCGTTCCCATGGGGCACAACCAATGCCACCGTCCCGGGTTCTTTGACGCTGAACCTGCCGGAAATGTGGGAACTGTCGGGCTATAACCGCATCGCTCCGCAATGGGCTATTCACTACAGCATGGCTTATACCAGTTGGAGCCAGTTCCAGGAGCTGAAAGCAACCGGCACCAACGGCCAGACGCTGTTCTATAAAGAAGAAGGCTTTAAGGATTCTTACCGCATCGCGCTGGGCACGACCTATTATATGGATAAAAGCTGGACCTTCCGTACCGGTATCGCCTATGACGACAGCCCGGTTCCTGCAAGCAAGCGTTCCATCTCCATTCCAGACCAGGACCGCCTGTGGCTGAGCGCGGGTACGACTTACGCATTCAATGATGACGCATCTATTGATGTTGGTGTTTCTTATATGCACGGTCAGAAAGTGACCGTCAAAGAAGGCCCGTATACTTTCGATTCTGAAGGTAAAGCCTGGCTGTTCGGTACCAACTTCAACTACGCATTCTGATTTTCTGCAGACATTAAAAAAGGTGAGCTTTTTTTAGCTCACCTTTTTATTTGCCTCAATTCCTTACTCGGAATCAATATCTTTTAAATCATCCTGAATGGCTTTCGCGTTCGGGTTTTCTTCTGGTTTAAGTTTCCCGCCGTTCGCGATGAAGTCATGACGCTGGAAGTAGGCTTCACGTACCATGATGTAAGGATCGGAAGACTGACGCAGCAGACCGTCGGAATCAAGCAGCTGTGCGCGGGTTTCAATCCCTTCGACTGTCCATTTACCTATCGACAACGGCCAGGTCAGCCAGGACAGTACCGGATACAGCGTATCCACCATATCGCCACCATCATCGCGCAGCGTGAAGCTACCGTAGAACGGAAGCTGCATATACGGTCCGTAACCCACGTCATAGTGGCCTAACGTACTGCCAAAGCGGTGTGGTTCAACGCGCTGTAGCTTCGGATTCGCCATACCCGCCACATCGATAAAGCCGCCCATACCCAACAAGGTGTTCAGGAAGAAACGGGTAAAATGCACCATCCCCTGATAAGGATCGCCTTGCAGGAAATAGTTGACCATGACGGCTGGCTCTTCAAGGTTGCCCGTAAAGTTGCTCAAACCATTACGCGCCGGCTGCGGGACATAATCACGCCAGGCTACTGCTACCGGTCGAACAACATAGGGATCTAACACATTAAAGTTAAAGTTGTACATTGTGCGGTTGAACCCTTCAAATGGATCCGAACGCCCCTGCTGTTCAGTACCGGAGCTCGCACACCCCACCAAAAGTGTGGTTCCCAGCGCAAGCGCCGACAGGCGAAGCTTCATAAGTGTCTCCCTGTGTAATATGGCTATCGCTGATTGCCATCCATGACGGAACGATGACGTATCCGCCTGTTAAGATGTGAGCGATTGTAACAGCACGTCAAACGATGTCTATATACCCGGTCTTACTGATTTGATCATAGCCTGGTTATGCACACTACGCGGCGGTTCTATTTTAGCTAACCCAATAAAAACAAACGTTACCATTTTTGCTATCTCAGACTTTCTCCCGCTGATTTTCGGATAAAAACCGCTACGCTTTAGCAATACGTGCTTATGCAGGATTCGGCTATGAATGATATTGAGAAAGAAAAAATTGATCGGCACAGCGACGAAATCCAGGTCGAAAGTGATGAAAAGTTAGAAGGTAAAAAGATAGAGGTCGATGAGGACAGACTCCCCTCGCGCGCCATGGCGATTCATGAACATATCCGCCAGGATGGGGAGAAAGAGATGGAACGCGATGCGATGGCGCTGCTGTGGTCGGCCATCGCTGCCGGGCTGTCGATGGGCGCTTCGTTACTGGCAAAAGGGATTTTTCACGTGCAATTAGAAAGCGTGCCAGGTGGATTTCTACTCGAGAACCTTGGTTATACCTTCGGGTTTATCATCGTCATCATGGCCCGCCAACAGCTTTTTACCGAAAATACCGTCACTGCCGTACTACCGGTTATGCAAAACCCTACCCTCGGCAATTTTGGTCTGCTAATGCGCCTGTGGGGGGTGGTTTTACTGGGTAATATTATCGGTACCGGCATTGCGGCATGGGCCTTTGAATATATGCCGATTTTTGATGAAGAGACCCGCGACGCCTTTGTCAAAATCGGTATGGACGTGATGAAAAACAGCCCAACAGAGATGTTTTCTAACGCGATTATTTCTGGCTGGCTGATTGCTACAATGGTCTGGATGTTCCCTGCGGCCGGTGCGGCGAAGATTGTGGTCATTATTCTGATGACCTGGTTGATTGCGCTGGGCGATACCACGCATATCGTCGTCGGCTCGGTGGAAATTCTCTATCTGGTCTTTAATGGTACGCTGCACTGGAGTGATTTCTTCTGGCCCTTTGCGTTACCGACACTCGCCGGAAATATCTGCGGCGGTACGTTTATCTTTGCGCTGATGAGCCACGCGCAGATCCGCAATGATATGAGCAACAAACGCAAGGAAGAAGCCAGGCAGCAAGCAAAACGCGAAGAATCAAAACAGAAAAACCAGAAAAAACAGGCTTGAATGGTGACTGTTTGAGCAGTCAGGCGGCTTGAGACTTACCGTTGAGGGTAAAAAACGCTATACTCGTGCCGCTTCGTCCCCTTAGTTAAATGGATATAACGAGCCCCTCCTAAGGGCTAGTTGCAGGTTCGATTCCTGCAGGGGACACCATGAACACTTCTCACAAAGTCCAACACAGTACATAACTCATTGATTTTAGTTCATACCTTTTATTTTATTCGTCCAGTAAAGTGCCATTATTTCTAATGGAATCTATACATTTTTGCGTATAACATTGTGTATAACTGAGTTCGATCTTTTTTCTATACACATGCTGCTATCTGACATCCAAATAAAAAGAGCAAAACCGAAGGACAAACCCTATACGCTTAACGATGGTATGGGGCTATCACTCCTCATCGACACAGCGGGCAGTAAAGGCTGGCGTTTCCGCTATCGCTTTGCAGGTAAGCCTAAGATGATTTCCTTCGGCGTATATGGCGATGTGTCATTGGCACAGGCACGTGCTAAACGTGATGAAGCGCGTTCGATGTTAGCCAAAGGGA
This sequence comes from Citrobacter sp. Cc139, assembly GCF_030334645.1. Classification (NCBI taxonomy): domain Bacteria; kingdom Pseudomonadati; phylum Pseudomonadota; class Gammaproteobacteria; order Enterobacterales; family Enterobacteriaceae; genus Citrobacter; species Citrobacter sp. Cc139. Next base: position 221,174 of record NZ_JAOWDM010000091.1, read on the forward strand.
TCAACCCAAGTGAAGCCAGAAAAGCAAATAAGATTGCTTTGCAGTTCGCGCATGAGAACAGCTTTGAGTCTGTGGCCAGAGAATGGCACTCATCGAAAAAAACCACCTGGTCAGAGGGGTATGCAAAAGAGGTTCTCAACTGCATGGAAAAGGATATTTTTCCTTTTATCGGTCAGCGCCCAATTGAGCAGATTGAACCACTAGAGCTGCTAACCGTCCTGCAAAAAATAGAGAAAAGAGGTGCGCTAGAGCAAACCAGCAAGATCCGCCGCCGTTGTGGTGAGGTGCTTCGTTATGCTGTTGCCACTGGAAGAGCAAAGTATAATTTTGCACCCGATTTAGCTATCGCACTCAACAAACCTAAAACTCAACACTTCCCGTTCCTGACTGAAAGCGAGTTGCCCGAGTTCGTCAATGCTCTGGATAACTATCAGGGCAGTTTAGTCACCAAATACGCCACGCAGCTGTTGATGCTAACAGGCGTGCGAACAATTGAACTACGTGCAGCGGAATGGACTGAGTTTGATTTAGATAATGCCTTATGGGAGATCCCCAAAGAACGGATGAAGAAACGCCGCCCCCATCTGGTTCCGTTATCTACTCAGGCGATCAGCATCCTGAAAAAGCTGCAAGAAATAACTGGGAATTACAGCCTCGTTTTTCCTGGACGAAACGACGTTAGAAAACCAATGAGCGAAGCCAGTATCAACAAAGTGATAAAACTACTGGGCTATCATGGTCGGTTAACGGGTCACGGCTTCAGGCATACCATGAGTACTATTTTGCATGAACATGGTTTTGAAAGCGCATGGATTGAAATGCAACTTGCGCATGTTGATAAGAACTCCATTCGAGGGACTTACAACCATGCGCAATATATTAAGCAGCGCCAGATTATGATCCAATACTACTCTGATATTGTCTATTCATGATCAAAATGGCTCTACAACTTTGTCTTCCAAATATTGCTGATCATAGACAACATCATTTTCTATCGCACCGACAATTTTTTTAAGTTGGTTGACGATTGATAAGGAATCATCATTAATATCTAATGTCTTCGCATATTCAAAGGCGGATAACGGCTTGCCCTTTTTGGAATCGTGTGAATAATTATGTGCATGCTCAAAATTCCTTATTGAAACATACCTATTGATTTCGCAGCCATTCCTTGCACTCGCAATTTGCATTGCATCCCATATTTTTTCATTCATTGTCCATGCACTATTAGATGTTTTTTCGCCATCATTATTATATTTAACAACTCCTTTCTCATACAAGTAACGTTCATCAGAATCATGAATGATATGTTGTTTTATCTTAAAATTGCTCAATACATTAATAAAGAAAGGAATGTTATTTTTTGATCCAGTATTAACTACAAATATTTCTTTTTCTGGGAAATGCTCTAATAGTAACTGCCTCGTTATAATTGCTTCAGTATCACCCTCGACTAAAATAACCTCATCAGAAAAGAAACTCTCACAAAGATGAGGATTAAAGCGGTTAAGCATCTGAACTCTATCTTTTGTCTCAACATCTTTAACGAATAAGTCCTCATCAGTTTGATATATCTCAGTCTTCCCATCATCACCTTTAATAAACCTTGCTAAAGATGTATGTGGTTTACTGAGATCAATCAATTGAGGATCGTGTGAAACGCAGATTACTTGATAATTATCCCCATTAGCAAGTTTATATAGAGTCTCTCTGAATTTTCTTTTATTGCTTGGATGCAAATAAAGCTCAGGCTCTTCAAAAAGAATAATATGTTTTTTCCCATCCTCCGTATTTTTAAAAATCCCTAAAAGGGTAACTAGTGCCTGTCTAATTAGTGCATGTCCTTGTAGATCAAAAGACCTGTAACCATCATTTCCCCTTGTTTCAATTTCCGCTATCTGCTCTTTGATCAATGAAACCTGTTCAACAGCTACTTTTACCTGTTCTTCCGTAAGAGCAGTCTGTTCTTGTTCTTGCTCCTGCTCCTGCTCCTGCTCCTGCTCCTGCTCCTGCTCCTGCTCCTGCTCCTGCTCCTGCTCTTGAATTAAACGAGGTCCAATAGTAACGCTAAAATCTTTTTCGAAAATCTTAGCGATATCTGATTCTTTATAGGGTAGTGATGCAATCCTCATTTCCAAGGAAGGAAATGTTTCGCAAAAATATTTATTTGCCGCATTGCTCATTTCACCTAAAAAATTCGCACTTTCTATTTTACCTTGTAACCGTTTTACTGCCTTAGCTGCTTCTTCATATTCTTCATTATAAGATGTTTTTATTTTTGCCAATAGATTACTTTTTATCTGTTTATCTAACCAATCAGTTAATTCTTTAATGTTAGGGATGGCCTCTATAAAAATAATTACCGGAGTAGCATTAGTCAGTATTTGCTCCAAACCTCCAAAACCATTATCCACAAAACCATTAACCTCTTCGCTAGGGTTAAAGGTTTCTTTTTTCGCCACCTGATCCCTTTTTATCCAAGTTTTCCTAAACCTAATTTCATTAGTCTTGACACTAACCCATTTATCAAGACCTTTATCTGCAAAATTTTGGGTATCTGAATCTTCTTTGATGTATACTGCTTCAATTACAATGTTATTGCCCTCATCGTAATCAAGAAAATCTGTAATTAATGCCTTTTGAGTTGGGGCTGCAAAATATTTATACGCATGCAACATACTCGACTTCCCAATATTATTTTTACCGAACAAAAAAACAATATTGTTATTATCAAACTGCAAAACATTACTCTCACCATTTATAGCACGAAAATTTTTTACTTTTAGCGATTTGAGTCTCATGAAAATTCCCTATTATGAAAAACAAAAGAGGAATTATCTTAAAAAGAATGAGGCATTAATTCAACTTAAAAAGCTAGTATCTAAACCTGGCTTTACATACACTGTTTTAATTATCAGTAAAAATTAATGATATCCATCACAATTTATCAATTTTTGTACCTAATCAATCACAATGCTGCATGCTCATAAAATGAACATCACTAACAAAATAGCAATCAAGAGGACTTAACAGAAGTCCAAAGTATTGCACTTTTCAGCAAAAAATTATCAAAATGACCAAAATCGCACTACACCGCACCCGCCTGCGGTTTTCATATCACTAAAATTTTTCAGTTGTGATTTTTTACAAACGATACCACCAGCCCGCGCCCGTTCTGGGGATGCTCTGCGAGACAGGAACTGAAAAGAATGAAAAGAAATTCAGCTTTTTTCAGTTTTACTGTCCGTCGCATTTGTGGCCTGAATACATAACACTATGATATTAAATGGATAATTTATTTTAGGTGTGTAATTTTATGGAGGTTCGTGAAACACGAAAAATATAACAATATGAAAAATAATAATTTTATGTCCGCATAAACTGAAATCCTGTGTTCAGGTTCCGGGAACGGATCGGCCATTCCCGACGCATACTTTACCCATTCTTTTGCGCAGCCAGCAGCAACTTTAAAGCCTTTTCCCGCTCCTCGGGTGGAATGGCATCAATTAGCTCTTTAACCCTCCCCTGCCCATTCAGCGCGCTTGGACTAACGGAATGGGAGAAAGCAACATTCATCACAAACGAGTGACCGCACTCCACATTAGAGCAATAGCA
>NZ_JAOWDM010000092.1:0-118210 GCF_030334645.1 Citrobacter sp. Cc139
TACTGTTCAGGAAATGTTTGAAGAGGCTGATATGTGGCTGGTTTCAGATTAAACGCCTTGAACCGTCATATTGCTTAAGTTCAATCCGCCGTGACTGGCCAACATTCAATACTCGCACTATCGAATGTGAACCAGCCAACCGCAGTACGCCCTTACACACTACGTGCTGCGGTTCTACCTTCCACTCTCAAATCTTATGGTTAAGTACAATAATGATGCTTTGGACTGTATGAGTGATTTCGTAAATAGCTCTTAAGACGAAGTTTTCAGACCAACTCCTCTCAGTATTTAGCCAAGGCGAATTCTCTATGAGGAAGAATCTTGAAAAAAGTGAATTACCACTACCTTATTATGGGATTTTTTTACATAATATTCGTTATTGAATTCCTCAATAAAACAGCATAATACATGACTTATCAGAATAATCTTATTTATAAAACACCACAACTCCTCTCATCAAATAATATAGAAATGTAAATTTAGGTTTATTAATCTTTTGAATTACAACCATGATTTTTCTGTTAACCACTTAAAATCAATAGATTATAAGCACTGACGCATAACTTTTACAATTATTATTTTCCACATTAAAAAATACGTAAATCAGTCTCATATTTGACACTTTCTTATTTACTACTAGAGTTAACGGGGTGCTGATAAGGCACATGTTATTTACAAATTGAAAATCAGAGGAGAAATGATATGACCCAACATCGTGGCGGTGCAGGTAATTTCGCCGAAGATCGACAAAAAGCTTCTGAAGCAGGTCGTAAAGGCGGCCAGAATAGTGGTGGTAATTTTAAAAACGATCCCCAAAGGGCATCAGAAGCAGGGAAAAAAGGTGGTCAGAATAGCCATGGCGGCGGTCGTAAATCTGACTCTTAATTTCTCGCCCCATAAATTCGTGAATAACTGAAGCTAACTGCGAGCCTACGGGCTCGCAGTGAAAATTCTGGAGTGATTATGCAAATTAAATCTGTTGAAGATATCTTCATCCACTTGTTATCAGATACATATAGTGCAGAGAAACAACTAACCAAGGCACTATCTAAACTTAGTCGCTCTGCATATAGTGATAAATTAATCGCTGCTTTTCAGTCACATCTTGATGAGACACATGGTCAAATTGAACGCATCGACCAGGTTGTTGATTCTGAAGATGGAATTAAATTGAAAAGAATTAAGTGCGTCGCAATGGAAGGCCTTATCGAAGAGGCGAATGAGGTAATTGAAAGCACTGATAAAAATGAAATACGTGATGCAGCGTTGATTGCCGCAGCACAAAAAGTAGAACACTATGAAATTGCCAGCTATGGCACCCTGGTAACACTCGCTGAGCAATTAGGATATAAAAAAGCAGCGAAACTCCTAAAAGAAACTCTAGAAGAGGAAAAAGCTACTGACGTCAAATTAACAGATCTGGCATTTAATAATGTTAATAAAAAAGCTCAGGATAATTCCTGAACTATAGACCTCAATTTCTTTTAGGAGAAACAGATTATGAATAGAATTGAACATTATCATGACTGGCTTCGTGACGCACACGCAATGGAAAAACAAGCTGAAACAATGCTTGAGTCTATGGCCAGCCGGATAGAAAACTATCCTGAGTTACGTTCCAGAATTGAGCAACATATTAACGAAACCAAGAACCAGCTTTCACAGCTTGAAAGCATACTTGATCGTAATAATATTTCGCGCTCTGTCATTAAAGACTCTATGAGTAAAATGGCCGCATTTGGGCAATCCATTGGTGGAATTTTTCCATCAGACGAAATTGTCAAAGGGTCGATCAGTGGTTATGTTTTCGAACAATTTGAAATTGCGTGCTACACATCTCTTCTCGCAGCAGCCAAAAATGCCGGTGACACAGCTTCAGTACCGATTATTGAAGCAATTCTTAGTGAAGAAAAACAAATGGCTGAATGGCTTCTTAACCATATTCCTGACACCACTGAACAGTTTATGGTCAGATCTGAAATTGATGGAGTTGAAGCAAAAAAATAATTCTTGAGAGGAGGCATTATGTTTAGACACGTGAAAAAACTTCAATATACAGTACGTGTAAGTGAGCCAAATCCAGGCTTAGCTAATCTACTCTTAGAACAATTCGGCGGGCCACAGGGTGAGCTTGCAGCTGCATGCCGATACTTCACTCAAGGTTTAAGTGATGAAGATGCTGGCCGAAGGGATATGCTGATGGACATAGCAACAGAAGAACTAAGCCATCTCGAAATTATTGGTTCTCTTGTTGGCATGCTCAACAAAGGTGCAAAAGGAGCACTCGCTGAAGGGGCTGAGAGTGAAGCTGAACTTTATCGATCGTTAACTCAAAATGGCAATGACAGCCATATAACTTCTCTCCTCTACGGAGGAGGCCCAGCATTAACTAATTCAGCTGGAGTCCCCTGGACCGCAGCTTATGTTGATACTATTGGTGAAGTCACAGCCGATCTTCGTTCAAATATAGCAGCTGAAGCTCGAGCAAAGATCATTTACGAGCGTCTCATTAATGTTACTGATGATCCTGGCGTAAAAGATGCTCTGGCATTTTTAATGACCAGAGAAGCAGCACATATGCTTTCTTTTGAAAAGGCATTACATTCAATTCGTAACGCCTTTCCACCAGGAAAATTACCACCAATTGAGAAATACAAAAACGTATATTACAACATGTCAGAAGGTGAAGACGTGAGAGGTAGTTGGAATAGTGATGAAAACTTTGATTATGTTTCCGATCCATTTCCGGCTGTTGACGGTGGTGATGGTAATGCCTCGATAAACCTTACAGCCAAGCAAGACGCAATGATAAAAGCAATGGCTACAAGGCTTAAATCTGATCAGGATATAAATCCTGTCACTGGCGTGGAACTGGCTGAAGGTGAACCTCAATCTAAGAAACAGTGAAAAAGTTAATTGACATAGTTTTTACATTAAGTTAAAGAATATTAATTACTTAGTATTGAGATGAATGGAGCCCGCGAAATTATTTGCGGGCTTTATAAAAACTAATAGGGAACTTCTTATACAAAGTCGACTAAGTTGCGCCGCCACGATTTGTCCTCCGCGCCAGATGTTAACTGGCCTGAATATTCGGGGTCGTAGGCCATTTAGGTTTTGAGATGTCTACCCGATTAAGCAAGACACCGTGTGTGTGCTCCTGTGCTATTAGTCGTTTTTGTGCCGTAGTATATCTCTCTGCCGTTGTTCTTCACTACAAGCCCACAATCTGTCCATATCTCGTTGCTTGTCTCTGATTTTCCTTTTCCTCCTGCAAAGGTGATGGACGAAATGATTATTTGCCTGTCGAAACGCTGATCATCCTGTTTCTGAACCGTAAGGGTTCCATTCGGGTGAGTAGCACTTCCGGGGAAAGCCCGCCCCACAGCTTTAACAATATCGCCGACAATATTCTCTGCCCGCAGCATGCCGTTGATGGTGCAGTTTTCCGCTATCGTCACATTATTGAGGGTGCCGGAATTCGCGCTGATATGTCCGCTTATATCCGCATTACGGGCAGTCAGCCTGCCGTCAGGTGTCAGCATAAAGGTCGGCGCGTTCCCGCCGCTGGTGATGCTCGGGGCCGTCAGATATTTGAGGGACACCTCGTTCATAAAAATCTGATTAACAGAAAAGACCGGCTTGTCGGAAAGACAAATTAAAAGTTATCGGTTGAATTTGTGGATCGAAGGCGTGCATTTCAAACATCTGACAGCTCTCGGGGAAACTGACAATTCGAAAGTACTGCTTTGGTACAACTATCCAAAGATTAACCAATTAGTACAGGATGCATGATGGACTTTCCAACCAGCGTTGAGCTGCATAATGGAAAAATACGGATCACATTTACCTATCGCGGCAAACCTTGCCGCGAAGTCCTTCGCGGCTGGACGGTTAACAGCAGCAACATCAAAAAAGCTGGAAATCTTCGCGCGCTCATAACAAGTGAAATACAGCTCGGTAAGTTCGACTATGCGGAACGTTTCCCGGAATCCAAAGCGCTTAAGAAGTTCATCACAACCAAAAAAATCACCACGTTTAAAGAACTAAGTGATTTTTTTACAGACACCAAAGCCTTAGAGGTATCTGGTGCAACACTGCTATCGCTTACTTCGGTCGTAAATACGTTACTACGTGTAATCAGAGAAAATACCCGTCTGGTAGATACTGAGCATGCCGATATTTTGCATTACCGAAAAGAGTTATTGGCCGGGACAATTATTAACCCGGCAATGCCGAATCTTGCCGGGCAAGGCCGAGTGTCCTCAACAGTCAATAAACAGATGGCAGTTTTATCAGAAATGCTTAAGCCCGCAAACCGAAGCCAGTTTATATTTCATGCTCCTCATGAAGAAGTGTCGCGACTCCAGCTATCTAAAAACTATCCCGACCCACTTTGACTTCATGGGTACCAGGCACTAATAGCCCCCAGGACGCCCCCACGGGCAGGGGAGCATGAGAAAAGTTATTTAATTTCATAGCGCTGCTTTCAATCCACATAATCAGCGTTAAACTATTCATACCGTTCAGATAGGGAGTAACGATGATGCGCGTACTGGTTGTCGAGGATAATGCTTTATTACGCCACCACCTCAAGGTTCAGTTACAGGATTTAGGGCATCAGGTGGATGATGCAGAAGATGCTAAGGAAGCAGACTATTACCTTAATGAACATCTGCCGGATATCGCGATCGTTGATTTAGGGCTCCCTGATGAAGATGGCTTGTCGTTGATCCGCCGTTGGCGCAGCAACGATGTTTCGCTCCCGATTCTAGTATTAACCGCCCGTGAAGGCTGGCAGGACAAGGTGGAAGTGCTCAGCGCCGGCGCCGACGATTACGTCACAAAACCATTTCACATTGAAGAAGTGGCTGCGCGCATGCAGGCGTTGATGCGTCGCAACAGCGGTCTGGCATCGCAGATTATCTCCCTTCCACCTTTTCAGGTGGACCTCTCTCGCCGCGAGTTATCTGTCAATGATGAGGTTATCAAGCTCACGGCGTTCGAATACACCATAATGGAAACACTCATCCGCAATAACGGCAAAGTGGTCAGTAAAGATTCGCTCATGCTGCAGCTTTATCCGGATGCCGAGCTGCGTGAAAGTCATACTATTGATGTTCTGATGGGACGTCTGCGCAAAAAAATACAGGCGCAATATCCTGACGACGTCATCACCACCGTGCGTGGCCAGGGATATCTTTTTGAATTGCGCCAATGAATAAACTATTGCGTCATTTTTTCCCGTTATCGCTACGGCTACGTTTTTTACTGGCAACCGCTGGCGTGGTATTGGTGCTCTCACTGGCCTACGGCATCGTTGCCCTGGTGGGTTATAGCGTCAGCTTTGATAAGACCACGTTTCGCTTGTTGCGCGGCGAAAGCAATCTGTTCTATACCCTGGCGAAATGGGATAACGGTAAAATTAATGTCGAGTTGCCCGAAAATCTCGACATGCAAAGTCCCACAATGTCGCTGATTTATGATGAAAACGGCAAGTTGCTGTGGGCGCAGCGCAACGTCCCGTGGCTGACCCAGAGTATTCAACCTGACTGGCTTAAAACGAACGGTTTTCATGAAATTGAGGCCAATGTCGACGCCACCAGCACGTTGCTGGGTGCAGATCACTCCGCGCAGCAGCAGTTAAAAGAAGTCAGAGAAGACGACGACGACGCTGAAATGACCCACTCGGTAGCGGTAAATGTCTACCCAGCCACCGCCAGAATGCCCCAACTGACCATTGTGGTTGTCGATACCATTCCTATTGAGTTAAAGCGCTCGTATATGGTCTGGAGCTGGTTTATTTATGTGCTGGTCGCTAATCTGTTGTTGGTCATCCCACTGTTATGGGTGGCCGCCTGGTGGAGCCTGCGGCCTATTGAATCGCTGGCGCGTGAAGTTCGTGAGCTTGAAGAACATCATCGTGAGATGCTGAATCCCGCCACCACGCGTGAACTGACCAGTCTGGTCCGCAACCTCAACCGGCTGTTGAAAAGCGAACGTGAGCGCTACGACAAATACCGCACCACGTTAACCGATCTCACGCATAGCCTGAAGACACCGCTGGCCGTATTGCAAAGTACGATGCGCTCGATGCGTAACGAAAAAATGAACGTAAGCGACGCGGAGCCCATCATGCTCGAGCAAATCAGTCGTATTTCCCAGCAGATAGGCTATTACCTGCATCGCGCCAGCATGCGTGGCAGCAGCGCCCTGCTCAGCCGGGAACTGCATCCGGTCGCGCCGTTGCTGGATAAACTTACTTCGGCGCTGAATAAGGTGTATCAGCGTAAAGGCGTTAACATTAATCTCGACATCTCACCTGAAATCAGCTTTGTAGGCGAGCAGAACGATTTTGTCGAAGTGATGGGTAACGTGCTGGATAACGCCTGTAAATATTGTCTGGAGTTCGTCGAGATTTCAGCGCGACTATCAGAGGATCAACTGCATATTCTGGTTGAAGATGATGGCCCCGGCATTCCGCATAGCAAACGGGAAGTGGTGTTTGACCGCGGACAACGTGTCGATACGCTACGACCAGGACAAGGTGTCGGGTTGGCGGTAGCGCGTGAAATCACCGAACAGTATGACGGGCAGATTATTGCAGGTGACAGCCTGTTGGGCGGCGCGCGCATGGAAGTTATTTTTGGTCGCCAGCAGCCGGGGCAGAAAGACGAGTAATCGTCGCATGTAATAAATATGTACTGACTTCACGCTTGAGGTTAAGTATCCGTTATAATCGGTTGCAGATACCAGCCTGCGGATGCTCATTATGGAATACCAACTCACACTTAACTGGCCCGATTTTCTGGAACGCCACTGGCAAAAACGCCCGGTGGTCTTAAAACGCGGGTTTAACAACTTTATTGATCCACTCTCTCCTGACGAACTGGCTGGACTGGCGATGGAAAGCGAAGTCGACAGCCGACTCGTCAGCCACCAGGACGGTAAATGGCAGGTTAGCCACGGTCCGTTCGAAAGCTATGACCATCTTGGCGAAAACAACTGGTCGCTGCTGGTGCAGGCGGTCAATCACTGGCATGAGCCAACCGCGGCGCTGATGCGTCCGTTTCGCGAGCTGCCGGACTGGCGTATCGACGATCTGATGATCTCCTTCTCCGTACCCGGCGGCGGCGTTGGCCCGCATCTGGATCAGTACGATGTGTTTATTATTCAGGGTACCGGGCGTCGTCGCTGGCGTGTGGGCGAAAAACTACAGTTGAAGCAGCACTGCCCTCACCCGGATCTGCTGCAGGTCGACCCGTTTGAAGCCATCATTGATGAAGAGCTGGAACCCGGCGATATTCTGTATATTCCGCCAGGGTTCCCACACGAAGGCTACGCGCTGGAAAACGCCATGAACTATTCGGTGGGTTTCCGTGCGCCAAACACTCGCGAACTGATTAGCGGATTTGCCGATTACGTTTTGCAGCGTGAACTGGGCAGCACGTATTACAGCGATCCGGATCTGCCGCCACGCGATCATCCGGCTGACGTTCTGCCGCAGGAGATGGACAAGCTGCGCGAAATGATGCTGGGGCTGATTAATCAACCTGAACATTTCCAACAATGGTTTGGTGAGTTTATTTCTCAGTCTCGTCATGAACTGGATATTGCCCCGCCAGAGCCACCGTATCAGCCTGACGAAATCTACGACGCCCTGAAGCAAGGGGATGTATTAGTGCGTCTGGGTGGATTGCGTGTATTGCGCATCGGCGACGATATCTACGCCAATGGTGAGAAAATTGACTCGCCGCATCGTCCTGCCCTTGAAGCCCTTGCCAGTCATATCGTACTGACGGCCGAGAATTTTGAGGATGCACTGGAAGATCCATCCTTCCTTGCCATGCTGGCCGCACTGGTTAACAGCGGGTATTGGTTCTTCGAAGGGTAAATCATTGTGACTGCGCCGGATGGCGCTTCGCTTATCCGGCCTACGGGATGAGATATTTGTAGGCCGGATAAGCGAAGCGCCATCCGGCATCTACATTTATTTTTGTTTCGCCGCCAGCTCCGCAATACGTACAATGACCTGCACCGCTTTTTCCATCCCTTCCAGAGTCACAAATTCATGTTTGCCATGATAGTTGTAGCCGCCGGTGAACAGATTCGGACACGGTAACCCCATAAACGACAGCTGCGCGCCGTCGGTTCCGCCACGAATAGGCTTCAGCACAGGTTCAATATCGCAATCGCGCATCGCCTTCTGGGCAATATCCAGCACGTGCGGATGCTCAATCACTTTTTCGCGCATATTGTAATAGCTGTCTTCGATCACCAGTTCGATATAGCAGTCCGGGTGTAACCCTTTGCCAACCTTCTTGGCGATATCCATGATCTTGCGTTTACGCGCTTCAAACTGCTTACGGTCAAAATCACGGATGATGTAGTGCATATCCGCCCGATCAACCGTCCCTTTCATGCTCGCCAGGTGATAAAAGCCTTCATAGCCTTCCGTCGTTTCCGGGCTTTCATCGGCCGGAACCTCCGCGTGAATACGCGCAGCCAGCGACAGCGCATTCACCATCACCCCTTTTGCGGTGCCGGGATGCACATTGTTGCCCACGATCTTGATATTAACCGACGCGGCGTTGAAGTTTTCAAACTCCAGCTCCCCCACGCCACCGCCGTCAACGGTATAGGCCCACTGCGCATCGAATGCCGCAACGTCGAAATGCTTCGCCCCTTTGCCAACCTCTTCGTCCGGCGTAAAAGCCACGCGGATATCACCATGCGGGATCTCTTTTTGGATCAGCACAGCCAGCGCGGTCATGATTTCTGCGATACCCGCTTTATCATCGGCGCCCAGCAATGTTTTGCCGTCTGTAGTGATTAGCGTCTGGCCCAAAAGCTGATGCAGTACCGGGAACATCACCGGCGACAGAACTTCATCGCCAATACCTAACGCGATATCGCCCCCGCGGTAGTTTTCAACAATTTGTGGATTAACGTTTTTACCACTGCAATCCGGTGAGGTATCCACATGGGAAATAAAACCGATAGCGGGAATATTGCCAGCAACGTTAGCAGGCAACGTTGCCATCAGCGTCCCCTTTTCGCTGAGTGAAATATTGACCAGCCCCATCTCTTCGAGCTGTTGTTTGAGCAGTTGTAATAACTTCCACTGTCCTTCGGTGCTGGGTACTTGCCGCACGCCCGATTTTGATTGGGTGTCCAGCGACACGTAGTGTAAAAAACGCTCAAGTAGTTTATCCATGCAGTCACCCTCACTTTTTGTGACAACATTATCAATAAGCAACAAAAGACAAATATTGCGTCAGGTCACTTTTATCCCCGCAAGTAAGAATATTTCGCCATGACATCCACTCTGACTATAGGGCTAAGTCAGTAATTCGCAACAAGGATTGGCGATTACCATGGTTTGCCGTAGAATAACGGCCCTCATTAAGAGTCATCAAGGTGGTTAACCACAAACCCCGCATCGGTCAGCCATCCGGTGCGTTTACATGGGACAGAGTAAAAAATTGAATAAACAACCGCGTTCGCTTTCTCCACTGGTGCAATTAGCGGGAATTCGCAAAAGTTTCGATGGCAAAGAGGTGATTTCCAGCCTGGATTTGACCATCAAAAACGGCGAGTTTCTCACGCTGCTCGGCCCCTCTGGCTGCGGTAAAACAACCGTTCTTCGCCTGATTGCCGGTCTGGAAACGGTTGATTCCGGTCATATCATATTGGACAACCAGGACATCACTCACGTTCCGGCGGAAAATCGCTACGTGAACACCGTCTTCCAAAGCTATGCGTTATTTCCCCACATGACCGTGTTTGAAAATGTGGCCTTCGGTTTACGCATGCAGAAAACACCCGCTGCTGATATCCCTCCTCGTGTTACCGAAGCCCTGCGCATGGTACAACTGGAAGAATTCGCCCAACGAAAGCCGCATCAACTTTCTGGTGGACAGCAACAGCGCGTGGCGATTGCCCGTGCAGTGGTCAACAAACCTCGTTTGCTCCTGTTAGATGAATCCCTCTCTGCGCTGGACTACAAACTGCGCAAACAGATGCAGAACGAACTGAAAGCGCTGCAACGTAAGCTTGGTATCACTTTTGTTTTTGTCACGCACGACCAGGAAGAAGCGCTGACCATGTCAGACCGTATTGTGGTAATGCGCGATGGCAAGATTGAGCAAGATGGTACGCCGCGCGAAATCTACGAAGAGCCGAAAAATCTGTTTGTCGCCGGGTTTATCGGCGAAATCAATATGTTTAACGCGACGGTCATTGAGCGTCTGGACGATCAGCGCGTTCGTGCTAATGTGGAAGGTCGCGAGTGCAACATTTACGTCAACTTCGCGGTGGTGCCTGGGCAAAAACTGCACGTATTATTGCGCCCGGAAGATCTGCGCGTTGATGAGATCAACGACGATAATCATATTGAAGGTCTTATCGGCTACGTGCGTGAACGCAACTACAAAGGCATGACGCTGGAGTCGGTTGTGGAACTGGAAAATGGCAAGATGGTGATGGTCAGTGAATTCTTCAATGAAGACGATCCTGACTTCGACCACTCGCTCGACCAGAAAATGGCGATTAACTGGGTAGAAAGCTGGGAGGTCGTACTGGCTGATGAAGAACACAAGTAAATTCCAGAGTGTGGTGATCGTCACCATTGTCGGTTGGCTTGTGTTATTTGTCTTTCTGCCCAACCTGATGATCATCGGCACCAGCTTTTTGACCCGTGACGACGCTAATTTCGTCAAAATGGTCTTTACGCTGGAAAACTATACTCGCCTGCTGGATCCGCTCTATTTTGAGGTACTGGTTCACTCCCTCAATATGGCGTTGATTGCCACGCTCGCCTGTCTGGTACTCGGCTATCCGTTTGCCTGGTTTTTGGTAAAGCTGCCGGAAAAAGTGCGCCCGCTGCTGCTGTTCCTGCTGATTGTTCCGTTCTGGACCAACTCGCTTATTCGCATCTACGGACTCAAAATTTTCCTCAGTACCAAAGGCTATCTCAACGAGTTTCTGTTGTGGCTCGGCATTATTGATACCCCCATTCGCATCATGTTTACCCCCAGCGCGGTGATTATCGGCCTGGTGTACATCCTGCTACCGTTTATGGTGATGCCGCTCTACTCCAGCATTGAGAAGCTCGATAAACCGCTGCTGGAAGCCGCACGCGATTTAGGCGCCAGCAAACTTCAGACCTTTACCCGCATCATTATTCCGCTGACGATGCCGGGAATTATCGCCGGATGTCTGCTGGTTATGCTGCCGGCAATGGGGCTGTTTTACGTTTCCGATTTAATGGGCGGGGCGAAAAACCTGTTGATTGGTAACGTGATTAAAGTGCAGTTCCTGAACATTCGCGACTGGCCGTTTGGCGCAGCTACCAGCATAACGCTGACTATCGTGATGGGGCTGATGCTGCTGGTCTACTGGCGCGCCTCCCGCTTGCTGAACAAGAAGGTAGAACTCGAATGATCGGTCGACTGCTTCGTGGCGGTTTTATGACCGCTATCTACGCGTATCTGTACATTCCAATCATTATTTTGATTGTGAACTCCTTTAACAGCTCGCGCTTTGGCATCAACTGGCAAGGTTTTACTACCAAGTGGTACGGTCTGCTGGTGAACAACGACAGCCTGCTGCAGGCGGCGCAACACTCCCTGACGATGGCAGTGCTCTCCGCAACGTTTGCCACGCTGATCGGTTCACTCACCGCGGTCGCGCTTTATCGCTACCGTTTTCGCGGGAAACCCTTTGTCAGCGGCATGCTGTTTGTGGTGATGATGTCGCCCGATATCGTAATGGCGATTTCACTGCTGGTGTTGTTTATGCTGATTGGCATTCAGCTCGGCTTCTGGTCGCTGCTGTTTTCGCATATCACCTTCTGTCTGCCTTTTGTGGTGGTGACGGTCTATTCACGCCTGAAAGGCTTTGATGTGCGAATGCTGGAAGCGGCAAAAGATTTGGGCGCCAGTGAAGTGACTATCCTGCGCAAGATCATTCTGCCGCTGGCAATGCCTGCGGTGGCCGCAGGCTGGTTGCTAAGCTTTACCCTGTCGATGGATGACGTCGTTGTTTCATCCTTCGTCACCGGGCCGGGTTATGAAATTTTGCCCTTAAAAATCTACTCAATGGTAAAAGTCGGCGTATCACCCGAGGTGAACGCACTGGCGACCATTTTGTTGGTTCTGTCGCTGGTTATGGTGATCGCCAGCCAGCTTATTGCACGTGATAAAACCAAGGGCCGCTAAGGCCCTTAATTCAGGGGACGTTAAATGATGAAAAAATGGTCACGCCACCTGCTCGCGGCGGGTGCTCTGGCACTGGGCATGAGCGCCGCTCACGCGAATGACAACAACACGCTTTATTTCTATAACTGGACTGAGTACGTGCCGCCAGGACTGCTGGAGCAGTTCACCAAAGAGACCGGCATTAAGGTTATCTATTCGACCTACGAGTCGAATGAAACCATGTACGCCAAGCTCAAAACCTATAAAGACGGTGCATACGACCTGGTGGTTCCGTCTACCTATTACGTCGATAAAATGCGTAAAGAAGGCATGATCCAGAAGATCGACAAGTCGACGTTGACCAACTTCCACAACCTCGATCCGGAAATGCTCAACAAGCCGTTTGACCCCAACAATGACTACTCCATTCCGTATATCTGGGGTGCGACGGCCATTGGCGTCAACAGCGATGCCATCGACCCGAAAACCGTAACCAGTTGGGCCGACCTGTGGAAACCGGAGTACAAAGGTAGCCTGTTGTTAACCGATGACGCGCGTGAAGTCTTCCAGATGGCGCTGCGCAAGCTGGGGTATTCCGGCAATACCACCGATCCTAAAGAGATTGAAGCCGCGTATAACGAGTTAAAGAAGCTGATGCCTAACGTCGCGGCATTCAACTCTGACAACCCGGCCAACCCGTATATGGAAGGCGAAGTCAATCTGGGGATGGTGTGGAACGGCTCCGCATATGTCGCGCGCCAGGCGGGGACCCCGCTGGAAGTGGTGTGGCCGAAGGAGGGGGGTATTTTCTGGATGGACAGTCTGTCTATTCCGGTTAATGCGAAAAACAAAGAAGGTGCGCTGAAGCTGATTAACTTCCTGCTGCGCCCGGACGTGGCGAAAGAAGTCGCAGAAACTATCGGTTATCCAACGCCAAACCTGGCGGCACGTAAGCTGCTGAGCCCGGAAGTGGCGAACGATAAAACGCTCTACCCTGATGCTGAAACCATCAATAAAGGAGAATGGCAAAATGACGTCGGCTCCGCCAGCGCTATTTATGAAGAGTATTATCAGAAGCTGAAAGCAGGACGCTAATTCAGCGTTGTAAGGAATGCCCGATGGCGCTACGCTTATCGGGCCTACATCAATGCGAAGCGTAGGCCCGATAAGGCATTTGCCGCCATCCGGCAAAAAAAATCACAGCCCTTTCAATAACTTCTCAACAAACTCCGGCACCACCTGGCTTGCCGGACCGTAATGCTTCTCTTCGAACTCGCTTCCCACCTGGCTCGGCTCGAGATTTAACTCTACCGTATGCGCTCCATGCAGCCGCGCCTCATGCACAAAACCCGCGGCCGGGTAGACATGGCCTGATGTGCCAATGGCAATAAACACATCCGCCATTGCCAGCGCCATATAAATTTCATCCATTCCCAGCGGCATTTCGCCAAACCACACGACGTGCGGTCGCAGCGGAGCCGGGAACTGGCAGCAATGGCATTTGTCTTCCGCAGTCACATCGCCCGTCCACTCCAGAATCTGTCCGCTTTGCGAACAGCGAACCTTGAGCAGTTCGCCGTGCATATGGATGACATTCTGGCTGCCCGCGCGTTCATGCAGGTTATCAATATTCTGCGTCACCAGTAAAAAACGGTCACCCAGTTCGGCTTCAAGTTTTGCCAGCGCGATATGCGCCGCGTTGGGCTGGATTTCTGGTTGCTGCAATTGATGACGACGGGCGTTATAAAACGACTGAACCAGTTCCGGGTTGCGACTAAACCCTTCCGGGGTCGCAACGTCTTCGACCCGATGTTCTTCCCAAAGACCATCCGTCGCGCGGAAGGTTCGAATACCTGACTCGGCAGAAATCCCCGCTCCCGTCAGTACCAGCACTCTTGGTTTTTCCATCAATTCAGGCACCACTCTGTCTCTGAAAAAGATTCGTTGACGCAGGCGATCGCGCAAATGGCGTTTATTTTTACGAAAGCGGCTTAACCGATGACTCCGACGCGACAGCATAACAACCTCTTTGTATTAATCGGTAAGATGTAAAAAAGCGGCCCCGCGCATTCCGCCCGCATCACCGTGCCGTGCCTGCTCAATACGCGGCACTCGGGCAACCGGCAGCAGATGGCGTGGCAATCTGTCCGCCAGTTGCGTCGTAATAGCGGAAAAATTCGACAAACCACCACCAATCACCACTAAATCAGGATCAACGATGGTCAGGATATTCCCCAAACAGACTGCCAGTAAATCCAGATAACGTTCAACATGGGCGCGCGCTTGCTCATCCCCCTGCTCCCACAGCGCGATAATTTCACGGGCATCCAGCGGTTGATGGTAGTAATGCTGATACAACCACGCAAATCCACCGCCGGAGAGATAGCTTTCAATACAGCCCAATTGACCGCATCCGCAGCGGCGCAGTGGGAAATCAAATCCCATCAGCGTCAGCGCATCGACAGGCAAACGAATATGACCAAACTCACCGGTGATATAGCTGCGTCCGGTGATAGATTTACCGTTAAGCACCAGTCCACCACCGACGCCGGTGCCGAGGATTAACCCCATAACCAGCGGATACTGAGTGAACTCGTCGTCCCAGGCCTCAGAGAGGGCAAAACAGTTGGCATCGTTGTCCAGGCGAACATCACGGTCAAGGCGGGCGCTGAGATCGGCACGGAGCGGTTTCCCACTGGCGGCAGGCACATTGGCCGCGTACAGCGTACCGTCTTCTGTTTCCGGCATGCCAGGAATGCCGATACCCACCGAACCTTTGACGCCGGATCGCTGGTCCGCTTCCATTACCAGATTGCAGACCGCATTAAGGAAAGCTTCATAGCTGTCGCGAGGCGTAGGGACGCGTGTTTCCCATTGCAAACGGCGTTGGTTATCAAATACTCCCAGCGCAATTTTGGTCCCGCCGATGTCAAATCCGTAATACATCACCGCTCCTTCTTATTGTTATTGGCCGCTAAGTACTCTCGCAGGATCAATATTGCTGGCGCGACGCGCCGGATACCAACTCGCCAAAAGACTCAGCACTAATGCTGTCACCAGCACGTAGATCACATCCAGCCAGTGTAATTCCGATGGCAGGAAGTCAATGAAATAGATATCGCCAGACAGGAACTGATGGCCGATAAGCGCCTCGATGCCATTGATGATCGGCGTCAACTGCAGCGAGACAACCACCCCGATGACGACGCCTATCAGACTACCGAACAGACCCGCCAGCAGGCCGTACCAGACAAAAATGGCACGGATCAAACCATCTTTAGCCCCCAGGGTTCTTAATACCGCAATATCACCGCTTTTGTCTTTTACCGCCATCACTAACGTGGAAACGATATTAAAACAGGCCACGCCAATCACCAGCACCATCGCCAGATACATGATGGCGCGGATCATCTGGATATCGCGGTACATATAGCCGTAGGTGCCAATCCAGCTCTTAATATAAACATAGTTATTGGTGACTTCACCCGCGTCACGTACCAGTTTATTGGCGTTAAAGACGTCGTTAACTTTTAGCGCGATCCCGGAAACGCTGGATCCCATATCCAGGTATTGCTGCGCGTCTTCCATGGGGATCATGGCAAAGCTGTGATCGAGCTGACCGCTCAGTTGCAAAATGCCCGTCACGTGCAAACGCACGCGTTTAGGCTGCTGTAACTTATGGTCCGCACTGGCGTTAGGGATCATAATCGACACCCAGTCGCCCTGCTTCACCTTCAGCGCATCGGCAATCCCCTTACCAATGATGATTTGCTGCTCACCGGCTTTGAAATTATCCCAGGCGTGGTTCTGCACGAACGATGGCAGCGCGCTTAAACGCTGCTCCTGTTTCGGGTCAACGCCCTTCACCTGCACCGCGCGTAGATTCGCCCCACTCTCCACCAGCCCGGTAAAGTTGATATAGGGCGCTGCGGCGACAATACCAGGCACTTTCTGTACTTTATCGAGCGCTTCCTGCCAGTTGTTCCACGGCTGATTGACGGCCTCAATTTCACCGTGCGGGACCACGGCCAGAATACGGTTGTTCAACTCACGCTCAAAGCCATTCATGGCACTTAACCCGACGATCAACACCGCCACACCCAACGCGATGCCAACGGTAGAAATCACCGAAATCAGCGAGACCATACCGCCGCGCCGCCGACCTCGGCTAAAACGCAGGCCAATCAATAATGATAAAGGCGAAGCCATTACTCTGCTCCCATCAGGCTCAGTTCAGCCGTCAGGCGACCATCGCGCATTTCAAGCTGGCGGCTCATGCGCTTCGCCAACTGCAGATCGTGCGTCACCACCAGAAATGCCGTGCCCTGAGAGCGGTTAAGCTCCCCCAGAAGCTCGAAGATGCTGTCCGCGTTGCGCGCATCAAGGTTACCCGTTGGTTCATCCGCCAGCACCAGACGAGGGTTATTGACCAGCGCACGGGCAATCGCCACGCGCTGACGCTCGCCGCCCGACAGTTCAGACGGGCGATGGCTGGCACGATGGTCCAGCCCTACCGCTTTCAGCATATCGCGCGCGCGCGCGGTGATTTCAGCCGGTTTTTTCTTGCCAATCAGCAGCGGCATCGCCACGTTTTCCAGCGCGGTAAAATCCGGCAGCAGATGGTGGAACTGGTAAATAAAGCCCAGCTTCTGATTGCGCAGCTCCGCCTTCGCCGCAGACGAGAGTTTGCTCATCGGCTGACCGTTAAAAATGACGTCGCCGGAAGTTGGTGTATCCAGCCCACCTAACAGATGGAGCAGCGTACTCTTACCGGAGCCGGAGCTGCCGACAATCGCCATCATCTCGCCTTCGCCAACGCAAAAACTGACATTGTGCAGGACATCGGTCTGCACTGTGCCTTCCTGATAGCGTTTGCACAGGTTGTCGCATTGCAACAGGATCTTATTCATAACGTAAAGCCTCAGCGGGTTGAGTGGCGGCAGCGCGCCAGGAAGGATAAAGCGTAGACAGCAGCGCGATGGCCATCGCCACCAGCGCAATGACGATAACCTGCAGCGGCTCGATGGCGACCGGCAGCGCAGCGCCATCCAGAAGCACGCCGATAATGGGCATCAGGTTGTTCAGTTGACTGGCGAGCAATGCGCCCAGCCCTGCGCCCAGCAGCGCGCCGATAATCCCGGCACTGGCCCCCTGAACCATAAACACCATCATTATCTGCCGCGGCGTTAGCCCCTGAGTTTGTAGAATCGCCACTTCCCCTTGCTTCTCCATTACCATCAGACCCAGCGAGGTAATAATATTAAAAGCCGCCACCGCCACGATCAGACTGAGCAGCAGCCCCATCATGTTTTTCTCCATGCGCACGGCCTGGAATAATTCCCCTTTACGCTCGCGCCAGTCCTGCCATTTGGTACCTTGCGGCAGCGTTTGCTGGCTCAACGTGTCAACCTTTAACGGCTCGTTCAACCACAAGCGCCAGCCGGTGATATTACCCACCGGGTAGCGCATCAGGCGTGACGCATCCTGAATGTTGGTCAGCATCTGGTAGCCGTCGACTTCGCTGTTAGCGGCAAAGGTGCCGATCACCGTAAACAGACGCTGGCTGGGCAGACGCCCCATCGGCGTAAACTGACTGGCGGACGGCACCATTACGCGAATTTGATCGCCACGGTTAACGCCCAACTGCCCGGCAAGCTGCTCACCGAGGATGACATTATACTTACCCGGTTGCAGATCTGTTTGCTTCACATTGACCAGATACGGCGTGAGCGGATCTTTTTGCGCCGGGTCGATACCCAGCATTACACCAACCGCCACGCTACGCGCACTTTGCAGCACCACATCACCCGTTGTTATGGGTGCAACGCGGTTGACGCCGTTCAACACCACCGCTTTTTCCGGCAATTGCTGCGGGTTTAGGGAACCCTGTTCAGACGAGAGAACAGCCTGGGGCATCAGGCCAAGGATATTGTTTTGCAGCTCGCGCTCGAAACCGTTCATCACTGACAACACTGTGACCAGCGCCATTACCCCGAGAGTAATGCCGATGGTGGAGAGCCAGGAAACGAAGCGACCGAAGCGATCTGCTGCACGCCCGCGCATATAACGCAGGCCGATGAATAGAGCGACAGGTTGGTACATGAAATCCGTCTGGTTGCTGTTAGCAAAGTCACGAGTATATAAGCGAAAGCGGAATGGGTAAATGACTGAACCGTAAGTGTTCGTCAGCACTATTCCTAAAAGGATAGATAAATCAATCCGCTGTAGTTACCCCTCCCCCTTCAGTCCGGGTCCCTGATCTTTATCCTAAAAAAAACAAAATGCAGACAGTTACGCATTACAGCGTACAGCGGGTTGCGCAGGATGGCAGGCTATAGCAAACAATATGGGTACGCTGTCTCAATGAATAAAAAAGAATTATGGATTAATCAAATCAAAGGGTTATGCATTTGTCTGGTGGTAATATATCACTCAGTCATTACGTTTTACCCACACCTCACCACCTTTCAGTATCCGCTTTCAGAGATGCTGAGCAAATGCTGGATTTACCTCAATCTGTACCTGGCGCCGTTTCGTATGCCGGTATTTTTCTTTATTTCAGGCTATTTGATCCGCCGCTACATCGATAGCGTTCCCTGGACAACCTGTGTGGATAAACGGATCTGGAGTATTGCCTGGGTACTGGTGCTATGGGGAGTGGTACAATGGCTGGCGTTAGTCTCGCTCAATAACTGGTTGGCTCCGCAACGCGATCTGACTCATGCCGCCAACGCCGCGTATGCCGGTTCAATCGCTGGCTTTACCCACGGGATGCTGACCGCCAGCACCAGCTTGTGGTATCTGTATGCGCTGATTGTCTATTTTGTGCTGTGTAAGATTTTCAACCGCTGGGCGTTACCGCTGTTGGCGCTGTTTGTCGTGCTGAGCGTGGCGATCAATTTTTTCCCCACGCCGTGGTGGGGAATGAACAGCGTGATTCGCAATCTGCCCTGGTACAGCCTCGGCGCCTGGTTTGGCGCAACGCTGATGGTATGGATCAAAGAGGTGCCTCTGCGCCGCCATACGCTCATATTTATGGTTAGCGTAGTGGCCGCTGTGGTCGCGTGGCTGGCAAATATTTCGCTACTGCTTTCCCTCCTGTCTATTGTACTGATCATGAAGCTGTTTTATCAGTTCGAGCAGCGCTTTGGTATGCGCGCATCCAGCCCGTTAAGCGTGATTGGATCTAATACTATCGCCATCTATACCACCCACCGTATTTTGGTTGAGCTGTTCAGCTTAACGCTAATCCCCAAAATCAATCATGCCGCCTGGCCTGCGTACGGCGAGTTGCTCCTGCTGCTGGTTTATCCCTTCGCCTGCCTGCTGTTGTGTACTCTGTTTGGCTTGCTGGTGCGTAAGATTTCGCAAACAACCGTTGCCGACTTGCTCTTTTCTCCACCGTCTTTATCGACGGCCTCGCGCTAATTTCAACGCGCTTTTTGCCCCCATCAGGGGGCGAATCAATTTGCTTATGAGAAACGATCACGGATAATAAAGAACATTGCTTATCAGATGTATATCTAAACGAGATCCTGACAACCGAATGCCTGAACAACATCGTTACAC
Organism: Citrobacter sp. Cc139; assembly: GCF_030334645.1. Taxonomy (NCBI): domain Bacteria; kingdom Pseudomonadati; phylum Pseudomonadota; class Gammaproteobacteria; order Enterobacterales; family Enterobacteriaceae; genus Citrobacter; species Citrobacter sp. Cc139. The sequence goes on from NZ_JAOWDM010000092.1 coordinate 19,770, forward strand.
GCTCCCGGCCAGCGCTTCCGACCAGCGCCAGTTAGGCGAACTGACCGGCGCAGCTTGCGCGACGCTGGTCGCTGAAATTGCTGAACGTCATGCGGGTCCTGTCGTACTGATCGCGCCGGACATGCAAAATGCCCTGCGACTGCATGATGAAATTCGTCAGTTTACCGACCAGATGGTAATGAACCTGGCGGACTGGGAAACGCTGCCCTACGATAGCTTTTCCCCTCATCAGGAGATTATCTCCTCACGGCTTTCCACGCTGTATCAACTCCCTGCGATGCAGCGCGGTGTACTGATTGTGCCAGTGAACACGCTGATGCAGCGCGTCTGTCCGCACAGCTATCTGCACGGCCATGCGCTGGTGATGAAAAAAGGTCAGCGGCTTTCGCGCGACGCCCTGCGCGAACAACTGGACAGCGCGGGCTACCGCCATGTTGATCAGGTGATGGAGCACGGCGAATACGCCACGCGCGGCGCGTTGTTGGATCTGTTCCCCATGGGCAGCGAATTACCTTATCGACTGGATTTCTTTGATGATGAAATCGACAGTCTGCGTCTGTTTGATACCGACACCCAGCGCACACTGGAAGAAGTCGACGCCATTAATTTGCTGCCCGCGCATGAATTCCCGACCGATAAAACGGCGATTGAGCTGTTCCGCAGCCAGTGGCGCGATACCTTTGAAGTTAAACGCGACGCCGAACATATTTACCAGCAGGTCAGCAAAGGCACGTTACCTGCCGGGATCGAATACTGGCAGCCATTGTTTTTCAGCGAGCCGCTGCCCCCCCTGTTCAGCTATTTCCCCGCCAATACGTTATTGGTCAATACCGGCGATATCGAGACCAGCGCAGAACGCTTCCAGGCTGATACCCTGTCGCGTTTTGAGAACCGGGGTGTTGATCCGATGCGCCCGCTTCTGCCGCCACACTCGCTGTGGCTGCGCGTAGATGAGCTGTTCTCCGAACTTAAACGCTGGCCCCGTGTTCAACTGAAAACGGAGACTCTGGCGAACAAAGCCGCGAATACTAACCTCGGCTTCCAGAAGTTGCCAGATATCGCGGTTCATGCGCAGCAAAAAGCGCCGTTAGATGCGTTACGTAAATTCCTTGAAGGCTTCACCGGTCCGGTGATTTTCTCCGTTGAAAGCGAAGGTCGCCGCGAAGCGCTTGGCGAACTGCTCGCCCGTATCAAAATCGCGCCGAAGCGCATATTGCGTCTCGACGAAGCCGTCGACAATGGTCGCTATCTGATGATTGGCGCAGCCGAACACGGCTTCATTGATAGCAAACGCAACCTGGCGCTGATTTGCGAAAGCGATCTGCTCGGGGAGCGCGTGGCGCGCCGCCGCCAGGATTCTCGTCGCACCATCAATCCTGATACGTTAATTCGTAACCTCGCCGAACTGCATCCCGGTCAACCGGTGGTGCACCTGGAGCACGGCGTTGGCCGTTATGCCGGGATGACCACGCTGGAAGCGGGCGGTATCACCGGCGAGTACCTGATGCTCACCTACGCCAACGACGCCAAACTGTACGTGCCTGTGTCATCGTTGCACCTGATCAGCCGTTACGCTGGCGGCGCGGAAGAAAATGCGCCACTACATAAACTGGGCGGCGATGCCTGGTCTCGTGCCCGCCAGAAAGCCGCTGAGAAGGTGCGTGATGTAGCGGCAGAACTATTGGATATCTATGCTCAGCGTGCGGCGAAAGAAGGCTTTGCCTTTAAGCATGATCGTGAGCAGTACCAGCTGTTTTGCGACAGTTTCCCGTTTGAAACTACGCCCGATCAGGCGCAGGCGATCAATGCGGTGCTCAGCGATATGTGCCAGCCGCTGGCCATGGACCGCCTGGTGTGTGGCGATGTCGGCTTTGGTAAAACCGAAGTCGCGATGCGCGCCGCCTTCCTCGCCGTAGAGAACCACAAGCAGGTGGCCGTGCTGGTTCCGACTACCCTGCTCGCTCAGCAGCACTTCGACAACTTCCGTGATCGCTTTGCCAACTGGCCGGTACGTATTGAAATGCTGTCCCGTTTCCGTAGCGCCAAAGAGCAAGCGCAAATTCTGGAGCAGGTGGCCGAAGGGAAAATCGATATTCTTATCGGCACCCACAAACTGCTGCAAGCGGACGTGAAGCTAAAAGATCTGGGCCTGCTGATTGTCGATGAAGAGCACCGTTTTGGCGTTCGTCATAAAGAGCGCATCAAAGCAATGCGCGCGGATGTCGATATCCTGACGCTGACGGCAACGCCTATTCCGCGTACGCTCAATATGGCGATGAGCGGCATGCGCGATCTGTCGATCATCGCCACGCCTCCTGCCCGTCGTCTGGCGGTGAAAACCTTTGTGCGTGAATATGACAATCTGGTGGTTCGCGAGGCTATCCTGCGTGAAGTTCTGCGCGGGGGGCAAGTTTATTATCTGTTTAACGACGTCGAAAATATCCAGAAAACCGCTGACAGATTAGCGGAACTGGTGCCGGAAGCGCGTATTGGTATCGGCCACGGTCAAATGCGCGAGCGCGAATTGGAACGCGTGATGAACGATTTCCACCATCAGCGCTTTAACGTTCTGGTATGTACCACTATTATCGAAACCGGGATCGACATCCCGACCGCCAACACCATTATCATCGAACGCGCCGATCACTTTGGTTTGGCGCAATTACACCAGTTGCGCGGCCGTGTGGGACGTTCACACCATCAGGCGTACGCCTGGCTGCTGACGCCGCATCCAAAAGCGATGACCACCGACGCGCAAAAGCGCCTGGAAGCCATCGCCTCGCTGGAAGATTTGGGCGCTGGCTTTGCGCTGGCGACCCACGACCTTGAAATTCGCGGCGCCGGGGAACTGCTGGGTGAAGATCAGAGTGGTTCCATGGAAAGCATCGGCTTCTCGCTGTATATGGAGCTGCTGGAAAATGCTGTCGATGCGCTCAAAGAGGGACGCGAACCGTCGCTGGAAGATCTCACCAGCCAGCAAACCGAAGTTGAACTGCGCATGCCGTCACTGCTGCCGGATGACTATATTCCCGATGTCAACACGCGACTGTCGTTCTACAAACGTATTGCCAGTGCGAAAGGCGAAAACGAGTTGGAAGAAATTAAGGTCGAGCTGATAGACCGTTTTGGTCTGCTGCCCGACCCGGCCCGTACGTTGCTGGATATTGCCCGGTTACGCCAACAGGCGCAGAAACTGGGCATCAGAAAGCTTGAAGGCAATGAAAAAGGCGGCACGATTGAGTTTGCAGAGAAAAACCACGTTAACCCGGTGTGGCTGATTGGTTTACTGCAAAAACAGCCGCAGCACTTCCGTCTGGACGGTCCAACCCGGCTGAAATTTATGCAGGATCTGAGCGAGCGTAAAACGCGAATCGACTGGGTACGCCAGTTTATGCGCCAACTTGAAGAAAACGCCGTAGCATAGTGAGCAGGCCGGGAGCGCACATAACGCTCCCGGCCGGTGAATTTACAAACTCTTTGCACTTCCCTGCACTTCCCGACACAGCAAACGGCCATAATTCTTGTTTACTTTTACATAATAAAAACCACGTAAAAACAATGGATTTATGGTGATGTTAAACAATAAACAACTCTCTCGCTGGTTAGCGTTTTTTACGCTTGCAGCGACCTTCGCGTTAGCCCTTCCGGCTCAGGCAAACACCTGGCCGCTGCCGCCGCCGGGAAGCCGTCTGGTGGGACAGAATGCCGTTCACGTTGTCGAAGACAATGGCGGTTCTCTCGAAGCTATTGCGAAAAAATACAACGTCGGCTTTTTAGCGCTGCTGCAGGCCAACCCCGGCGTTGATCCTTTCGTGCCTCGTCCTGGCAGCGTTTTGACTATCCCATTGCAAACCCTGTTACCGGATGCACCGCGCGAAGGTATTGTCATCAACCTCGCCGAATTGCGTCTTTATTATTACCAGCCGGGGACAAATTCGGTGACCGTATATCCTATTGGCATTGGCCAGTTAGGTGGTGATACGCTGACGCCCACCATGGTAACCACCATTTCCGATAAACGCGCTAATCCCACCTGGACGCCTACGGCAAATATCCGCGCGCGCTATAAAGCAAACGGCATCGATCTTCCTGCCGTTGTCCCTGCCGGGCCAGATAACCCGATGGGCCATCACGCAATTCGCTTAGCCGCATACGGCGGTGTTTATCTGCTGCACGGCACCAATGCTGATTTTGGTATCGGTATGCGCGTCAGTTCCGGCTGTATTCGTCTGCGCGACGGTGATATTGAAACCTTGTTCCGTCAAGTGAAGCCAGGAACCAAAGTCAATATCATTAACACGCCGATCAAAGCCTCAGTCGAACCTAACGGCATGCGGCTGGTGGAAGTGCACCAGCCGCTGTCAGAAAAGATCAATGATGACCCGAAACTGCTGCCGATCGTGTTGAACGCCGCAATGCAGACCTTTAAGAATGCGGCGCAAACGGACCCTGCCGTCATGGAACATGCGATGGAGATTCGCTCAGGCATGCCGGTCGATGTCACCCGTCATCACGATGTGGCTCAACAACCGATGTAAACATTCCCCATAAAAAAAACCCCCGCTGGATTTTATTCCGCGGGGGTTTTTTATTTAACTCGCAGTGGCATTGCGATGGGTTAAATCTTATTTGTAGATAACGGCAGTCCCGTGAAGGGTGTTAGGACCGGTAACGGAAGTAATACGGAAAGACTTCGCGCCCATCTCATCCGCTTTCTGCGCCAGTTGATCTTCCAGAGAACCTAAGTTCGTCCCCGCATTTGCAGAGATCGTACCAACTTTCTGTTGACCTGCAGGCGTGGCCTGAACTTCAACAGCGGCGAAGCTGGCAAATGACAGTGAGCTAAGAACAGCAGCAACAAACAGAGTTTTTACGTTTTTCATAATAGTGACCTTTTGCAGATGAATGGGTGTCGTAATGATTAACTTAACGATCGATAGGTAAATCATAGATGTGATCCAGGTCACACGTCAACATTTTTTTATAATGATCGTTATATAAAAGATAAAGACCTTATTTTTCATGCTAATAGCTATAAATTATTTTTATCGCTAATCCGCTGGAGTGTGGGGGGGAATATTTTTATAATGATTATTCAATAAACCCAACAAAGGTACATCGGCGCCATGACAACTGAAACGACAGGTTGTGCAAAAAAAAGCCGTGGCCGACCAAAAGTGTTCGACAGGGAAGCCGCGCTTGATAAGGCCATGACACTCTTCTGGCAGCACGGATATGAAGCGACATCGCTCGCCGATCTCGTGGAAGCAACGGGTGCGAAAGCGCCCACGCTGTATGCGGAGTTTACCAACAAGGAAGGGTTGTTTCGTGCCGTGCTGGACCGCTATATAACTCGCTTCGCGGCGAAACACGAAGCTCAGCTGTTTTGCGAAGAAAAAAGCCTTCAGTCAGCACTGGAAGACTATTTCACCGCCATAGCGACCTGCTTTACCAGTAAAGATACTCCGGCAGGATGTTTTATGATTAATACGTCCGCGACGCTGGCGGCCTCTTCCCGCGAGATCGCACACACGGTGAAATCACGCCATGCGATGCAGGAACAGACGCTTACCCAGTTCCTTCGTCAGCGCCAGCAGCGTGACGAAATTCCGGCCCACTGCGACGTGCAAAAGCTGGCCGAATATCTGAACTGCATTTTACAGGGTATGTCGATTAGCGCCCGTGAAGGCGCGTCATTTGAGAAACTGATGCAGATCGCACACACCACCCTGCGACTGTGGCCCGAACTCATCAAAGCTTAATCCTTTCCTCTCTCTTCCACGAACAGATGACACCGCCGGGGGCTAAAAACCCTCGGTTTTTTGTACCAATAACCCTTCATTCCTTATTGTTTTCATCGCATTAGCAGATCTTTTTTAAAAAATGTATTGATAACGACAATTATTATCAGCAATATTCGCATTTGTTTTAACACCTGTTTCCCAATGTAACTATCGGTTTCTCTACCGCAATAACAAAAACAGACCGACTTTTTTAAAAGGAATACAAATGCATAAGCGTCTCTGGGTGCTCAATCCGCTCTTATTATCCTTAACCCTACCGGCTATCGCAGCGGAGGAAGAGAATCTCATCGTCAGCGCTAACCGCAGCCAACGCACCGTGGCAGAAATGGCGCAAACGACTTGGGTTATTGAAGGAAGCGAAATTGAACAGCAAGTTCAGGGTGGTAAAGAGTTCAAGGATGTTCTTGCTCAGTTAATCCCCGGAATTGATGTCAGCAGTCAGGGACGAACCAATTACGGCATGAACATGCGCGGTCGCGCCATCGTAGTATTGATAGACGGTGTCCGTCTGAATTCCTCCCGTACCGACAGCCGTCAACTTGACTCCATTGACCCGTTTAACATTGCTCATATTGAAGTCATCTCAGGGGCAACATCCTTGTATGGCGGAGGAAGTACCGGCGGTTTGATCAACATCGTCACCAAAAAAGGTCAGCCTGAACGTGAAGTCGAACTCGAACTGGGCAGTAAAAGCGGGTTTAATAACAGTAACGATCATGACGAACGCGTCGCCGCCGCGGTGAGTGGAGGAACCGATCGTGCATCCGGTCGTATGTCCGTCGCGTATCAACGGTTTGGTGGTTGGTATGACGGCAACCACGATGCTCTGCTGCTGGATAACACCCAAACCGGCCTGCAGCATTCCGATCGTCTGGACGTGATGGGCACCGGGACGATTGAGCTGGATGATAACCGTCAATTACAACTGGTTACCCAGTACTACAAGAGCCAGGGGGATGAAGATTACGGGCTGGATCTCGGCGAGAACATGTCCGCCGTGACCGGAAACGGTAAAGCTTATACCAGCAGCGGACTGAACTCCGATCGTATTCCCGGCACCGAGCGCCATCTGATCAGTCTGCAGTATTCCGATGCAGATTTCTTTGGTCAGAACCTGGTCAGTCAAATCTATTACCGCGACGAATCGCTAAAATTCTACCCCTTCCCTACGCTGAGCAAAGGCAAGGTCACCAGTTTCTCCGCCTCACAGCAGGATACCGACCAGTTCGGTGCCAAAATTACCCTCAACAGCCAGGTGATGGATGACTGGGAACTGACGTGGGGTATCGATGCGGATCATGAAACCTTCGATTCCAATCAGAAATTCTTCGATCTGGCTTACTCTCTGCCCTCCGGTGGCATGGACAACCGTACCGCTTATACTACCGGCCGTTATCCTGGTTACAGCATCACCAACTTCGCGCCTTTCCTGCAAAACAGCTATGACATAAACGATATCTTCACTCTCAGTGGCGGCGTACGCTATCAATGGACCGAAAACAGGGTTGATGATTTCGTTGGCTATGCCCAACAGCAGGGAATCGCGACGGGCCTTGCAAACTCCGCGGATACCATTCCGGGCGGCAAAACCGATTACGATAACTTCCTGTTTAACGCCGGGATCCTCGCCCACCTGACTGAGCGCCAGCAAACCTGGTTTAACTTCTCTCAAGGCGTTGAGCTTCCGGATCCGGGGAAATATTACGGTAACGGCACCTATTCTCTGGTTGGCGATCATTATCAACTTCTGCGCAGCGTCAACGTGGCGGATTCTCGCCTGGAAGGGATTAAAGTTAACTCGTACGAGCTGGGATGGCGTTACACGGGCGATAACCTGCGCACGCAACTGGCTGCTTATTACTCCACTTCGGATAAATCGATCGTTATCAACCGCAGTGATATGACCATAAACGTACAGCCCGACGATCGTCGGATTTATGGTCTGGAAGGTGCGGTAGATTATTTCATCGCCGATACTGACTGGAGTCTGGGCGGCAACTTCAACGTCATTAAATCCGAAGTGAAACAAAACGGTAAATGGCAGAAATGGGATGTCACTCTGGCTTCACCATCTAAAGCAACCGCATGGGTCGGCTGGGCGCCTGAACCGTGGTCGCTGCGTGTACAGAGCCAGCAAACATTTGATCTGAGTGACGCCAGCGGCAATAAGCTGGACGGCTATAACACCATGGACTTTATCGGCAGCTACCAGCTCCCATTAGGTAAGCTGACCTTCAGCGTGGAAAACCTGCTGAATGAAGAGTACACCACGCTATGGGGACAACGTGCGCCACTGCTGTACAGCCCAACTTATGGCAGCCCGTCACTGTATGAATACAAGGGCCGGGGTCGTACCTTTGGTCTGAACTACGCCTTAACCTTCTGATAAAAAAAGCCCCCCAGCCTGAGCGAATGGGGGGCTAATGTTCAGGATAATGCTATTTTACGCTTTGTTATTCAGTACCAACTGTCCGTTCTTATCCAACGGAATTTGCGCGCCGGGGTCCTTATCCATACGAATTTTCCCCTGCTGATCGCCAATTTTGTACGTCACGTCGTAGCCCAGCATTTTTTCTGATTTGTCATACACCGTTTTACAGCGCTGCTGCGTGGTGGTGTACGTATCATTTTCTTGCATCGAACCCTGGATCTGGTTACCGGCATAGCCGCCGCCTAATGCACCCGCTACGGTGGCAATATCTTTACCGCGTCCGCCACCAAACTGATGGCCGATAACACCGCCAGCTACGGCACCCAGCACAGAACCCGCGATACGGTTTTCATCTTGCACCGGCTTGCGGTGCGTGACCGTCACGTTCCGACACTCCTGACGTGGCGTTTTTACCGATTCTTTAATCGGTGTTGCAGAGACAACTTGTGCATACTGTGGGCCACGCTCGAAAACGTTAAGACTGGCCACCGCTGCAACACCCAGCGCAGCAGCTACGCCAATCCCTATACCCGCCAACATTGATTTATTCACGGGACTTCCTCCTTTTTTGCTATTAGCAACAACTTTGCAACAGAAGGTAAGGAATGCCAATCAGATTACGGATGAAAATAGCGGAAGGCAGGGATAAAACGAGATGATTCAGAGAACTCTGAAGGAAGGCGTCGGATGCGTTGTCCGACGCCTGAGGTCAATATTAATGCAGTTTCAGACGCGGACGAATCACCCGGTTAATACTGCCGACCAGCATCATCAGGCCGGTTTTGAAGTAACCATGCAGCGCAATCTGATGCATACGATACAGTGAAATGTAGACAAAGCGCGCAATACGGCCTTCTACCATCATTGAACCGCGCGTGAGGTTGCCCATCAGGCTACCGACGGTAGAGAAGTTAGAAAGCGAGACCAGAGAACCGTGATCTTTGTACTGATACGCTTTCAACGGCTTGCCGTTCATCTGCGCCAGGATATTGTTCATCGCGCAGGTCGCCATCTGGTGCGCAGCCTGAGCGCGCGGCGGCACAAATCCACCTTCCGGACGCGCGCAGGAAGCGCAGTCGCCAATCGCATACACGTCAGGATCGCGTGTGCTTTGCAGCGTCGGCTCAACCACCAGTTGGTTAATCCGGTTAGTTTCCAGACCGCCAATATCCTTCATAAAGTCTGGCGCTTTGATCCCTGCGGCCCACACCATCAGGTCAGCCTCAATGTATTCGCCATCTTTGGTATGCAACCCGCCTTCGTCAGCGCTGGTTACCATCGTCTGCGTCAGTACGCGTACGCCCAGTTTGGTTAACTCATTGTGCGCGGCGCTGGAAATCCGCGGCGGCAATGCCGGCAGGATACGCTCACCGGCTTCAACCAACGTAACGTTCAGCGCGTCATTGGTCAGTCCTTTATAGCCATAACTGTGCAGCTGTTTAACCGCATTGTGCAGTTCCGCGGAGAGTTCAACCCCCGTCGCGCCGCCGCCGACAATGGCAATATTCACTTTACCGTTAACGCCCAGATTCGCGGAATACTTGAGGAACAGATTCAGCATCTCCTGGTGGAAACGACGCGCCTGATGCGGGTTATCAAGGAAAATACAGTTCTCTTTGACGCCCGGCGTGTTGAAATCGTTGGACGTACTGCCCAGCGCCATCACCAGCGTGTCATACGGCACTTTACGCTCAGGAACCAGCAGATCGCCCTTCTCATCTCGCAGCTCAGCGATAGTAATGGTCTTCGCTTCGCGATCGATATCAACCACCGAGCCCAACTGGAACTGGAAGCCATGGTTACGGGCATGCGCCAGATAGCTCAGCGCATCCACACCTTCATCCAGAGAACCGGTCGCCACTTCATGCAGTAACGGTTTCCATAAATGGCTGTGGTTTCTGTCCACCAGCGTAATTTTGGCCTTTTTCTTACGCCCCAGCTTTTTACCCAGCTGCGTCGCCATTTCCAGTCCGCCAGCACCGCCGCCGACAATCACGATCCTTTTCAATGGTGTAGTCAACGTGACCCCCTCAAATTTATTAACCAATTGTTAATTAAAAGTTATTGGCATAGCCTTTAATTAACAACAAGTTACGATAATGAAAATGTCCTTCGAGAGTGAGAATAACACGAACGGTGCATTGGTCATACCAAAATTGATGTGCATCAAGTTTTGATGCTGAAAAGATAGACAACCCAAAGGTTAAGGACAAAAAAACCAGCCCGAAAGCTGGTTTTTTAGACGCTCATCAGGCTTAACCTAACGTCTTGAACGCCTTAATGCGCTGCAAATGCGGGGAGATATTTTTAAACTTATGCGTCTGCTCTTCGTCCCAGACGATCTCATAAAAATGATGCAGCTCTTCTGACGAGCGCTGACTGTTCAGTGCTTCATCATGGCGAGAGAGGATCACCAGGCAACGATCGCGGTTCTTTTCACGAAAATTGGTCACGCATTTTGTCGCAATGTCAGCATACTCTTCAGGTCTGTCGATTTTCCCTTCCATATTCTCATATGGGAACAGGTTAGGATTAAATACCACCTGACGAATATCACACAGGAAACCAATGCGTTCTGCCCAATATCCCCCCAGCCCGACGCCACAAATCAGCGGACGATCGTCCACATTAAGCTGCAACATTTTGTCCACTTCTTTTAGCAGATGCTGCATATCATGTTTAGGATGCCGCGTACTGTAGCTAATCAGCCTGACATCCGGGTCGATAAATTGCAGCTGCAACACCTTCTCGTGGTTGCCCGGACTATTAGAGTCAAAACCGTGTAAATAGATAATCATCGCATCCTCGCCAAACGTGCGTTAATGACCTGCTTTCTCTTCCTGCCAGCGCTCATGAAGCTGGTTGAGCTGGGCGCTTACCGTCTTCCAGCGTGTCGAGTCCATCAGTTCCTGACGTGAAAATGAACCTTTATGATACAAACGTGTAACACGTTCTGCATTGATCGGCGACAGATTATCTAACACACTGACCGCTCCCTTACGATTATTGCAGACCAGGATCATATCGCAACCAGCATCCAGCGATGCCTGCCCACGCTCGGCGTAGCTTCCCATAATCGCCGCACCTTCCATCGACAGATCGTCAGAGAAAATAACGCCGTCGAAGCCAAGCTCCTGACGCAGTACCGTCTTCAACCAGTGAGGCGAACCACTCGCCGGACGCGGATCAACATCGCTGTAAATAACGTGCGCAGGCATAATGGCATCGAGTTTGTTTTCCGTAATTAACGTCCGGAACACGGACATATCCTTCGCACGAATCTCTGCTTCTGAACGTGGATCGGTTGGCGTTTCTTTGTGCGAATCCGCCGTCACAGCGCCATGCCCGGGGAAGTGTTTACCGGTGGTCTTCATGCCAGCGGCATGCATACCGTCAATGAAACGGGTCGCCATCGCCAACGCTTTCAGCGGATCGGCATGGTAAGAGCGCTCGCCAATCGCTGCGCTGATATGTCCCACGTCCAGAACCGGTGCAAAACTAATATCAATATCCATGGCGATCATTTCGCTGGCCATCAGCCAGCCGGCGTCCTGAGCCAGTTTGCCGCCCTCTTCCAGACCGTGTAGCGCGGCAAAAGATTGGGCCGCAGGCAGGCGGGTAAAACCTTCGCGAAAACGCTGCACGCGACCGCCTTCCTGATCAACCGCCACGACCAAATGATTACGTGACGCGCTACGGATCTGGCGCACTAACTCACGCAACTGTTCCGGGTCATGATAATTTCGGGTAAAGAGAATCAACCCACCTACCAGCGGATGCGCCAGAATCTCTCGCTCTTCAGCGTCCAGCTCATACCCTTCGACATCCAACATTACTGGGCCCACACTGCTCTCCTCATCCTTTCATTGTTAGCTGCCGCCAGGTTTCATCGGCCAGCCTGATAAATTGTTGATCGCCGGTTTGTCGCCAGCGATACTCAAACCACCCCGCTTTTAGCATGATTACCCAGGGTCGCCATCGCCTGACCTGTCGCCACAAAACGGTTGGCTCAATGCGTGCTCGTCGGCCATAGGCGCTGACCAGCTGTTGGTGCTGGAGTTCATCACTGACCCACACCGCCGCCAGCTCGAGGGCGATATCGCCGTCTCCGGCATATTCCCAGTCAATCAGCCGCAACCCTGACGCCCCGCGCACGATGTTGTCACCGTGGACATCCATATGCAGCGGCCCCAGCCGCAAAGGTCGGGGCTCGCCGCTTTTTCTTAGCCGCTTCAGCGCTCGTAACCAATGTGGTGTACGACGCGCCGGATCACCGCACTGCCAGTACTGTTCGAGTAACGGCAGCAGACTGATTCGCCAGCCCAGTCGGGGTTGCTGATGCAGATAATACAATAAGTCAGCAAGTTCGTCGGCGTCCGGTAATCTGGATTCTACCTTACCCTGAAAAAAGTCGACTGCCATCCAGCCACGCGTATAAAAACGAGGTCGGGGCGCAAGATTTTCCGGTAGGTGTTTTAAGGCATGATATTGGCGCAGAAAATGCGATTCCGGCGCGTCGGGGTCGTGATGACAGCGCAGCACTAAACGGTGGGTCTGATATTCGATAATGCAGCTCCCGCCGCTCAGGCCGTGGTGGCTGGCTACGACGGGATGATACTGCGGAAAGTAGCGCGACAGCACTTCATCGCGCGTCAGTCTGTTATTGTTGCTGAACGGCACCTTTACCTGACCAGATTATCTCGCCAGTTTGTACCAGCATTAATTGCATTTGCAGTGCCGGCGAATTGACGTTGCCAGATGCGCTGGAGTAGAGCACATACTGCGCACCAACGTTACGGGCAATACCAATCGCTTTGCTGCGCGTTCCAAGGCTATCGTTCGGCGACAGACCTAACTGCTGCTTGGCGACAGCCAGTTGCTGGGCGGAAACCAGGGTAAATTTGCCGTTATTCGCCAGCGCGTTACGTAAGGTTTCAGTCGCTTCGCCAGCGTTCAACGAGCCGTTGGTACGATTATTCACGCTATCAACCAGCAGAACACCACCCGCTTTGACACCATCGGCCTGCAGCATTTTACCTACCATCGGCTGCATTGCGCTGTTCCAGTCGTAGTGACGTTGGCGCGGTGTTGGCTGCGCCGTTTGATCCTCGTGTTCGATCGGACCCGGCTGCTGCGGTATACTTGGCACCGTTGGTACTACTGGTACTGGCTGTTGCGGCTGCGCGGGCTGTTCCGGTACCGGCTTCACTTCCTCTACCGGCGCGGGTTCACGTTGAGCCACACACCCAGAAAGAAACATCGCCAGCGCGGCAAGCAATGCGTAGCGATTCATTTTGATCATCAAGATTCACCCCTTACAAATATAGATAAAGTCTAACCTTGTGCGCCCCCAGATAATTGGCGCTGCCGTACAGTGTGACCGACGAATGAGCCGGGATAGTCACGCTGCGTGGCGCTTCCAGAGGATGCATCTCCAACCCTCTGGCGTCATACCAGTAAAACCGATAATGCACGGTGACGGATTCTTGTCTTTCGTTATAGAGTCGCGAGGATGCTGAGGCCTGAATATCAGATGTTGTTAACACGGGCTGTTCTGCGGTTATGCCCGCCGCCAGAATCGTTGATTCCATCACCAGAGACTGTTCATCACTGACCGGAATTTCGGGGTGTGAGCGACAGCCTGCCAGCAACAGCAAGCCCAGTGAAAGTGCAATGCATCCTCTGGTCATGCTTAAAGACCTTTATGTGCGAGCATTGGACCAAGCGCACGTCCACCCAACAGGTGCATATGAATGTGATACACCTCCTGGCCGCCGTGACGATTGGTATTCATGATTAAACGGTATCCATCCGCAGCAATACCTTCCTGCTCCGCGATTTTCGCCGCAACGGTAATCATTCGGCCCAGCGCCTGCTCATGTTCTGCCGTCACATCGTTGACGGTGGGGATCAGGATATTAGGGATGATCAGAATATGCGTAGGTGCCTGAGGGGAAATATCACGAAACGCTGTGACCAGTTCATCCTGGTACACGATATCCGATGGAATTTCACGACGGATAATTTTGCTGAATATAGTTTCTTCTGCCACGACGTTTTCCTTTTTCATTAACAGCCCAAGCGTTATGCCATGCTACGCCGGGTAACACTGCGAGTATAGAGTATGAGCGAGTTACTCACGCTCTTTCAACTTTAACCCTCGATTTTTTAAGCAAAAACCCTGGTCAGCGCCGCTCTTATAACCATTTCCCTATGCTATCGCTTAAGCATAGTACTGAAACGATGCTTCATTTGTGCCGTATCATCTGTATGCGTATGGAATGTTAGTGGTTATAGAGAATCTCAATGATTCTCCCATAGAGAGGGATTACGTGGAGCAATCAACTGGCGTGCTAATCGCCGGTACTCAGTGTGGAAAAACAACACTGTATAACTCAACTCAAAAAGCAGCTCGCCAGGTAACTGCGCCTGGCAGCCAAACAAAAGCAAAAAAAGCCCGCTTAGTTTCCTAAGCAGGCTTTTTAAATTTGGCTCCTCTGACTGGACTCGAACCAGTGACATACGGATTAACAGTCCGCCGTTCTACCGACTGAACTACAGAGGAATCGTTGTGGAGGCTAATCTTAGCGGCGAAATTTTTTTTGTCAAACCCCATTTTCCTGAATAACGCTCAATTGATGCTTCTCTCGACAGTTTGTTGCATTTGCAGACATTTTAAATGGAAAAAACTTTGCAGCTTTTTGGATTCTCCCTCATCATTTGAAATGAGGTTTCAACTTTCTTCTTTAAGGTCCACTTTGAACGTCTCCGCTGCCTTACGTCAGGTCGCTTCCCGCACGCCCTGGTATGCCAAACGCAAGAGTTATAAAGTTCTCTTTTGGCGCGAAATCACTCCGCTTGCGGTCCCTATTTTTCTGGAAAACACCTGTGTGCTGTTGATGGGTGTCCTGAGTACCTTCCTGGTGAGCTGGTTGGGAAAAGAAGCGATGGCAGGTGTCGGTCTCGCCGACAGTTTCAATATGGTTATCATGGCATTTTTCGCCGCCATCGATCTGGGTACCACGGTGGTAGTCGCCTTTAGCTTGGGAAAACGAGATCGTCGCAGGGCCAGAGCTGCTGCCAGACAATCGCTGGTGATCATGACGATTTTTGCAACCGTGCTGGCTGCAGTCATTCACTATTTTGGTCAACAGATTATTGACGTTGTCGCAGGTGAAGCAACGCCAGACGTTAAGGCTTTGGCACTTACCTATCTGGAGCTAACTGTGCTCAGCTACCCGGCGGCAGCTATTGCGTTAATTGGTAGTGGTGCCCTACGCGGTGCGGGCAATACCAAAATACCGCTGTTGATTAATGGCGGCATGAATATTCTGAATATCGTCATCAGCAGTATCCTGATCTACGGGATTTTTTCCTGGCAAGGACTGGGATTCGTGGGGGCCGGCCTCGGACTAACCATTTCACGCTACATAGGTGCGATCGCTATTATTTGGGTACTGATGATTGGTTTTAATCCGGCGTTACGTATCACTTTCAAAAGTTATTTTAAGCCACTCAACCTCGCCATTATCTGGGAGGTGATGGGGATCGGTATTCCAGCCAGCATCGAGTCAGTGCTGTTTAATGGCGGTAAACTGTTAACGCAGATGTTTGTCTCAGGGATGGGCACCAGCGTAATTGCCGGAAACTTCATTGCATTTTCTATCGCCGCGCTCATCAACCTACCGGGAAATGCTTTAGGCTCTGCGTCGACAATCATCACCGGCAGGCGTTTGGGAAACGGCCAGATTGCCCAAGCCGAAATTCAGTTACGGCATGTATTCTGGCTGTCGACCATTGGTTTAACTGCCATTGCCTGGCTAACCGCCCCTTTTGCTGGCGTAATGGCCTCGTTTTATACCCAGGATCAGGACGTAAAAGAGGTCATAGTCATTCTGATTTGGCTCAATGCGGCATTTATGCCGATATGGGCAGCCTCTTGGGTATTACCTGCTGGGTTTAAGGGCGCACGCGATGCCCGTTTCGCAATGTGGGTATCTATGCTGGGCATGTGGGGCTGTCGCGTTGTGGTAGGTTACACCCTGGGGATCGTTTTAGGATGGGGCGTAGTCGGCGTCTGGTTAGGGATGTTCTTCGACTGGGCCGTACGCGCCGCATTATTTTACTGGCGTATGGTGACCGGCCGCTGGTTATGGAAATACCCGCGTCCCGAACAGGAAAAGTGCATAAAACAACCTGTTGCGCCTGGATAATCGGCGAAATGGGGAATATTTCGGCAAACGATTGAATTTATCGATTCAGGCTTTGACATCGCTGAGTGGTGTCGCTAATATGCGCCTCGTTCACACGATTCCTCTGTAGTTCAGTCGGTAGAACGGCGGACTGTTAATCCGTATGTCACTGGTTCGAGTCCAGTCAGAGGAGCCAAATTCAGAAAAGCCTGCTTTCGAGCAGGCTTTTTGCTTTTTTGCGGCTCTGGTGTTAATACAGAATCGCATCCAGCCTGGCAAGCACCTCATTGACAACGGCATCAGGTATGCGTTCCGGGCCGCCATATCTATAGTTCTGTGCTGGTCGCAGCGAATAACGGGGCCGTTTCTGGGGTTCAATAATCAGGCAGCCATCATCAATGGTCATGCCCACTTCGCTGTCCGTCGACAGCCCAGCGTTTTCAGCACGGCGGGAGACACCGCCAGCATGATGGATCCGCCAACCTTTTTCAGACGAGTGGTATACATAGGCTTCAGCAATCAATCCTTCACCTTTAGGCCAGCGGCGGATAAGCGCAATAATAACCGCAACGCCACAACAATGCCTTGCTCTTCAAGGAAGACATTAATCTACTTTCATCTGTCTTTTGCGAAAGAAAACCAATGCTGGAACGGTATGAATGAGAAGCATACGAATAATATGATTCGCCATAACAAAGCTCGCATCTGCTTTTAACGCCAGCGCGGCAAATGACATCGACTCCACGCTGCCGGGAACCCAGGAAAGCATCAACACCGGGAAGGGATAATCCAGCAAGCGCGCCGAGATAAATGCCATGATTATCGTCACCCCCAGTCCAATCAGAACAAGCTGTACCGAAGACCAAAGATGACGACTAAATTCAGCCATCGAATAAGTCGTAAAATGATGCCCCAGCAAGATCCCCATCAACACCATGCTAATCTGGTTAAAGAGATCGGGAAAAATTAGTGGTTGTGAAGATAAAGGGTGCAATGCCGCCGCGCAAACCAGCGAGGTTATCATAAAGGGTGCCGGGAAATGTAAGCGCTCCAGAAACTTCCCCGCAATATATCCTGCTAATACCATTCCGGTCAGCCAGAGCAGATTGTGCCCGGAGAAAAAAACGGCTGGAGTCGCTGCCAGAATATCTGCAGATGCACCACGCGTGATATACCCGGCCAGAAACGTCAGGGTAATGAGACGCAGAGAATGCGAGATCACAATCTTTTGTGGCGGCGTCTTAATATGGGAGGCTAACGCCAGTACCGCCGCCATCGCTCCTGGCACCGCACCTAAAAGCGCCTCTTCTTTACTCCAGCCTAACCGCCGCACACACCAGAAGTAACTCAAGGTAAATTGTAAAGATAAGCAGAGTAATAACAAAGCAAACAAAAGGCTTATCTGCCGATGCTCGCCATATGAAAAATCTCTGAACATAATCCCTATCGAGATTCCGAGAGAAAGCTGGATAACCGTGATACTCCCCGGCATTGAGGATACGGAGAACCCAATACGTTTGAGCATAAGCACGGTAAAAAGGGCACCAAACATCATGCCCAGCGGAACGTTACAGAAAGTGAATCCCTGCCCGACGAGAAAACAGAGGATAATACCTGCCAATACTCTCATCCAGTACCTCTCCAGGCCGGTTGTTCAGATAACAATAGTTTTCGCCGGCACCGTCATGAATATATTCAGTGCACCGTATCTTTAACCCAATGCGTATTATCGATCACCCATTGCGTTAGCATCGCAAGATGTTCCTCAATTTCACGACTGGAATCACCTTCAACAATGGCACTGACAATCTCACCATTCGTCAGTTTCATCACATCGTAATGACGTCCGACAACACCTGTAGCCCGATAATTGATCACAAAAGGTAACGGACATTTATCCGCAATAGCCTGTAAGGTTCCTTGAGAAGGCGGCACATTCAGTTGTCCAACCCGGATAACAGGTATTCTTTGCGCCAAATCCCGCGGATACGTTTCGTTCAGACAGGCCTTCAGCCATGTCATACGCGGATCGAGGCCAAACGCCGCACCTAATTCTTCATTAACGAAACATCCGCCTAACCGGCAGGCAAGCTCGCCGAAAATAATATTACCGCCCTGATCCACAAATACCTCAAGATGAAGTAAGGTGTTTTTCTCAATAGGGAAGACTTCTTTCGCAAGGTATTTTGTATAGTCAATCAACTTCTGGTGCAGTGGATTATCATCTTCCATGACCAGCCCTAAGGTTTGCCCTGATAGAAAATCAAGACAAGATACCGTGGCCCGAGAGGCGGAAATAAATATGGGTTTCCCCTGCAGATACAACGCGTTGATCTGATAAGCCTCACCTTCAATAAACTTCTCGATTAACAGATTATGGTATTCAGAGGATTTCATCTGCGCCAGATATTTAAATAACTGACCTTCATTTTTTAAAACCACCACCCCCAGAGATCCACGTCCATCATTTGGTTTTATCACGCAGGGATATCCGTGTTGCGCAATAAATGAGGCCATTGCCGTCGCATTTCCCACGCGAGCCATTGCTGGAATCGGTAACTGATATTGCTGCACACGGGATTTCATCAGAAACTTATCGCGAAACAGGATCGCCGCATTCTCACGCCCCTGCGTTAAACCTAAACGATCGCTGATCCTAGCCGCCCTGAGCACATCAATTTCAGCCAGGAAGTAAATACCGCTGGCGTTGTTCGAACGTGCATAATGATAAATATCCAGTTCTACCAAGGGATTATCGTTAAAGTTTTCATAAAACAGAAAGGTAAAATCATTCCCCATATGTTGCAAAATCGCCGCTTTTTGACTGGCGCAGGTGGCTATCACTAACGGCGTTGATTGCTGGAGTTCATGCCAGGCGTTTGGCGAGTGTTGTAAAAGAATTTTGGGTGGGCACAGTAAGATGTTCATTATTTTTCACTCTCGATATCAAACGTAATGACAAACACATCCCGAAATCCTTTCCCGGGCAACAGCGGTACGATAGGTGCGGTATAATGCAGATAATTAACATCATTGAAAATGATCGCCTCCCCCGCCAGAATTTTGAAGGTTGTTGCGTCATTTCCGCCGTCGTGATGAGGGATTAACGTAGTATCGCCACCGGCGATATTTTCCATTTCGCTGCAATAGACGGCAATGAACTTAAAGCCATCCTGATGTATACCTTCCGGAGCAGGATAGCCCGGCTGTCGATCATGGGTTGTAATTCTTATTTGATGAATACCAACGTTATAGTTATCCTTCGGTAGCAATGGCAGTAATTTGCTAAATACCAGATTCATAATTTCTTCGGCAACATCCTGTTTTATTTCTGGATACTTTCTGCTGATACCACCTGAATACGTATTAAGTTTTTCAGACTGAAAGAAAACTCCGGCCTCGCACAAACTAAAATATTTTTCGTACCCTGCTTTTGCCTGAAGATAACTTCGAAAACGAAATTTTCCATCTTCAGCTTTAAGCCAGGGATCAGGTAGCAACTCATCAAAGCTTTTTTTAACATTAATCGAGGTATTACCCAAACGTATATGATGATAAGCATGCATATATGACATCCTCAGAAAAGAGACAATAATGTATGTTGGTTATTTTTCTCAACTTATGACACCGGCAAGGGCCAATATCATTACCTGCATCCAGGCAAAATACGATGACTGCGGATATCAGGCGAGGAACGCACGTTCCCCGCCATCACATTCACTATTACTGACTTTTTTTACGCAACTCGGTCACCGGTACGCCGCCAATCCCCCAGTTATCGGTATCGACTTCGTCAATAACCACAATGGTTGTAGCAGGGTTTTTATTAAGCACATCCACCAGTAGCTGAGTCGCACCTTCCATCAGCTGTTTCTTTTGTTTATCGGTCACACCTTCTTTAGTGATCTTAATATTTACGTAGGGCATAACAACTCCTGTAAACTAAATGATTGTGGATAATGCGCCGAGGTAGCTAAGCGCAAACAGGTTAAACAGCAGAACATAACCATAATGCATCTGGAAACTGGTTCTGCCGGGAGAAACATTAAGGCTGTTGGCAGCAAAAATTGCGTTTATCGATACCGGAGATAGCAGTTGCGTAGCAATAAAAAGGCAAATCCAAATCTGATAATCCACCACGCTGCCGGAAAGATAGTCGGAAAAAATCGACCACGACACGCTAAATATAATTAGGGGATGAATACCGAGAATACCAGGCAAGGGCAGAACAAATAAAATAATGGCATAGCACTGAAAAGTTGTAAGACCGCTAACAAACGCTGTAATGCCTTGCGGGATGTTTGCAAACAACATCATACATACCGATGTTAACAGGCTGCATGCCAGGAGTAATACCACTTCGCCGGAGATCCCCTGAGCAGATTCAGACAGTTGTTGCGCCCACTGCTTTTTGCGATTCGCAAAATGGCTGACGATAAAAAGAACAACCGCCGTGAAGGTGATGCTCTGCAAAGGATTCAACCCCAGCACGCTCAACGATAGAATAAAGCTTCCCCAAAACAAGCCGATAAAAGCAAGAATCGAGGTCATATTGCCGCGGTCAGAAACCGTATGACTATCTTCGGCAACCAGTTGGACACGCGATTTCTGGTTTAACAGGATACTGAATAAAAACAGGGGAATGCCGACCAGCATCGCCGGAACATGAGGGATATCCGGCATAGCTGCCCATACCGCCGCCGCACCGATAGTCGTCGGCATTAAAACCATCGTGATACATACCGTACGAGTGACAATCTTCGCCAGGTTAAACTTCGGTTGAACCACTTTTTTCAGGCTATCAAGCAGGAGTGGAATGGCCCCAAGGCTCATTGGCCAGGTTAAAAAAGCGGTCAGCAACGTAATGGACAATGTGACTCGAGACGGTTTTTTCTGCAGTAAATATGCCCCCAGCGCAGCGTTAAAATTTATCGCGTTCATCACCTGCCGGAGTAATGCCATCCCCACCAGCAAGAGCATGACGTCTGAATATCGTACAAAAACAGCGAGGAGGTTAAGTTCCCTACTCTTGTTTGCTGTCAGTAGAAAAATCATCGAAGCGATAAAAATGAGGATCCCACTTCTTGCCGATGATTTTTTCCACCAGAATGAAAAAGTTGACAGGATATACAATATTGACGCAACGAGTGCAAAAGCAGACATCACGGGATATTTACCGGCAAGCACACAGGATGCAAGGAAAACACCCAATGAGATCACAATCATTGAGGATTGCAGATTTTGCCAGAGATTACCGTGCGTCTGGATTTGCTCATTCTGCATTAATGACAACCTCATGCTGAACATTGCGATGGTGCAATTGTTGATACATATCGGTTACACAGCGCCCGGCATCGACCAGGAACCTCGAATTGACAAGGGGTCGGGGCAATACGTAAGTGTAAAAATTAGCCCCTTCCGCTGGATTGCCTAACACCCAAATCGATTCTTGTGTTTCCCCAAGGCAGTTAATCGGATGCTGATTGATATCAATATCCAGCCCGCCTGGATGATAACCTTCGTTCATAAAGGGACGCACAATGCCGTTGATAGTCATATTCCTCATCAACGTTGAAACGTCGTGCAGCGGCGAAAAGTTAGCAATTTTGGCTTTTATCAACACATCAGCTTTCACTACGCTACTCTCATCTTTAAATTCAGAATGAACCTCGAACTTACCCTCATATTCATTCATCATTAACCGGGGATCCTTTCCTCCTGCCAGACGAACTATGTTGGCATGCATTAATGCCAACAGTTGTTCATTACGCAGTTTCGGCGGACCTACAGCAATACGATTAAAGACAGGATTGATCTGCTCAATGAAGTATTGATGCGATTTCGCGTCAAGTCCGCAATTATCGATAGCCCCTCGCAAAATATCTCTTACGTCACGAATAATGTCGGTCGCCGCTTTCACTGGGCCCTTGACGTTGCCTTTGTCAGACTCATGCAAGTCATCGCGTAAAAAATCAATAAACCATTGGCTATATTCTTCCAGGGAGGCATGTTCCTGATTGCGATGAGGATAAAGTATGCTATCGATAACCGCAGCATCATGCACATCAGCAACATATGTCGTGGGTTCCTGCCACTTCCCCTCCAGGGTAGATCGATAGACGTAGCACATTTCTTTATGCAGCAACGGGAAAATTTGTTCGATGAAGTTTATTTTTGATGTGGCATTATTAATTAAATTCTGGACACGAAATTCATTAATTGCGGCTGAAGTTAAGAATCGTGGTCGGTATTGACCGGAAATACCTTTTTGATTCATGCCGCGACTACTGAAAGGGAGAGCCTGTCTGGAATAAATAAAAATATCAGGTTCATTGCCACCAGGGTGATAGCGAAGCATCCCATTGTCGGTCACAAACCGACCACCACGTCCCAGCGTTAATTGAGAAATAACATCATAAGCTGTCAACCCAATGCCCTGGACGATAACCTTAGCTCGGGAGTGGATGTTATTTAACCTATCAACCGGATAAGGCGTGGAATAATATTCCAGCAGTTCATTTTGCTTATTGCTGCTGGCAATAAATTTTTCGACATAATGATCTTCCAACGTTTTCATATTGTCGCCATGGCCGGTTGTCAGATAAACAAAGTCAGCAACAATCCTCTGATTATCTTCTAAAACAATGGCTGATCGTTTATCTTGCTGAATAAAAAGATTAGTTGCCTGCTGATTTACTTGCGTTACCGTCAGACTGGCTGGCAGATTTTTTAGTATTCTCTCATACGCCCAATTCAAATATTCTCCCAATAAGCGACGAGGCAAGTAATCATTTGCATCAATAGCTAAACCTGTTTCGCTTTTTATATAGCGATCACCCACTTTGCGATAACCCTGATTGTTAGCCCATTGATGAAAACATGGACCTGGGCGAAAAGGGCCGGCATTTTTTACGGTCGCATCACCAAACAATGTTATTTGACAGGCAACAGTATTAACTAATAAATGATCGGGCTGAGACAAACTATGCGCTCCCACACCCATGGCATTTTTATCAATAATAATGATCTGCATATGTTCATTAATCGCATACTCTGTATGCAGGGCACAAATCCTTTCCAGAATACTTAAACCACGCGGTCCCATACCCAGTATAGCCACTGTCATTTTTTTCATTCTTTGCTCCAACTGTCTGAATATTTAACTTTACTGTATTGTAAATAGCTAATCCCTGCTGCGGTAAATAACGAGGCTGCACCCAATAATATGGAATAGGTCATTCCATTTTTATTGCTCTGGAAGGCACTGACAATTAATGGACCGACGATCTGCCCGACCCCATAAGTCAGCGTAACGAG
The DNA here is from genome assembly GCF_030334645.1 of Citrobacter sp. Cc139. NCBI lineage: Bacteria > Pseudomonadati > Pseudomonadota > Gammaproteobacteria > Enterobacterales > Enterobacteriaceae > Citrobacter > Citrobacter sp. Cc139. The sequence goes on from NZ_JAOWDM010000092.1 coordinate 43,514, forward strand.
GCCAAGAAGGTTAATCTTTTTTGGTGCCCTTATTTTTCTTGCCAGCGGCATGACCAAAGAACTTGTCCCCATGAATGTGCCGCCAAAACCAATACAGCTAATGGTTAGTAGCAGTGGTGAGTTAATAAATATGGCCATGACTACGCAAATCGCCTGAACAATTAAGTTAATACTTAGGCAGGATAATATATTCCACTTGCGCGCGGCCCATAACCAGCCATAGCATCCAGGAATAACGGCAAGACCGACAATGGACCAGATATGGTCGGCTAAAAAGGTGTTGCCAACCCCCCGGGCCATTAACGGTAAATATGTAGCGACAATGATATAGCCGAATCCGGCCAGACCATACAGTAAGGCTAAATTCCACCACTGGATTTCAGGTTCCGCACTTACGACTGCTTTTACCGGGGGGATCATATGCTTATCTTTCGGCAATAAAATTACCAGGATGACGAAAAATATCGTTGAAAGTATGGAAGCACCAATCCACAACAAGCGTGAATCTAACGCGTAAGACACGCCAGCAATGACATATTCATTACCGATAAAAATGCCTATTCCTACGCCTGAAAACAGTGAGGCGATAACAAAAGGATTATGGGTATGCTGGAGCACCAGCATTGAACCAAATATCATCATTCCCGCGCTTGCCACACCCGCAAGGAATCTGATTAACAGAATAATTTCAGGCTGAGTCACTTGTGCCATCAAAAAAATCAGCAGGGCTGTGAATAACGCTGAAGCCAGTAACAGCATTCTTAACTTATTGACTGCGTTGAAAATACCAAAGGAGAAAAGGAGACTGCCGACGAGGTAACCTGCATAGTTTGCGCTGGCAATTAAGGATAATTGCGAAAAGGTAAAAAGCCCTTCATGAAGCATAACGGGAAGCATAGGGGTATATAAAAAACGCCCAATTCCCATTCCTAAGGTCAAGACGATCATACCAAATACAGCAGTACTCAGCTGACGATGGCCAACAGCACTGTGATCGATATCCATTTTTTGGCCTCAAAAGACGAATTAAGTTTGATTGTTATCTTACATAAGGAAATGATAATAAAAAGTTAATAAAAATGACGAAAACATTCACTTTAGGTAATGCCTTCTATGAACAGTACCTCGCTTAACTTGTTTAAAACGGTTGCGGAAACGGGTTCCATATCTGCTGCTGCGCGTAGTCTGCACTGCGTTTCATCGAATGTCACAACCCGTCTCAAACAGCTGGAAGCCAGCCTTGACGTATCTCTGTTTGTCCGTGAGAAAAATCGGCTCTACATCACCCCTGAAGGTGAGCTTCTTCTTCGCTATGCCAACAAAATTCTGGCCCTGTTACACGAAGCGGAATTGTCCATGCATGGAACAAAAGTGGCGGGACCGTTACGCATCGGCGCAATGGAAACGACCGCTGCGGTACGTCTGCCCTCAATACTGGCGAATTTCCACCGCGAAATGCCTTCCGTTGAGCTAAACCTGAAAACCTCCCCCACGGAGGTACTGGTGCAGCACATCCTGAACAATGAACTGGAAATCGCTTTCGTTGCCGATCATCAGGCACTGCACACGGAAAATTCGCCTCTGCAATTGCACATTTTATGTCAGGAAACGCTGGTACTGGTGACGGCGGCAGAGCACCGGAATGTCATTACCGGCGCGGACCTCAAAGTGACAAGACCGCTGGTCTTTGTTAAGGGGTGTAACTATCGCTCCCGTCTGGGACAATGGCTGCGGCTGCAGGGAGTCGATTATGCCGATCCCCTGGAGTTCGGCTCTTTTCAGGCGATCCTTGGCTGCGTGAGTGCCGGAATGGGGATTGCCCTGTTGCCAGAGAGCGTAGTCAGACAGTATGAACATAATTTCCCTATCCGTAGCCATACGATTACCCCACAGATAGGTAACGTGAACACTATGATGATATGGCTTAAAAACCGAGAAGTCAGCCGGGTGCTTAATCGCTTTGTCTCATTTATTACCGAGGCTTAATTTTTCGCTACCGACAACGGCGCAATGCAGGCCGCAGAGTCAGTGGAAGACTGGCGCACTTAAAAGAGCGCCAGTGTCAACGTAATTGATATTGAAAAGCCCGCTTTATATCTGATAATCAATCACGGTTTCATCGGGCTCCATTGCCTGGCGTTTGATTTCATCCACGGATAACCCTGCGTTGCATAGCTCGATAAATCGCCAGACATAGTTGCGCTGTAGTTGTCCTCGTTTCAACCCCAGCCAGACGGTGTTGGCATCAAATAAATGCCGGGTATCCAGACGGGTCAAACTGCCCTCCTCCTGCTCGCCACTGGATTGCTCTGCCACCAGCCCAATACCCAGTCCCAACGCCACATAAGTTTTAATCACATCCGAATCCTGGGCGCTGAGTATGATATCCGGCACTAATCCTTTTCGGGCAAACGCTTCATCAATACGCGAACGTCCCGTAATTCCCTGTCGATAAGTAATTAACGGCCAATGGGCGATGGATTCCAGCGTTAAAGGCGATGTCTTGACGAGTGGATGGTCGTGCGGAACGAGCAGACTGTGGTGCCAACGAAACCAGGGAAAAGCCACCAGCAGTGGATCGCTACTCAGACGTTCACTGGCAATCCCAATATCTGCTCCGCCATTTTGCAACAACGCTTCGATCTCCTGTGGCGTGCCCTGAATCAGTTCCAGACGCACTTCCGGGAAAAGCTCACGAAAAGCTTTAATCACTGCGGGTAGGCTATAGCGCGCCTGGGTATGCGTGGTGGCTATCGTCAGAACACCTGACGTGTCATTGGTAAACAGATCCGCCAGACGCCGGACGTTGCTGGCCTCATTCAGAATACGTTCGGCAATGCCCAGTAAGGCTTTACCCGGTTCGGTCATGCCCAGCAGGCGTTTCCCGCGACGAATAAATATTTCGATGCCAAGTTCATCTTCAAGTTCACGAATATGTCGGCTGACACCCGACTGCGAGGTATACAATATATTCGCGACTTCCGTCAGGTTGTAATCCTGACGGGCCGCCTCGCGGATTATTTTAAGTTGCTGGAAATTCACTTTTCGCTCCGGGCACATCAGACATTACGCTATTGTTAAAGTCTGATGCCCGGCATAACAAATAATAAAAACCTGCATCTTATTCCTCTTGGGAATAAGCTTTAGCTCACCAGCTGCAGCTCACGGTTTTCCAGCATCGGTCGGCTAACCAGCGACAACAGGATCTCCTTGACTGCCTGCGCTTGTGGCGACAAGCTCCCCATGGCCGACACATTCAACGAGAGCGGCAGATTCATTGATGGGGTGGTAATCCGCGCCATCCAGCCATTTGCTGCATTGCACAATGCGCGGGCTGCCGATTCGGGTAACACGGTGACGCCCATACCGCTGGCAATGGCAGCCGTTAAGGTCGAGATAGACTCGATTTCACCAATGACTTTGGCCGTTAAGCGACGTAGCGAAAAAGCCTCATCCACCCGCAAACGCACCGCACTGTAATCCCGCGGCAAAAACAGATTCATCTGCGCCACTGCGGCTAAATCGACGCTTTGGCCTGGACAATCACGCGTCCCCACCAGGAAAAGATCCTCCTTCAGCAACGGCTGACAACTTATGCCCGCCACGGGCGAGCGCTCATAGAGCACTGCCATGTCTAATTGTCCGCTGAGAAGCTTGTCATTTAGCACTGCCCCACTGTTTTCATGCAAATAGACCAGTACATCGGGCAGTTCGGCACGTACTGTTTGTAACAGTGGCATAGTGATGGATGATGCCGCCGTACCCGGTGCCAGGCCAATAGAAACCTGACCACTCAGAGTCTGACCAACATTATTGACCGCAAGTTGCGCCTGTTCACACTGACGTAAAATTGTTCGGGCGTGGGTATACAGCACTTTCCCCGCTTCCGTGGGCGTGACGCCGCGCTTGGTACGAATCAGCAATTGCTGATCCAGTTCGCCTTCCAGCGTGGCGACCTGCTGGCTCAGCGCGGGTTGCGCGATGTGCAACACTTCCGCTGCCTGGGTCAGGCTACCAATATCGACGATTTTTACGAAATATTTCAGTCGTCTGAAGTTCATTTTGCCTCCTGTCGGAATACCAGAACCCGTGCTGGCAGTCATGTGAATCAGGATTGCAAGATACTTGCCAGTTTCGTCTGCAGCGGCGTTTTACGCTGACGCCGCGTCAGGTAAGGAGCAAAGTGAAGAACGACATTTTTTGTACGCTTATACAGATAACTGTGGCTGCCCTGGAAAAGGTAGAAGCGCACCAGAATGGGGCAAAAGCATAAAAAGACGGAAAGTTCGCCGCTTTGCTGATTTTGTCAGCAAACGAACGCACAATTGTATTTCGTCCTTTGACAACCCTCATCGCCCTCGCTAATATGCGCCTCGTTCACACGATTCCTCTGTAGTTCAGTCGGTAGAACGGCGGACTGTTAATCCGTATGTCACTGGTTCGAGTCCAGTCAGAGGAGCCAAATTCAGAAAAGCCTGCTTTCGAGCAGGCTTTTTGCTTTTCAATTTTCTCATTCGTCTAATTATTCATGTTGCCCTCTGCGAGGGATATAATCGTTTCCTCTTCATGCCTGTCGCGGTAATCTCATAACGTCCGGTAATCTATCGGCTGCAATGTGCGTAACCCAACTCAAATACTAATAATTAAAAGACAGTACAGACAGGATAACTATGGATTCCACCCTCACCTCCACGGGTCCCCAACAGGACGCCTCTTCGCTCAACCGTGCCCGACGCGCTGCGCTTGGCAGTTTCGCGGGCGCCGTGGTCGACTGGTATGATTTTCTGCTCTATGGCATCACCGCTGCGTTAGTCTTTAACCGCGAGTTCTTTCCGCAGGTCAGTCCGGCGATGGGAACACTTGCCGCCTTCGCTACCTTTGGCGTCGGATTTCTGTTCCGCCCGCTAGGCGGGGTCATCTTCGGCCACTTCGGCGATCTTCTTGGGCGTAAACGTATGCTGATGCTCACCGTCTGGATGATGGGGATCGCCACGGCGCTGATCGGCATTATTCCTTCCTTTGACACCATTGGCTGGTGGGCCCCTGTTCTACTGGTGACGCTGCGCGCCATTCAGGGCTTCGCCGTGGGCGGTGAATGGGGCGGAGCCGCGTTGCTCTCCGTCGAAAGCGCGCCGAAAAATAAAAAAGCCTTTTATAGCAGCGGTGTACAGGTCGGGTACGGCGTCGGTCTGCTGCTTTCTACCGGCCTGGTCTCGCTGATTAGCTCTCAAACTACCGATGAGCAGTTCCTCAGTTGGGGCTGGCGTATTCCGTTCTTGTTCAGCATCGTGCTGGTATTAGGCGCGTTGTGGATGCGTAACAGAATGGATGAATCGGCCGAGTTCGAACAGCAGCAACAGGCGCCACAGCCCGAGAAAAAGCGGCTTCCGGTCATTGAGGCTTTAATCCGACATCCGGGCGCATTCTTAAAAATTATCGCCCTGCGCCTGTGTGAACTGCTGACGATGTATATCGTCACCGCATTTGCTCTTAACTACTCGACACAAAACCTCGGCCTGCCACGCGAGCTGTTTCTGAATATCGGATTGCTGGTCGGCGGGCTGAGCTGTCTGACCATCCCCTGCTTTGCGTGGCTTGCTGACCGCTTTGGTCGTCGTCGCGTCTACATTACCGGGGCACTGGTCGGGACGCTAAGCGCCTTCCCATTCTTTATGGCGCTGGAGGCCCAGTCTATTTTCTGGATCGTTTTCTTCGCGATTATGCTGGCCAACATTGCACACGATATGGTGGTCTGCGTGCAGCAGCCTATGTTTACCGGTTTATTTGGCGCAAGCTATCGCTATAGCGGCGCAGGCGTTGGTTATCAGGTGGCCAGCGTGGTTGGCGGCGGTTTTACCCCCTTTATTGCGGCGGCACTGGTAACATTTTCAGGCGGAGACTGGCACAGCGTAGCTATTTATCTGATGGCGGGTTGTCTTATCTCCGCCACTACCGCGCTGTTGATGCGGGATAAGCAGCACGGTTAAACCCCCGGTGCGAGGGCCATCCGGTCTTCGCACCATCTTCCTTAACGTCTGACTTTTGTTTCACATTCCTGTGACATACTATCGGGAGAGCGGTATATCTGTGGAACAAGGAGACAGACATGAACAATAAGGGCGCCAGCCTGACCCCGGCTCAGGCACTGGATAAACTGGACGCGCTGTACGAACAGTCGGTTAAATCACTGCGTAGCGCCATTGGTAAGTATATTGAAACAGGGACCCTCCCTGACGTAATCGCCCGCCAGAACGGTCTTTTTGTCTACCCGTCACTTCGTGTCACCTGGGATGGCAGCGCCACTAATCCGCCAAAAACGCGCGCCTATGGCCGTTTTACCCATGCGGGTTGCTATACCACCACCATTACCCGTCCGTCGCTCTTTCGTCCTTATCTTGAAGAACAGCTCACGCTGCTGTATCAGGATTATGATGCGCATATCTCCGTTGAGCCATCGCAGCATGAAATCCCCTATCCCTATGTGATTGACGGTTCAGAACTGACGTTGGATCGCTCGATGAGCGCCGGATTAACGCGCCATTTCCCCACCACTGAATTGTCGCAGATTGGTGACGAAACGGCGGACGGGATTTTTCATCCGGCGGAATTTTCTCCGCTGTCTCACTTCGATGCCCGACGCGTGGATTTTTCGCTGGCGCGACTGCGTCATTACACGGGCACGCCGGTTGAACATTTCCAGCCCTTTGTGCTGTTCACCAACTACACCCGCTATGTCGATGAGTTCGTACGCTGGGGCTGCAGCCAGATCCTCGACCCGGACAGCCCGTATATCGCGCTGTCATGCGCGGGCGGGATCTGGATCACCGCCGAAACCGAAGCGCCAGAAGAAGCCATATCCGATCTCGCCTGGAAGAAACACCAGATGCCCGCCTGGCATTTAATTACCGCTGATGGTCAGGGGATCACGCTGGTGAATATCGGCGTCGGCCCGTCTAACGCCAAAACTATTTGCGATCATCTCGCCGTACTGCGCCCTGATGTCTGGCTGATGATTGGGCACTGTGGCGGCCTGCGTGAAAGTCAGGCAATTGGCGATTATGTTCTGGCCCATGCTTATTTGCGTGATGACCACGTGCTGGATGCCGTACTCCCGCCGGATATTCCGATTCCGAGCATCGCTGAAGTGCAACGCGCATTGTATGACGCGACCAAAGAGGTCAGCGGCATGCCCGGCGAAGAGGTCAAACAGCGCCTGCGTACCGGTACCGTTGTCACCACCGACGATCGAAACTGGGAATTACGTTACTCCGCCTCTGCGCTGCGCTTTAACCTCAGCCGTGCGGTAGCTATCGATATGGAAAGCGCCACTATCGCCGCACAGGGCTACCGCTTCCGCGTCCCCTACGGCACATTGCTTTGCGTTTCCGACAAACCGCTGCACGGCGAGATTAAACTACCTGGTCAGGCCAACCGTTTTTATGAAGGCGCCATTTCCGAGCATCTGCAAATAGGTATCCGGGCTATCGATCGTCTTCGCGCCGAAGGCGATCGACTGCACTCCCGTAAATTACGTACGTTCAACGAACCGCCGTTCCGTTAAGGCCTGAGGTAACTATGCACAACTCAACCCCTCTTTCCGCCCTGCGTAACCTGCTGATAGCGCAGGGGCTGGATGGTATGATTGTCCCGCGCGCCGACGCTCACCAAAGTGAAGATTGTACGCCGCATGATAATAAGTTGGCCTGGCTGACTGGTTTTAGCGGTTCAGCGGGACTCGCGCTGGTCCTGCGCGACCGCGCATTAATATTTGTCGATGGGCGCTATCAGGTCCAGGTGCGCAATGAAGTCTCGCTGGATGATTTTGAAATTCACCATTTACACGACGAACCGCTGGCAGACTATTTGCAGTCTCACATTGCAGCGGGTACACGTATCGGCTTTGAGCCGCTGCTGATGGTTAACAGCCAGTTTGAAGCGCTGTCGGCTACCCACTGCGAGCTGGTACCTCTGGAGCAGGATCCCTTCGACCAGGTATGGTTAGATCGTCCGGCAGCGCCTTGCGGCATCATTCGCGAAATGTCCCTCGACATCAGCGGTGAGAGCAGCGCACAGAAACGTGCCCGCGTCGTGGAGCAACTCATTCAACATCAGGCCGATGTGCTGGCGATTACGCTGCCGGACAACATTGCCTGGCTGCTTAATGTCCGTGGTTCGGATCTTGCTATGGTTCCGGTGCCGTTCTCATTTGCCCTGCTCCATCGCAGCGGCGAACTGGAATGGTTTGTCGATAGCAATAAAACACAGCAACTCCCCGCATCGCTGTTGGATACGCTTACGCTGGCCCCGCAAGAGAGCTTTCTGGCTCGCTGCCAGCAGTTGGCAAATGGGAAGCGCTTTCTGGTCGATAAAGACTACGCTCCGGTAGCATTGCGTTTTGCCATAGAAGAACATGGCGGCCACGTCCTGTGGGCCCCCGACCCTATTACATTAATGAAAGCGCACAAAAATGACGTTGAACTGGCAGGCTATCGGGAATGCCATGAACAGGATGGCGCCGCCTGGGTTAACTTCCTCGCATGGCTGGCCCATGAGGTCCCTTTACGCGAAGCGGCGGGCAATCCAATCACCGAACTGGAAGCACAGGCGAAACAGCTGGAGTTTCGCCAGCAGCAGCCGGGATTTATCGAGCAGAGTTTCAGCACGATTTCAGCCTCTGCCAGCAATGCGGCGATGTGTCATTACCACTCCAGCGAAAAAACCAATACGCCAATTACCTCGCAGGCCATGTACCTGAATGATTCCGGTGGTCAGTATCATAATGGTACAACGGATACGACGCGCACCCTGGCATTTGGCCCACAGGATCCGCAGCGACGCTTGCACTACACCGCCGTGTTGAAAGGCTTCTTGTCACTTATTTCACTGCAGTTCCCCAGCGGTACTCAGGGCCATCAACTGGATGCCTTCAGTAGGCGGGCATTGTGGGATTTGGGACTGGATTTTGATCATGGTACCGGACACGGTGTGGGCCATCAGTTGCTAATCCATGAACAACCCCATCGCATTGCCAAAAAAGTTAACCCCTGGCCTCTGGTCGCGGGCAATATCATCACCATCGAACCGGGTTATTATCTGGCCGGGCAATATGGGATCCGCATTGAGAATCAGGTGGAGATTATCAACAGCCGTCCGGGCTTCTGCCGTTTCTCAACGCTGACGCTGGTGCCGATTGATTTGAACCTGGTGGAATTGCATCTGCTGAGCGATGCTGAGAAACAGTGGATTGATGATTACCACCAGCAGGTCAGAGAGACGTTGTCCCCACGCGTAAACGCAGAAGCCCGTCCGTGGCTGTTCGCCGCCACTGCGTCCATTCGCGTTCAGACCAATTAATGCATTAAAAAAGGCAGCCCGCAGGCTGCCTTAGTTCTCCCCAACGTCTTACTGCTTAGCTGTTACGGATGTACTCATCCATTTCAGTTTTCAGGTTATCGGACTTGGTACCGAAGATCGCCTGAACACCGGAACCAGCAACCACGACGCCCGCCGCACCCAGTTTCTTCAGGCCAGCCTGATCCACTTTGGCAACGTCAGCCACGCTAACGCGCAGACGAGTAATGCACGCATCGAGGTTAGTGATGTTTTCTTTACCACCGAATGCAGCAACCAGAGCCGGAGCCATTTCGCCGGACGCACCCGCTTTGCTGTCTTCGGTCGCATCTTCACGACCTGGCGTTTTCAGGTCCAGCGCTTTGATCAGCACACGGAAGATGGTGTAGTAAACGATCGCATAACCGATACCGACAATCGGGAACAGCCACAGTTTGCTGCTGTTACCGGACAGAACGATAAAGTCGATCAGACCGTGAGAGAACGATGTCCCGTCACGCATACCCAGCAGGATACAGATCGGGAATGCCAGACCAGCCAGAATCGCGTGGATGATGTACAGGATCGGCGCCACGAACATGAAGGAGAACTCGATCGGCTCGGTAATACCGGTCAGGAACGAGGTCAGCGCCGCGGAGATCATAATACCGCCCACTTTCGCGCGGTTTTCTGGTTTAGCTGAGTGCCAGATAGCGATAGCGGCAGCCGGCAGACCGTACATTTTGAACAGGAAGCCACCGGACAGTTTGCCCGCAGTCGGGTCGCCCGCCATATAGCGAGGGATATCGCCGTGGAATACCTGACCCGCGGCGTTGGTGTACTCACCGATCTGCATCTGGAAAGGAACGTTCCAGATATGGTGCAGACCAAACGGCACCAGGCAGCGTTCAATGAAGCCATAGATACCGAACGCCACTACCGGGTTCTGGTATGCAGCCCACTGGGAGAACGTCTGAATAGCAGTACCGATCGGCGGCCAAATGAAGGACAGAACCACGCCTGTGAAGATGGCAGCCAGACCAGAAATAATAGGAACGAAGCGCTTACCCGCAAAGAAGCCGAGATACTCAGGCAATTTGATACGGTAGAAACGGTTGAACATATACGCTGCAATCGCACCGGAGATAATCCCCCCGAGAACACCCGTATCAGCAAGGTGTTTAGCGGCGATCTCTTCAGCAGGTAAATGCAGAACCAGCGGCGCAACAACAGCCATGGTTTTAACCATGATGCCGTAGGCAACAACGGATGCCAGTGCTGATACGCCGTCATTGTTGGTGAAGCCTAACGCAACACCGATGGCAAAGATCAGCGGCATGTTCGCAAAAACAGAACCGCCTGCTTCTGCCATTACGTGCGATACAACGGCTGGCAGCCAGCTGAAGTTAGCGGAACCGACACCCAGCAGGATACCTGCAATCGGGAGTACGGATACCGGCAGCATCAGCGATTTACCGACCTTTTGCAGGTTAGCAAATGCATTCTTAAACATAATTAGGAGTGCTCCTGAGTATTTGTGCTTATACACTTCATCCTTCAAACCGCCTCAGCGTTGGCTGTGCTCATTCACTCCAGTCACTTACTCGAGTAAGCTCCTGTCATTCACTCACTTGCCGCCTTGATGCCGCTTGAATGATTTTGTGTATTCTACGTTCTCACGCATTGGCAAGGGGGGAGAGCCTCGCCGTGGACAGAGCATCTAAGTGCTCTTTATTTATTACACAGAGTAAAATAATTCAGTCTGTATTTGTTTGACGGCTATCACAATTCAGTTGTGAATGGCCGCAAAATACGCACATTCCGATAAAATGAGTTTCTGAATGTGTCTAACTGGTTATTCACCGCCCATTTTGTGGCGGTGAACTTTACTCGCTTTAGTTATTAATTACGAGCTTTAAAAAAAGTCAGTTAACGGACTGATTGCAGGCGAGAAGCATCGATGTGAAACAGGCGGGCAAAGTTATCAGTGGTTGCCTGCGCCAGTTCTTCCACGGCAACACCTTTCACTACGGCCATATACTCCGCAACGTCACGCGTCATGGCAGGTTGGTTCTCTTTTCCACGATGCGGCACCGGCGCAAGGTACGGAGAATCCGTCTCAACTAACAAACGATCCAGAGGAACATAACGGGCAGCATCACGCAGTTGGTCAGCATTACGGAACGTGACGATGCCGGAAAACGAGATATAAAAGCCGAGATCCAGCAATTTGCCCGCCGTTTCTCTGTCCTCTGTAAAACAGTGTAGTACGCCGCCGCAATCCGTCACCTTTTCTTCGCGCAGAATTGATAACGTATCGGCTCGGGCATCACGGGTATGCACGATAACCGGTTTCTGTAACTCGCGGCCAATCTGAATATGGTGGATGAAAGATTCCTGCTGGCGCACCTTCGTTTCCGGCGTGTAAAAATAATCCAGCCCGGTTTCTCCCATCGCTACCACACCGTCTTCGGCGGCAAAACGACGCAGGTCTTCAACATCATAAGTTTCATCCTGATTTAACGGATGCACACCGCAGGAGAAAACCACGTTGTCACGTTGGCCAACCAGTTCACGCATACTGCGGTATCCCGGCAGGGTGGTCGCGACGGCAAGACAAAATTTCACATCGCGTGCGGCCGCTTTCGCCAACACGTCATCCACGTCCTTATGCAGAGATTGATAATCCAGGCCATCAAGATGGCAGTGTGAGTCGACTAAAAACATAATGTCTCTCTCAAAGATGAGGAACAGGCAGTACGGTGCCTGGTTGCAGGTAATGCTCAATACGGAGAATAAGATCGGTTAATACCAGTTCACGGTTTATGCCCGTCACGTTCAGCAACTGCTGACGACAATGACAAACATCACCAAGTATCGCCTGTATCTGGGCGACGGATAACCGCTCGGCGATAGAAGAGATGAGCTCCTGAGCATCAGGATTGGTTAAATGGGAAATCCCATAGGAACGCTTTAAAGCATCCATCAACAGCGTGGCCAGCCAGTGTAAACGAGCGGCAGCCTGATCGTGGTTGAGCGCCGCTAACAGGATATACCAGTCGCCTGATTGCAGGGTGTTCGCCAGCGCGGCGAGGAACTCTTTGCGGTGCGTCCAGCTTTCAGCCTGTAACAACGTTAATGCCGCACCCGGCGACCCCGCACTCAGACGTAATGCGCTCAACAATGCTTCCGGTGACGCCGTCACTTCACGGGTAAGCCAGGAGATAGCGTATGACTCTGCCGGTGGTGCAAGGTGATGTAACCGACAGCGGCTACGCAGCGTGGCCAATAAACGCGCAGGTTCGCGACTGGCGAGGAAGAACCAGGTCTGCGCCGGAGGTTCTTCCAGCGTTTTCAGTAACGCATTAGCGGCGGCATCGGTTAACTGGGCGGCATCCGGGATCCACACCACTTTCGCCCCGCCCAGGCGTGAATACTCGTACAGTTTCTCACTGACTTCGCGTACCGCGTCAACGCCCAGCGTGCTTTTGCCTTTTTCCGGCAGCAGCGAATAGTAGTCCGGATGGGTCCCCGCCTGCATCAGCTGACAGCCGCGGCAGTGTCCGCAGCTTTTATGTCCTTCCGGCTGCTGACACATTAAATAGCGACTGAGCGCGTAAATCAGCGCATCGTCGCCCATGCCGGGTAACGCCTGAATCAGTAACGCATGGTGACCACGACCCGTCTGGTAGCTCGCTACCAGTTTTTCAAAATCAGGTCGTAACCATGGGTACCATTTCATGCGCCCTGCTCCTTCACCCACTGAGTAATGGTATTGCGAATATCAGCCATCACAGCCTCCAGCGGCTGCGTAGCGTCAATAGTACGAATGCTGGCGTCTTTGGCAGCCAGTTCAAGATAGCGCGCTCGGGTACGATTAAAGAAATCGAAAGATTCCTGTTCAATACGGTCCAGTTCGCCACGCGCACGCGCACGCTTCAATCCGACTTCTGGAGTGACATCCAGATAGAGCGTCAGGTCCGGGCGAAAATCTCCGAGTACCGCATCACGTAACGTTGCCAGCATATTTTGATCAATGCCGCGGCCACCGCCCTGATATGCCTGGGTCGACAGGTCGTGACGATCGCCAATGACCCATGCGCCTCTCGCCAGCGCAGGTTTAATAACGGTTTCGACCAACTGTACGCGCGCGGCGTAAAACATCAGGACTTCGGCTTTGTCGGTAATGACCTCGTCGCCTACCGACTTAATGTCCAGCACCAGACTTCTTAGTTTCTCAGCGAGCTGCGTTCCACCAGGCTCGCGGGTAAAAACCATGTCACGAATACCGAGTTGCTCAAGTGTCTCTACCACCACATTACGCGCAGTAGTTTTTCCGGCGCCTTCCAGGCCCTCGATGACGATATAGTTACTGCCCATTTTTTTCCTTAAGCACTTTCAGGTAATCCTGTACTGACCGGTTATGGCTGACAAGATTGGTGTTAAATGTGTGGCCGCCTTTACCATCTGCCACGAAATAGAGATACGGCGTTTTTGCCGGATGTGCGGCAGCCTGCAATGAGGCCTCTCCCGGCATGGCAATCGGGCCAGGCGGCAGCCCGGTGATGGTGTAGGTGTTATAGGCGGTTGGCGTTTCTAAATCCACACGCGACAATTTGCCATTATACCGTGTCCCCATGCCGTAAATCACCGTCGGATCGGTTTGTAAACGCATGCCAATACGTAAGCGGTTAATAAAGACCGAGGCCACCTGGTCGCGCTCGCTGGCAACCGCAGTTTCTTTTTCAATAATCGAGGCCATTGTCACTAGCTGATTTTTGTCCTGATAAGGCAAGCCATCAGCGCGCCCTTCCCAGACGGTATCCACCGCTTTAACCATCTTTTGATGCGTACGTTTTAGCAGTGCTACGTCGGTCGTATTGGCGGTATACATCCAGGTATCGGGCCAGAACCAGCCTTCCACCCACTGCGGGTTTTCCAGCTTCAGCGCCTGAGCGACAGTCTCGTAGTTATCGTCGCTCAGCGTATGTTTAATATAGGGAGCATCGCGCAGTTGTTTGAGGTAATCACTCAGGCGCATCCCTTCCACCAGACGTAACGGGAACTGGGCCTCTTTACCGCTTTCCAGCAATAGCAGCATTTCTCGCACCGTCATGTCGGGCGTCAGGCGATAGGTACCCGCCTTAAAATGCGACAGGTCAGGCTCCACACGCAGCAGCCACTGGAAGACACGCGGACGATTGATAACCTTATCCGCATACAGTTGTTCACCGAGAGCCAGGCGGCCTGTACCCGCTTTCAGCGTAAAAGTGGTCTCTTCTTTAATCAATAACTTACTGTCCGCTAGATGGCGAACTTTCCACATGCCTACGCCCGCGGCAATGCCCAGCACAACCAGCAATAACAGGACAACGAGTAACAGTTTTTTCATGACTAATTCGGGTGCTCACAAAGTGGGGCTAAAAAATCGAATAACAAACGTGAAGACAACATCGTGTCGCCACAGGTACGCACGGGAATAACCGGCATTAATGCGTTACAGACGACGATTTCATCGGCCTGCATAATCTCCTCCAACCCGGCATACACTTCGACAAGACTGAACGGTGATTGTGCCAGCATACGGATACAGAATTGTCGCATAATGCCGTTCACTCCGGCCTGATCCAACCGGGGAGTGTAAACCACATTACCTTTACGCCAGAACAAATTAGCCGCACAGCATTCCGTAACCCATCCCTCGCTGTCAAGAACCAGCGCTTCATCGGCATCCGTCTGCTCAAGATGAGAGCGAATCAATACCTGCTCCAGGCGATTCAGATGCTTAAGTCCTGCAAGCATAGGGTTACGCCCCAGACGCACTGGGCTTAACGCCAGCGTAATCCCTTCATGGCGCCAACGATCGTAATGTTCGGGCCAGGCTGAAACAGAGAGAAT
The DNA here is from genome assembly GCF_030334645.1 of Citrobacter sp. Cc139. Classification (NCBI taxonomy): domain Bacteria; kingdom Pseudomonadati; phylum Pseudomonadota; class Gammaproteobacteria; order Enterobacterales; family Enterobacteriaceae; genus Citrobacter; species Citrobacter sp. Cc139. The sequence continues at coordinate 58,742 of NZ_JAOWDM010000092.1, forward strand.
ACGGGTGGCGTTGTGACAATTTGCGCCGCTGTATCCCCGACCGCCGCTACCGCGGCTAATAATGACTTTCAATACGCCACGCGCGTGTCCTTGAGCCAGCATTTTCATTTCATCTTGCAGTTCTGACCACTGTTCAAAAGCGATCAGCAACTTTTGGCAAGCGTCTTGTAAACGCGCAAGATGCGCTGCAAAGAGGCAAATTTCGCCGTCGATAATCCGCGCGGTAGTAAAACAACCATCGCCAAATTGGGTCGCTCGATCGCTTACGGCCAGCAGATTTTGCTCGCAGCCATTAATTAAGAACATGGAGGCTCCTTATATCTGGTCCGCTAGTTTGGCAGGATGAGTAACACAGGACAAGGGTGAAAAACCGAATAAAAAAAGGCCCGACAAGCGGACCTTTTCAGTTTTATTTCGATGCTAACGCATCACCTGACGAGACTTAAATCTTTTTAAAGATCAAAGAACCGTTGGTACCACCGAAGCCGAAGGAGTTACACAGAGTATATTCCAAACCACTCACCTGACGCGCTTCGTGAGGAACGAAGTCCAGGTCGCAACCTTCATCCGGGTTATCCAGGTTGATGGTTGGCGGAATAGCCTGGTCGCGCAGCGCCAGGATAGAGAAAATAGACTCTACCGCGCCCGCAGCACCTAACAGGTGACCGGTCATGGATTTGGTTGAGCTTACCATCACACGGCTCGCCGCATCGCCAAAGACAGATTTGACTGCCTGGGTTTCAGCTTTATCGCCTGCAGGCGTAGACGTACCATGCGCGTTGACATAGCCGATCTGACCCGCTTCGATAGCCGCATCGCGTAGTGCGTTGACCATTGCCAGCGCAGCGCCTGCACCGTTTTCCGGTGGTGACGTCATGTGGTAAGCATCGCTGCTCATGCCAAAACCAACGACTTCAGCATAGATTTTCGCGCCGCGCGCTTTCGCATGCTCGTACTCTTCCAGTACCACCATGCCTGCGCCGTCGCCCAGCACAAAGCCATCACGCTCTTTATCCCACGGGCGGCTTGCCGCTTGCGGGTTATCATTACGCGTAGACAGCGCGCGTGCCGCGCCAAAACCACCCACGCCAAGCGGTGTACTGGCTTTTTCAGCACCACCCGCAACCATCGCGTCTGCATCACCGTATGCAATGATACGTGCGGCATGACCGATATTATGTACGCCTGAAGTACAGGCGGTCGCGATGGAGATGCTTGGCCCTTGCAGGCCGTATATGATGGTCAGGTGACCTGCCACCATGTTAACAATCGTCGACGGAACGAAGAACGGGCTGATCTTACGCGGTCCACCGTTTACCAAAGAGGTATGGTTTTCTTCGATCAGACCGAGACCGCCAATACCGGAGCCAATAGCGGCGCCAATACGGTGAGCGTTCTCTTCCGTAATTTCGAGGCCAGAATCCTGCATGGCCTGAACGCCAGCGACAATTCCATATTGAATGAAGGCATCCATCTTGCGCTGTTCTTTGCGCGAAATAATGTCTTCACAGTTAAAATCCTTTACTAAGCCAGCAAATTTCGTTGCATAGGCGCTAGTATCGAAATGGTCGATCAGGCTGATGCCACTCTGACCGGCAAGGAGAGCTTTCCAGGTAGACTCTACGGTATTGCCGACAGGAGACAACATGCCCAGTCCGGTCACAACTACACGACGCTTAGACACGGTTGTCCTCCAGGGAGGGAAAATAATTCAAGTGGGATAAAAAGATAAAACTCAGGCGGTCGAATGACCGCCTGGAGATGTTCACTTACGCCTGGTGGCCGTTGATGTAATCAATGGCAGCCTGAACGGTAGTGATTTTCTCAGCTTCTTCGTCCGGAATCTCAGTATCAAACTCTTCTTCCAGAGCCATTACCAGCTCAACGGTGTCAAGAGAATCTGCGCCCAGGTCTTCAACGAAGGAAGCATTGTTGGTAACTTCTTCCTGCTTAACGCCCAGCTGTTCGCCGATAATTTTCTTAACGCGTTCTTCGATAGTGCTCATACTCTTAAATTTCCTATCAAAACTCGCTTTCGCGATGGTTTTCGTAGTGTATAAAATGTTGAAAAATTTGCAACTAAATCCCGGCAGGTCTTACCACGATTTTACGTTATTTTGAGGCCATTCCCCCTAATAACGCAAATATTTTTCAATCGTGGTTAAACCATGTACATCCCGCCGTTGACGTGCAAAGTCTCACCTGTGATGTAACTTGCTTCGTCAGAAGCTAAAAATGCAACCGCACTGGCGATTTCCTGAGCGCCACCAAGGCGACCCGCAGGAACCTGCGCCAGTATACCCGCACGCTGATCATCAGACAGCGCACGCGTCATGTCCGTTTCAATAAAGCCCGGAGCAACAACGTTTACAGTAATACCACGGGACGCAACTTCGCGCGCCAGTGATTTACTGAAGCCGATCAGACCTGCTTTCGCCGCAGCGTAGTTAGCCTGACCCGCATTTCCCATGGTACCAACCACAGAACCGATAGTGATAATACGCCCATGACGCTTTTTCATCATAGCTCGCATTACCGCTTTTGACAGACGGAAAACAGATGACAGGTTGGTTTCGATAATATCGTTCCACTCGTCATCTTTCATGCGCATTAACAGGTTATCACGAGTAATCCCGGCATTATTGACCAGAATATCGACTTCACCAAATTCTGCGCGAATATTTTCCAGAACAGATTCGATAGATGCCGGATCGGTCACATTCAACATCAGACCTTTACCATTTGCACCTAAGTAATCGCTAATGGCCTGCGCACCACTTTCACTGGTTGCAGTCCCGATAACTTTCGCGCCACGGGCAACGAGTGTTTCTGCAATTGCGCGGCCAATTCCACGGCTTGCACCGGTTACCAGCGCGATTTTTCCTTCAAAATTCATGGGCTTCCTCTTTTTATTGCTCTAGCGCCGCAGACAGCGCTGCCGGCTCATTCAGTGCCGAAGCGGTCAGGGTGTCAACAATACGTTTCGTCAAACCGGTGAGAACTTTACCTGGCCCCACTTCATACAGGTGCTCTACGCCCTGAGATGCCATAAACTCAACGGTTTTGGTCCACTGAACCGGGCTGTACAGTTGACGAACCAGCGCATCGCGAATCGCGTCTGCGGTAGCTTCACACTTCACGTCGACGTTGTTCACAACTGGAACAGTCGGCGCGTTGAAAGTGATTTTTTGCAATTCAACGGCCAGTTTCTCAGCGGCAGGTTTCATCAGCGCGCAGTGAGAAGGCACGCTGACCGGCAACGGCAGCGCACGCTTGGCGCCAGCGGCTTTACAAGCAGCACCTGCACGTTCTACCGCTTCTTTATGCCCGGCGATAACCACCTGACCCGGCGAGTTGAAATTAACCGGAGAAACGACCTGCCCTTCAGCAGACTCTTCACACGCTTTAGCGATAGAGGCATCGTCCAGACCAATAATCGCAGACATGCCGCCAGTACCTTCCGGTACGGCTTCCTGCATGAATTTGCCGCGCAGTTCAACCAGACGGACGGCATCGGCAAAATCAATTACGCCCGCACATACCAGCGCAGAGTATTCGCCCAGGCTGTGACCTGCCATCAGCGCAGGTGTTTTACCACCCTGCTGTTGCCATACGCGATACAGCGCGACAGATGCAGCCAATAGCGCTGGCTGCGTCTGCCAGGTTTTATTCAGTTCTTCTGCCGGACCTTGCTGAGTCAGCGCCCACAGATCATAGCCCAGCGCAGCTGATGCTTCAGCAAAAGTTTCTTCAACAATTGGGTAGCTTGCTGCCATTTCAGACAACATCCCAACGGTCTGGGAACCCTGCCCCGGAAACACAAATGCAAATTGCGTCATGTTAAAATCCTTATACTAGAAACGAACCAGCGCGGAGCCCCAGGTGAATCCACCCCCGAAGGCTTCAAGCAATATCAACTGCCCGGCTTTGATACGCCCGTCGCGGACGGCTTCGTCCAGTGCGCACGGTACGGAAGCCGCGGACGTATTGCCATGTCTGTCCAGTGTAACGACGACATTATCCATCGACATGCCCAGCTTTTTCGCTGTCGCGCTGATAATGCGCAGGTTTGCCTGATGCGGCACCAGCCAGTCCAGCGCAGAACGGTCGAGATTATTGGCTTCCAGCGTTTCATCAACGATGTGGGCAAGCTCGGTCACCGCGACTTTAAATACTTCGTTACCCGCCATCGTCAGGTGGATCGGGTTATCCGGATTTACGCGATCGGCGTTAGGCAGCGTCAACAGCTCACCGTAACGACCATCAGCATGTAGATGCGTGGAGAGAATACCCGGCTCTTCGGATGCGCTCAGTACCACCGCGCCCGCGCCGTCACCAAAGATAATGATCGTTCCACGATCGGTTGGATCACAAGTACGAGCAAGAACATCAGATCCAACAACCAGCGCATGCTTCACTGTGCCAGACTTAACGTACTGATCGGCAACGCTAAGGGCATAGGTAAAACCGGCACAAGCGGCCGCAACGTCAAACGCCGGACAGCCTTTGATCCCCAGCATACTTTGGATCTGGCATGCCGCGCTTGGAAATGCGTGTGTGGATGATGTGGTGGCAACCACAATCAGACCAATTTCTTCTTTGTCGATGCCCGCCATTTCCAGCGCACGGTTTGCGGCGGCAAAGCCCATCGTCGCAACTGTTTCATTTGGCGCTGCAATGTGGCGTTCACGGATACCTGTACGAGTGACGATCCACTCATCAGATGTCTCGACCATTTTTTCCAAATCGGCGTTAGTACGCACTTGTTCAGGCAGATAGCTGCCGGTACCAATAATCTTCGTATACATGTACGCTCAGTCACTTTTTGGTTATATACCGCCACGAGCAAAACGCTGGTACGCTGACAGCTTTCACAAACGCGCTATTATCTGTGCGGTCGTGAGTTTGCGCTTTCGCCACCGTCCAGCAGTTCGAATCCAGCTGGGTATACAGATTCCAGGCGAGCGGCAATTCGCTGAGGAACTTGTCGCTGCACCGCCTGCACTGCCTGTTCAATCGCGACCTCAAATGCTCGCTGATTAGCCGCACCATGACTCTTAATCACCGTGCCGCGCAATCCTAACAGACAGGCGCCATTATACTGGTCGGGGTTGAGGTGACTAAATCGCCTTGTCAGGCTTTTTTGTAACCAACGTTTTAATAAAAGCAGCCACCACGACCGTTTTTTGCCCTCACCCTGAGATTTCAGCAGTGAAAGGAACATTCTGACAACACCTTCCATCGTCTTTAATGTGACATTACCTGTAAAGCCGTCACAGACCAGTACATCAGTTTTGCCAGTCAGTAACTCATTGGCTTCAAGATAGCCTATATAGTTAATGGAAGGGATTGTTTTTAGCACCGCAGAAGCATCCCGAATACTGTCGAGACCTTTCGTTTCTTCTTCGCCGATGTTGAGCAACGCAACGCGAGGATTAGCAATCCCAACGACTTCTTCTGCCAGCACGGAACCCATGACGGCAAATTGCACCAACATCGTGCTATCACAATCCACGTTGGCGCCTAAATCCAGCACCACCGTTTTACCCTTTTGCTGATGCGGTAACACCGTCACCAACGCAGGACGCTCAATACCCTCAAGGGGTTTGAGCAATAACTTCGCAAGTCCCATTAGCGCGCCGGTATTACCAGCACTCACACAGGCTTGCGCTCGACCTTCTTTCACGAGCTCCAGGGCAACACGCATTGAGCTTCCACGACTGGCGCGAATAGCCTGCGAGGGCCGGGCATCACTGGCAATAACTGACTGAGCAGGGACAATCTGCAGACGTGAACGTTGTTCGAAGTCAGCTTTGGCAAGTAATGGCGTGATTGTATCGGGATCCCCGACTAAAAGAAGTGTGAGTTGCGAATTAGAATTCAGTGCCTGCAATGCTGCAGGCACTGTCACGGTAGGGCCAAAATCTCCCCCCATGACATCTAACGCCAGGGTTAGATGTGTCAAGGTATCGTCGCTGCCCGGTTAGGTGTTTCCCCAGTTACCCGGGGAAAGCCTCACTAAGCTTCATCACGCGTGCGCTCTCTGTCTTTCTCACCGAAGCGGGAAATCCATTGAGTCATGCGTGATTACTTAGCGATTACCTTACGGCCACGGTAGAAACCGTCGGCAGTGATGTGGTGACGCAGGTGTTGTTCACCAGAAGTTTTGTCTACAGACAGGCTGGTGACTGCGGTCAGAGCGTCATGAGAACGACGCATGCCACGTTTGGAACGGGTTGGTTTATTCTGTTGTACGGCCATGGACCTTACTCCTCAATTACTTACGCTTTAAGCTGGCTAATACGGCAAATGGGTTTGGTTTTTGCGCTTCATCAGGCAATTCGCCAAAGACCATGTCCGCCTCGGACACTTCACAGTGTTCAGAATCATGCACCGGAACTACCGGCAAGGAGAGGATAATCTCATCTTCAACCATTGCAAGCAGATCGATTTCACCGAATTCGTTAACCTCAATCGGCTCATACGCTTCCGGGAGTGCTTCAGCCTGTTCGTCAGAACGGACAGGACTAAAACAATATGTTGTGTGAACATGAAGTGGGAACGGTTTCCCGCAACGCTGACATTCGAGCGTAACCGACACTTTCGCATCACCGGTTATCACGGCAAGGCGCTGGTTATCGATAGCGAACGACATGGAGCATTCCACATCACTGTCCACACTGACCACAGAATCGGCGACGCGCTCAACCAGATCAGAAGTATAGATACCTTCATAATCGAGGCGTTTTTGAGCCGTACGAACCGGATCAAGAGTCAGGGGTAATTTTACCTTTTGCATAGGGCGCGCATATTAACTTTGTAACGTCATATAGTCAAAGAAAAAGGCAGCCTGAGGTTGCCTTTTGCCAATAATTCGCACACATTGCGGGTCATCGACTTAAAATCGCTCAAGACAAGCCAATACAGCCAGCTTGTAGGACGAAGTCCATAGTTTAAAATGGCTCTCATCAATACGCTATATGCGAGGGGAAAAATATGCCTCAACTTATACTTGCCTCGACCTCTCCCTGGCGTCGCGCTTTACTTGAAAAACTGGCAATTCCGTTTGAATGCGCGGCTCCTGAGGTGGATGAAACGCCGTTACCCGGCGAAGCACCACGCCATTTAGTCTCGCGACTGGCGCAACAAAAAGCGCAATCTCTCGCCCAACGTTATCCAGCGCATCTGATTATTGGCTCCGATCAAATTTGTGTTCTTGATGGTGAAATAACCGGCAAACCATTAACAGAAGAAAATGCGCGCCAACAATTACTCAAAGCCCGTGGCAATATTGTGACGTTTTACACCGGACTGGCGCTTTATAATTCAGCTACCGGACATTTACAAACTGAGGTCGAGCCGTTCGACGTTCATTTTCGGCATTTAAGCGAAACGGAAATTGATGATTACCTGCGCAAAGAACGCCCGCTACATTGTGCCGGCAGTTTTAAAAGTGAGGGGTTAGGCATTGCTCTCTTTGAGCGTCTCGAGGGTCGCGACCCCAATACGCTGATCGGCCTGCCGCTGATCGCATTGTGTCAAATGCTGCGCCGGGAAGAGATGAACCCGCTGAACGCCTAGTTAATCTACCTGATGGCGACGCGATGCGTCTTATCAGGCCTACGGCGCATAACGCGATTGCAGGCCTGATAAGCAACGCGCATCAGGCTTTGCTACGTAACACCTCAAGGCAGCGCTTCAACTGTTTATCCATCGGCGCTTCAACACGCATCACTTCGCCCGTCCCCGGATGGGTGAATTTCAACGCCGCGGCATGAAGGAACAGCCTGTTCAGTCCGGTATCCGCGAGTTGTTTATCGAACTCACGGTCGCCATAGCGATCGTCAAAGGCTATCGGATGCCCGGCATATTGGGTATGCACACGGATCTGGTGCGTGCGCCCTGTAACCGGGCTACAGCGCACAAGCGTGGCAAACGCATAGCGCTCTTCCACCTTAAAGCGTGTTTCCGACGGTTTGCCTTCCTGATTCACCCGCACGATACGCTCGCCGCTTTGCAGAATGTTCTTCAACAGCGGCGCCTGCACGGTTTTGACATGCGACTGCCACTGGCCTCTCACCAGCGCCAGGTAGTCTTTTTGCATCCCTTTTTCACGCAGCTGTTCATGCAATGAACGTAAGGCTGAGCGTTTTTTAGCAACCAGCAGCACACCGGAGGTATCGCGGTCCAGGCGATGCACCAGTTCGAGGAAACGCGCTTCCGGACGTAACGCGCGTAAACCTTCAATAACACCGAAGCTTAATCCGCTTCCGCCATGTACGGCCGTTCCTGAAGGTTTGTTAAGCACCAGAATATGATCATCTTCATATAAAATGACATCAGTCAGCGCCGCAACCTTCTGCAGATTTGGGGAAATAGTCTCTTCTTCACGTTCAGCGACACGCACAGGTGGAATACGCACAATGTCCCCATCTTCGAGTTTGTACTCGGGTTTAATGCGCTTTTTATTCACCCGCACTTCGCCTTTACGCAAAATGCGATAAATCATACTTTTCGGCACACCCTTAAGTTGAGTGCGTAAAAAGTTGTCGATGCGTTGCCCTGCTTCGTCGGCAGTGATAGCAACTGTTTTTACGGCTGGAGTCTCTGTTTTCATGGGGGCCGATTTTAAATAGCCATCAAGATTCGCGCCACACATTTTTCTATGCTTATATTAACTGCTATACCCTATTACTTAAGTTTGACATAACCGATTTGGTGGTTATTAAACCAATCACTACGCGGAAGTGAAAAAACTGTGAGTAACCGGGTGATAAATGGCAAAAGTCATCTTGCTATAACAAGGTTAGCAGTGGAATAATGAGGTTGTTTCCGTGTTGAATCTTGTTAAAACAAGACCTTTTCCGGAATGACCCAATTTTGCCCGACCGATCATCAACGCAGCAATGGCGTAAGACGTATTGATCTTTCAGGCAGTTAGCGGGCTGCGGGTTGCAGTCCTTACCGGTAATAAGGAAGCTTTTCTGGAGAGTAACACCCAGACTGTTCCCCTGATAATTGCGCTGTGTTTCCGTATGAAATACAGGCAACCGACACTCTGCGCCTCTTTGAGCTGACGATAACCGTGAGGTTGGCGACGCGAATAGACACGAGGCCATCGGTTCACACCCGGAAAGGCATTACTCTGCCCGCAGCTTAGTCGTCAATGTAAGAATAATGAGTAAGTTACGATGAAAAGAATGTTAATTAACGCGACTCAGCAGGAAGAGTTGCGTGTCGCCCTTGTAGATGGGCAACGTCTGTACGATCTGGATATCGAAAGTCCCGGACACGAACAGAAAAAAGCCAACATCTATAAAGGTAAAATTACCCGTATTGAACCGAGTCTGGAAGCTGCTTTTGTTGATTACGGCGCTGAACGTCACGGTTTCCTTCCGTTAAAAGAAATTGCCCGCGAATACTTCCCCGCTAACTACAACTCCCATGGTCGTCCCAACATTAAAGATGTGTTGCGTGAAGGTCAGGAAGTCATTGTTCAGATCGATAAAGAAGAACGCGGCAATAAAGGCGCTGCGCTGACCACCTTTATCAGCCTGGCGGGTAGTTATCTGGTTCTGATGCCGAACAACCCGCGCGCGGGCGGCATCTCCCGTCGTATTGAAGGCGACGACCGCACCGAATTAAAAGAAGCGCTGGCAAGCCTGGAACTGCCTGATGGTATGGGGCTTATTGTGCGTACCGCAGGTGTCGGCAAATCCGCCGAAGCACTGCAATGGGACCTGAGCTTCCGCCTGAAACACTGGGAAGCCATTCAAAAAGCCGCCGACAGCCGCCCTGCTCCGTTCCTGATTCACCAGGAAAGCAACGTCATCGTCCGCGCATTCCGTGACTATTTACGTCAGGATATCGGCGAAATCCTCATTGATAACCCGAAAGTCATGGAGATGGCGCGTCAGCACATCGCCGCGCTGGGTCGTCCGGATTTCAGCAGCAAAATCAAACTGTACACCGGTGAAATCCCGCTGTTCAGCCACTATCAAATTGAATCCCAGATTGAGTCTGCGTTCCAGCGCGAAGTGCGTCTGCCGTCCGGCGGCTCCATCGTCATTGACAGCACTGAAGCCCTTACCGCTATCGATATCAACTCCGCACGCGCGACCCGCGGCGGCGACATCGAAGAAACCGCATTCAACACCAACCTGGAAGCAGCCGATGAAATTGCGCGTCAGCTGCGTCTGCGCGACCTCGGCGGCCTGATTGTCATCGACTTTATCGATATGACGCCGGTTCGCCACCAGCGTGCGGTTGAAAACCGCCTGCGTGAAGCCGTGCGCCAGGACCGAGCGCGTATTCAGATCAGCCATATTTCTCGCTTCGGCCTGCTGGAGATGTCCCGCCAGCGTCTGAGCCCGTCGCTGGGTGAGTCCAGCCATCACGTCTGCCCGCGCTGCTCCGGCACCGGTACCGTGCGTGATAACGAATCTCTGTCGCTGTCTATTCTGCGTCTGATTGAAGAAGAAGCGCTGAAAGAGAATACCCAGGAAGTTCACGCTATCGTTCCTGTGCCAATTGCCTCTTATCTGCTCAACGAAAAGCGTACTGCGGTCAACGCTATTGAGACGCGTCAGAATGGCGTGCGCTGTGTAATCGTGCCAAACGATCAGATGGAAACCCCGCACTATTCCGTGCTGCGCGTCCGCAAAGGCGAAGAAACGCCAACCCTGAGCTACTTGCTGCCGAAGCTGCACGAAGAAGCAATGGAACTGCCGTCAGAACAAGAGTATGTCGAGCGTAAACAGCCAGAGCAACCGGCACTCGCGACCTTTGCTATGCCAGACGTGCCGCCAGCACCAACCGTGCAAGAACCCGCTGTTAAAGCCGCTGCGCCTAAAGCTGCTGCCGCCACCGCAGCAACAGCCTCTCAGCCTGGTTTGATTAGCCGTTTGTTCAGCGCACTGAAGTCTATCTTCGGCGGTAACGAAGAAGCGAAGCCGGTTGAACAACCTGCACCGAAAGCTGAAGAGAAGACGGAACGTCAGCAGGACCGCCGTAAACCACGTCAAAATAATCGTCGCGATCGTAACGATCGTCGTGATAACCGCGATAACCGTGGCGATCGTGACAACCGTAACGAACGTGCGGAAAACGGCGAAAACCGCGATGACAGTCGTCGTAACCGTCGTCAGGCCCAGCAGCAAAATGCGGAAGCGCGCGATAATCGCCAGCAATCCAGTGATGTCGCTGACAAAGCGAAATCAGGTGATGAGCAGCAGACCCCGCGTCGTGAGCGCAACCGTCGCCGCAACGATGACAAGCGTCAGGCGCAGCAGGAAGTTAAAGAGCTGAACCTGGCTGAACAGCAAGCGCAGGATACCGAGCAGGAAGAGCGCGTACGTCAGCCTCAGACCCGTCGTAAACAGCGTCAGTTGAACCAGAAAGTGCGTTATACAGACAGCACGGCGGTTGAAGCCGAAGTGGCAACTACCGCTGCGGCAGCTGAGGTCGTTGTCGCTCAACCCGTTGAGCAGTCCGTACCGACTCCGCGTACCGAACTGGCGAAAGTTGATCTGCCAGCCGTTGTCGCACCTGAGCAGGAAGACAACAGCGAAGCGCGTGACTCCAACGGTATGCCACGTCGTTCCCGCCGTTCCCCTCGCCATCTGCGCGTAAGTGGACAGCGTCGTCGTCGTTATCGTGACGAGCGTTATCCGGCTCAGTCGCCAATGCCGCTGACCGTCGCCTGTGCTTCTCCTGAATTGGCGTCCGGTAAAGTATGGATCAGCTACCCTGTCGTTCGTCCGCAGGATCAGCAGGTTGCAGAACAACGCGAGCAGGAAATTCACCAGGAGCAAACTGCCTCTGTCGCAGTAGAGCCTCAGGTTGCTGCGGCTGCCGTTGAGCACATTGCGGACACTCCTGCGCCGGTTGAAGCCGTGCAGCCAGAGGACGTTGTAGCGGAACCTCAGATTGCCATTGTTGAAACCACGCATCCGGAAGTCATTGCGACCCCGGTTGAAGAACAACCGCAAATTATCGCTGAATCTGACGCACCTGTAGCTGAAGAGATCGCCGCTGAAGCTCAACCGGTCGCTGAAACCCCGGCTGAAGAGCCTGCGGAAATCGTTGTCTCCCGGCCGGAGGTGGTTGAAGAAGTCGCACAAGTCGCGCAAGCAGCACCTGTTGTGGAAGAAGTCGCTGCGCCGCAGGAAGTTGTTGCTGCGCCGGTTGTAGAAGCTGAAGTCGTTAAGTCTGACGTTGTCGCAACAAGCGTTGACGCCGAGCACCTTCACAGCCATGCGACTGCGCCGATGACCCGCGCTCCCGCGCCGGATTATGTGCCAGAAGCGCCGCGTCATAGCGACTGGCAGCGCCCGCCATTCACCTTTGAAGGCAAAGGCGCCGCCGGTGGACACAGCGCCACGCATCAGGCCACTGCGCCGGCAACACGCCCGCAGCCGGTTGAATAAGTCATAATCAACATCAAAGCCGACCTTAGGGTCGGCTTTTTTATATCGGCTCGACGCGTTTCATCCCGGTTAATTGTGGCATCACATCCTTCATTAACGCTAAAAATTTGCGCAACCGTGTCGGATAGTAACGCGCCCATGGATAAACCAGATGCACCGGCAACGAGGCTGCCCGCCACTCGGGTAGCAGCATAACTAAACGTCCGTTGGCGATATCTTCTTCAACCATCCAGCTGGAAACAATCGTCACCCCCAGCCCCGCCAGCGCGGCATTTCTTGCCACATAAATACTGTCAGTACTTAATCTGGGTGAAATAGTCAGCGTGACAGGTTCATTGCGCGCCTGGTGTAGCAACGAAACGCTATGCTGAAAAAACGTGTTCACTGCAATCCACGGCAGCACGGATAACTGCTCAGGGTGCGAAATTTCGCCATATTGCTCCAGCAATACAGGACTCGCCACCATGCTACGCGGAACTTCAGCCAGTAAAACGGAAACCGTGGCCGGATCGACTTCCGCGCCAACCCGAATCGCGCAATCAATATTATCGCTCAGGAAATCAACGGTTTTGTCGTTAAGCATCCACTCCACCGATAACTGTGGATAGCGGGAAAGAAACTGCAACAGCGGCTCAAGGAGCTGTTGCTGTCCAAACGCATGCGGCGCCCGTACGCGCAACGTCCCCACCGGTTCATCTTCCGTGACATTAAGTCCATCTTCCAGCGCCAGCCAGGCATCGATGATATTTTTGGCGTGCTGGTATCCGCGCTCTCCATCGTCGGTTAATTTCATCGCATGCGTGGTACGCATGATCAGTTTCACACCCAGCAGAGTTTCCAGGGATTGCAACCGTCGGCTTACCGTCGCTTGCGTTGTCCCCATCTGTTTTGCCGCTGCCGAAAGCGACCCTGCTTCAACGATACGCACAAACGTGCGCATCAATTCCACCCTATCTATACGTTCAGTTTTTATCATTACCAGTTTCTTCATACGTCTGACGTATAACTGTTTTACCACTGCGCTCGCTACCGCACCACCCGCAGAAGGATAAAAATAGCCGCACATCCTGTGATTGAGGAATCATTTGTGAACACACACACCGCACTTTCCCGTTGGGTCATTTTCGTTCTGGCATCAGGTGCCGGATTCAGCGTTGCCGCTATCTACTATGCCCAGCCCCTTCTGCCTTTAATGGGTCAGGATCTGAACTTAAGTATTACCGGCATGGGACTGGTTCCGACGCTGACCCAGGCGGGATACGCGCTGGGTATTTTGTTTTTATTACCATTGGGCGATCGTTATGACCGCCGGACATTAATCCTGCTGAAAAGTATCTCTCTTGCCGTACTGCTTCTGGCATGCAGCTTTACCGGGCAGTTACATTCACTGCTAATAGTGAGCCTGTTGATGGGCATGGCGGCAACAATGGCGCAGGATATCGTTCCCGCGGCGGCTATTCTGGCGCCGGAAGGCAAACAGGGAAAAACGGTGGGCACGGTGATGACAGGCCTGCTGTTGGGGATTTTACTCTCGCGTACCGTCAGCGGACTGGTGGGTGAAGCGTTTGGCTGGCGTGAGATGTACCAACTTGCCGCCGCCAGTATTGCCATGATTACCGTAATTATGTGGAAGGTACTGCCTCGTTTTACGGCCCATTCTACGCTGAGCTACCCGTCATTGATGCTCTCTATGGCGCAGCTCTGGCAACGGTATCCCGCATTGCGCCGCGCGGCGCTGGCACAGGGCTTTCTGTCCATAGCCTTCAGCGCTTTCTGGTCCACGCTGGCGGTGATGTTATCTGAACATTATCACATGGGTAGCGCGATGGCGGGCGCGTTTGGTATCGCGGGAGCCGCCGGTGCGCTTGCCGCGCCGTTGGCGGGTCATCTGGCCGATAAAGTGGGCGCAGCAAAAGTGACGCAGTTAGGTGCTTTGCTGGTAACCGTCTCTTTCGCACTGATGTTCTTGTTACCCGCCCTGCCAGTACAGGGGCAGTGGTTGCTGATTGCTGTTTCGGCGGTCGGTTTTGATCTCGGATTGCAATCCAGCCTGGTTGCCCACCAGAACCTGGTTTATGGCCTGGAGCCTCAGGCCCGGGGCCGTCTGAATGCGCTGCTGTTTACTATGGTGTTCATTGGTATGGCGCTGGGTTCCGTTCTCGGGAGTCAGGTCTATGCGCTGGCAAACTGGGAAGGTGTGGTGACGCTGGCAACCATCAGCGGTACGCTTGCGCTGGTAATAAGGCTGACGGGAAATCTGTCGCTTAGCAAAACAACGGTAACCTAAAAAAATGCCCGCTCTGGGTGTTAAGGGAGCGGGCAGACAAACATACCCAGTTTCAAGATATGTTCAAAAAGAGTTATTACCGATTAAGCTGGAACAACGACATTCCCTGCATATCGGTAAATGCTTTATAAGAGGCCTGAAGTGCGGCCTGTTGCATGACGTAGGACGAAATCGCCGCATTCCAGTCGACATCCACCAGGTTGCTCATCTGTTGGGTTTGGCCTAACGCACGATCGGCTCCCAGTGAATCCAGTGAGCTCAGTTCACTCAGCTGGGTACCCAATTCTGCGCGAACGGAAAGCACGTTATTCAGTGAGTTTTTCAAGCCACGATTGGTTTTATCGATAGCTGCTGCGGCCTTATCCTTTGCCACATCATCACCCGCAATAGGAATTTTTAGCTCTGCAATCGCGCTGTCCAGCATTTTGAACAGGTTCTTTTCCTGGGTGCTACCCGGTGGTTCCGGTACGGCGTTGCTGGTCAGGCTGGCGAAGATTTTGTCGCCCGTGTGACCAATAACCATAGTACGGGAAGCATCAACCTGCTGGGTCACATTTGTTGTACCACCGCTATAGGACCCATCAGCCTGCGCAAACGGCGCGGATTCTGTTTTGTAGCCGCCAAAAATATAGCGACCATTACCGTCGGTGCTGTTCGCCAGGTTCATCAGTTGATCGCGGATACCCTGCAAATCAGTGGCCAACGATGCGCGGTCATCATCACTTAATGTGCCGTTGCCGGCAGAAACAATTTTCTCCTGCGCGGCATGGATAGCCGTTGTTACCTGGTTCAGTACGTTTTCTTCCAACGAGACTTTCTGCGTCGCAAATGTGCGCGCCAGCGTGTACTGGCTGTTCTGCGCCTGAGCCTGAGAAAGCACTACGGCCTGCGACGCGGCAATCGGATCGTCAGACGGGCTGATCACGCGTTTACCGGTCGACATCTGCTCGCCGAACTTCATCCATTCAGCCTGAGAGTTAGTGATGCCACGCATATTCTGCTGGTACATCATCTGGGTGCTGATACGCATTGTGTCCCTCTCCCTTAGCGAATATTAATCAATGCATCAAACAACGCATTCGCAGTTTGCAATACCTGTGCGTTAGCCAGGTAATACTGCTGATAACGCTGCAAATTACCGTATTCTTCGTCGAGGTTTACCCCGGAAATCGACTGCTGCTGGTTATAAAGCTGCTTGACCACATTGTTTTGCGTGGTACTGCTGGTTTTCAGCGTCGCCGTTTTGTTGCCCACGTCGCTCACCAGAGTGGCGTAAGCGTCATTAAAGGTTTTATTACCAACAGTTGCCTTGGTTTGCAGATCCAGCAGTTTCTGACCGTTACGGTTATCGCTTGCACCTGTATCTGCAGCAGGATCAGTGCTTTTCTCTGACGCCATGGCGATTTTCGACTCGTCTGTCACCATGACTTTCATATCAACAATAGCGTTGCTCACGGGTTTCAGAATAAAGCTGTCGTTATCGTTAGCGCCGGTTGGATTAGCCTTAACCGTTACCTTCAGACCATCAATATCCAGTTTACCGTTCGCATCAGGTTTAGCTTCAAACGTGGTGTTATCGGCCAGACGCGTCACCTGCCATTTGCCGCCGCTAAACACAACTTTATAGTCGGTAGCCTGCACTTTCGAACTGTCATCAACTTCAGCACTTAATTCTGCTTTACCGGTATTTTTAGCGTTACTCAGTACGGACGGGCTGCCGATAGCAAAGAAATCTTTACCCGCATCGCCGTTAGCATCAAAACCTTCTTTATGCTGGGTGTTAAACGCATCGGCAAACGCCAGCGCCAGTTGGCCCAGCGTGTTACGCGTTTGATCCAGTTCCTGCGAACGGAAGGTGAGCAGTCCACCCAATGAACCGGTATTCAGCAGTTTCTCAGGGATCTCAACCGCTCCGGCAACGCCATCCACATACGCAACGGTTGTACGCGAAGGATCGTCACTGGAAGGCACTGCCGCCAGTTGGCGCGCATTGCTGCCCTGCACCAATGAATAACCGTTCGCCATGGTTACGTTGTAAGTGCCGCCGTCCTGAACGCTGACTTCCACGCCGACAAGCTGGTTCAGTTCACTGACCAGTTGGTCGCGCTGATCGAGCAGATCGTTAGGGGATGCCCCCGCCCCAACACCGGTCAGACGAGAAATCTGGTCGTTAAGGCTGGCGATTTGTTTCGAGTAGTTGTTGATCTGATCGACGCTGGCTTTGATAGCGGTATTAACCTGCTTATCCTGATCGCGCAGATACTGATCGGTCGTTTTAAACTGATTCACCAAACCGTCAGCTTTACCGATCAGCGCCTGGCGTGCCGCCGGATCTTCGGCGTTACTGACCAGCGTTTGCAGACTGGTAAAAAAGTCCTGCATTGAGGTCGAAATCGAACTGGTTTTGCTGGACAGCAGGTTGTCGATTTTCGACATTTGCTCATAACGGGTCGTCAGACCGCTGCTCTGGTTTTGCGCTGCCCGCAGCTGATTGGTGATAAACGAGTCATACTCGCGCTGCACGCCAGAAACATAGACGCCATTGCCTACCCAGCCCCCCGCACCCAGCGTGCTGTTCGCTTGCGCCATAATTGTCGTTTGTCGGGTATATCCGGCGACGTTATAGCTGGAGATGTTATTACTGGCAGTGTTCAACGCGGCCTGCGCTGCGCTGAGTCCACTCATCGCGTTATTAATCAAGCTGGACATGGAGGTTCCTTGTAATCCTTCAATACTCGTTATTATCGGCAGCAGGTCGGTAGACTTGAGCTATTTAAAAGAGATTATCGATGTTCGTACTGTAGGTTTTGCTCACCTTTTCACTCATCGATTTCAACTGCTGGATCATGCTGGTTAATTTCCGCGCATAGTTAGGGTCGGTAGCGTAACCGGCATTTTGCAGGGCCTGCGCGCCCTGCTCAGCGGTTGCAGCTGCGGTCACCGCCGCATAGCGCGGGTTACGGGAAATCAGTCCGACATAATCCGACAGCGCCTCAAGGTAAGAGCTATAGACGCGGAATCTGGCTTTCACCTTTTTCGCCTCGCCGTTTTCATATTCGGTTGTGGTGATTTCGGTCGTTGGTCCCTTCCAGCCTCCCGAAGCCTTCACGCCAAAAATGTTGAAGCTCGGTTCGCCGTTTTCCCGGCGAATTTGCCGCTGGCCCCATCCGGACTCCAGCGCCGCCTGCGCCAGAATCAGATGATGCGGAACGCCGCTTTGCTGACTCGCCAGTTTTGCCGGCAGCGACAGCTGGGCGAGGAAGTCTTTACTGTCGCCCGACAGCGGCTCATCATTACTTTCCGTCGTCCTCGGGATGGCTTTGCGCACCAGTTGCGTCAGCGCCTGGTTTTGATAGCTGGTCACCGTTTCCAGCGGAAACTTCATCGGCACCTGTGGCGCATCATCAGCAGGTTGCACTTGTCCTTGCGTCATCTGCTTAACCATCATTTCAGCCAGTCCCAGACCTTTGCCTGCGGTCATCTGCTGCGCAATTTGTTGGTCATACATGCTGGTATACAAACGCGTTGAATCGCTGCTAAACACGCCGTCTTTCGGCAACGCTTCACGCATGCTTTTCAGCATCATCTGCACGAACATCCCTTCAACCTGACGG
Organism: Citrobacter sp. Cc139; assembly: GCF_030334645.1. Lineage (NCBI taxonomy): Bacteria > Pseudomonadati > Pseudomonadota > Gammaproteobacteria > Enterobacterales > Enterobacteriaceae > Citrobacter > Citrobacter sp. Cc139. The sequence goes on from NZ_JAOWDM010000092.1 coordinate 77,071, forward strand.
GCCACGGGGCGAATATTCGCCGCCGGATCCTGACCCGCTTTCGCTTTCAGTTCGTTCAGTGCTTGCGCATCCCAGGCGGCGCTGGTCAGCAGTTTGCTGTCGCCAATCATCAGATGATTTCCAGTTTGGCGCGTAAGCAACCCGCGCTCTGCATCGATTGCAGAATGGACATCAGATCCATCGGCGTCGCCCCCAGCGCATTCAGCGCGCGCACGACGTTGTTCAGATTGGCGCTGGAACGTACGCTTTGCAGCGAGCCGCCGCTCTGGCGCAGATCGATCTGCGTTTGTGGCGTCACTACGGTCTGTCCGCCGCCAAACGGCGTATCCGGCTGGCTGACGTTTGCCTGGCGGTTTACCGTAATCGACAAGTTACCCTGCGCCACGGCACAGCTATCCAGCGTGACTTCACGGTTCATGACTACAGATCCCGTACGCGAGTTGATAATGACCTTCGCGTCCTGCGGCGTGACGTTCACCTCCATATTCTGGATGTCGGCAAGGAAGCGTACCTGCGAACTGTTGCCGCTTGGCACACGCACTTGTATGGTCCGGGCATCCAGCGCCGTCGCGCTGCCAAAACCACGCGAGCGGTTAATGGTGTCGGTAATCTGCTGCGCCATAGTGAAATCTTCATTATTGAGCTGCAGATTAATAGTGTTGCCGCCGCCGAACTGGCTGGGCAACTCACGTTCGATGGTCGCGCCGTTGGTGATGCGTCCGCCATTGAGCTGGTTAACTTGCACGCTACTGCCCCCCGCAGCCGCGCCCGCACCGCCAACCAGAATATTCCCCTGCGCCAAGGCATATACCTGGCTATCGACCCCTTTCAGCGGAGTCATCAGCAGCGTTCCGCCGCGCAGGCTTTTGGCGTTCCCCATGGAAGAGACCACCACGTCAATCGTTTGCCCCTGGCGACCAAAAGCCGGGAACTGCGCGGTAACCATCACCGCCGCCACGTTTTTCAGCTGCATATTGGTGCCGGTTGGTACGGTGATCCCCAACTGCGACAGCATGTTATTGAGCGTTTGCGTCGTAAACGGCGTCTGTGTGGTCTGGTCACCGGTACCATCCAGCCCGACCACCAGCCCGTAACCTATCAACGAGTTTTCCCGCACGCCCTGCACGCTGGTCAGGTCACGAATACGGTCGGCATGCGCAAAGGCGGTTGCCAGTACCAGTACCATTCCAACAAGAGATTTAAACACCGGGTACCTCGCTTACATCGGCGACAAGTTAAGGAAGAAACGCTGTAACCAGCCCATATTTTGCGCTTCATTGATGTAGCCGTTACCGACGTACTCAATACGCGCATCCGCAACCTGAGTTGACGGTACGGAGTTGCTGCCACTGATGGTGCGCGGGTTAACGACCCCGGAGAAGCGAATGAACTCAGTGCCCTGATTAATGGCGATCTGTTTTTCACCCACGACATGTAAATTGCCATTCACCAGGACCTGATCGACCGTTACGGTCAACGTACCGCTGAAGGTATTGCTGGCGTTCGCGCCGCCTTTACCGTTAAAGGTGTTCCCACCGGAGGCTTCTACGTCGGCACGTTCGTTACCAAACAGCCCTTGCAGGTAGCGCGGTACGGTATCAAAACCAAAGTTGGTCTTGCCGTCGCGGCTGGCGTTTGCCGAGGAGCTTTTGCTCGCGCTGACGTTTTCCTGCAATACGATGGTCAGCGTATCGCCAATATTGCGCGGACGGCGGTCTTCGAAGAGCGGTTGATAACCGTAGTTAATCGGCTGCGCCGACTGGAAGATTGAGCCATTCGCCACCGGCGTCGGGCCTGGAACCGGTTGAGCAGACGTCGCGCCCTGCACGAGCGGCGTGGCTGGGATCCAGGCGCACCCTGTCAGTGAAACCACCAGCAGAGCTAAAATTGGGTATGGGTGAAGCGCGTATTTTCGCATTGCGGTCATCTTCAAAATCAGTGTGCCGGTGAGGTTCTCACCCCACCGGACTCCACTTTAGAGTTGCGTCAGTTTTTGCAGCATCTGATCGGTGGTCGATACCGCTTTACTGTTGATTTCGTAAGCGCGCTGAACCTGGATCATGTTTACCAGTTCTTCCGCCACATTGACGTTAGAGGTTTCAACATAACCCTGGTACAACAGACCCGCGCCATTCAGCCCCGGCGTGCTCTCATTCGGCGCGCCGGATGACTGCGTTTCGGTGTACAGATTCTCACCAATACTTTCCAGGCCGGTGTCGTTCATAAAGGTGGTCAGGTTAAGCTGCCCGACCTGAACAGGCGCAGCCTGACCCTGTTGTGTCACACTGACAATACCGTCACGTCCAATGGTGATGCTGAGCGCGTTAGCCGGTATGGTGATGGCAGGCTGAACCTGAAAACCACCCGCCGTCACTAACTGACCGTTCTGATCCACCTGGAAAGAACCGTCACGGGTATAAGCTGACGTACCATCAGGCAGCATGACCTGGAAAAAGCCCTGGCCTTTAATCGCCACATCTTTACTGTTATTGGTTTGCGACAGGTTCCCCTGGCTGTGTAAACGCTCGGTTGCCACCGGACGCACACCGGTACCAATCTGCAAACCGGACGGCAGTGTGGTTTGTTCAGAAGACTGGGCGCCAGGCTGGCGAATCGTCTGATACAACAGATCTTCAAACACCGCACGTTGGCGCTTAAATCCGTTGGTGCTGACGTTTGCCAGGTTGTTGGCAATCACATCCATGTTGGTTTGCTGCGCATCCAGGCCGGTTTTGGCGATCCATAATGAACTGATCATAAAATGTCCTGTGTTAACTCATCGACAGCAGTTGGTTAGCGCGGCCCGCGTTATCATCCACGCTACTGATAATCTTCATCTGCATTTCAAAACGGCGAGCGTTGGCGATCATGTCGCTCATCGCGGCAACCGGCTTGACGTTACTGCCTTCCAGCACACCCGACATAACGCGGATGCTCGGGTCGGCCTGTAACGTCGCGCCACGGGTAGCCTGTGCGGCCTGAGTCAGACGGAACATACCGTCGTCGCCACGCTGCACTTCATTCCCCGTCGCCTTCACCAGTTTCAGACGCCCAACGGGCGCAACCGTATTAGCCGGATCGCCTGGGTTAAGCGCCGAGATCGTCCCGTCAGCCGCAATGGTGACTTCGGAACCTTCTGGTACGGCTATCGGCCCGGCTTCACCGATTACCGGATGCCCCTGAATAGTGAGTTCACCCGTAGGGCTTACCTGAATGGCGCCATTACGGGTATACCCTTCGCTACCGTCTGCGGTCTGGACAGCCAACCAGCCGTCCTGTTGCAACGCCACGTCCAGCGGGCGTGAGGTATAGTCCATCTGGCCCGGCGTCATGTCGGCCCCCGGCGTGGAGGCCACCACCAGCGTACGCGTCGGTAAAGACAAACCTTCAACGGGAACCGCACGCAGCGCATTGAGCTGCGCACGAAAGCCCGGCGTGGAGGCGTTTGCCAGGTTGCTGGCCGTCACCGCCTGTTGATTCAGCGTCTGACTGGCCGCGCCCATAGCGGTATAAATTGCGTGATCCATTAAGCCATCCCGTCAGGCGCTTAGCGCAGGTTGACCAGCGTGTTGAGGATCTGATCCTGGGTTTTGATGGTCTGCGCGTTCGACTGATAGTTACGCTGAGCGACGATCATATTCACCAGTTCTTTACTCAAATCCACGTTTGAGGCTTCCAGCGCGCCGTTGGTCAGTTTGCCGAAGTTACCTTCGCCTGCGGTACCCAGCAGCGCCACGCCGGAAGCCTGTGTAGCCGCCCAGACGTTGTCGCCCTGAGACGCCAGACCTTCATTGTTGGCAAAGTTTGCCAGCACGATCTGGCCCAGCACCTGTTGCTGTTCGTTGGAGTAATTACCGACCACGGTACCGTCATTGTTAATCTGGTAGCTCACCAGATCGCCCGGCTTGTAGCCGTTCTGATTCGTGGCGACGATGTTGTTGGCACCGGTGTTCTGCTGCATGGAGTTCAGGAAGCTCAGAGAGAAGGTGGCTTCAGTTGCGCCATTAATCTGACCGGTTGTAATTGTGATATCCGTTCCTGCTGGCGTACCGGTTGCCGTGGCGCTCATCCCTAAAAACGCACCATTGTTGTTAAACTTCATAAACCCGGCTGATTTTGCAGCTTCGCCAGTTGAAGCATCCTGTGTGTGAATTTCCCAGGTGTTGCTCTGCGCGTTTTTGACATAAAAAATATTCATGTCATGGGCGTTACCCTGACTATCGAAAACGGTAACAGTGCCTTTTTTGTTGTAGGAATCCGCATCGTTTGGATTAAACGGCGTTTTGCTTGGCACCTTGTCAGTGGAGTTCAGGTTGATCTGCATTGACGCGGTAGTCGTGGTTTTCGCCGCCATCAGCGTATTCGGAATAGTGATCGGTGCCGGGTTAGCACCTTGCTGTATTGTCGGCGGTGTACCGGTAGCAGGATAACCTGTCAGTTGCAGCCCCTGCATGTTAACGATATTGCGGTTTTCATCGAGCTTGAACTGACCGTTACGGCTGTAGAATACAGAGCCGTTGCTGTCTACCATACGGAAAAATCCGTTCTGGCTGATAGCCACATCCAGTCCGCGTCCGGTATTGGTGGTAGTACCATCGGTAAAGTCCTGAGTAATACCCGCAACTTTAACCCCCAGGCCCACTTTAGAACCGGCGAACATATCGGCAAAAGAAGCCGTACCAGATTTAAAACCGTAGGTAGCGGAGTTGGCGATGTTATTACCAATGACATCGAGGTTGGTCGCTGCAGCGTTCAGACCGCTGACCGCTTGAGAAAAGGCCATGACTTACTCCTGATAAGTGTGAGGGCTTAGATTATTTGCCGTACTTCGTCGAGGGTGGTGGTTCCATAGGTGCCCAGGTCCAGCGTATTACCGCCGTTACTGCGAATAACACCCTGCACCAGCGCAAACTGAAGCGGCTGTGCCACCAGTTGCGTTCCGCCATTGCTGGCAGCAATTGAGACGTTATAAGAACCGCTTGGCGCATCCGTGCCATCGGTCATGGTGCCGTCCCAGGTAAAGGTATGAACTCCTGCTTTCAAGCCGCCGATATCAATAGTGCGTATCACTTTGCCGTCTTTATCGGTAATCGTTGCAGTGACCTTATCTGCTGGCTGCTGCAGCTCAACGCCAAACGGCGTGGTGGTGGTTTTCGCGCCCTCTTCCGTACCTTTACCGGTCAGGATGGTGGTGCCGGGGATCATGACGCCGTGACCAATCAACGTACTGGCCTGCAGCGACTGACTGTTGTCGATCTGCCCGGAAATAGACCCCAGCGTGGTGTTCAGTTTCTCAATCCCACTCACGGTGCTGATTTGCGCCAGTTGGGTGGTCAGTTCGTTGTTTTGCAGCGGGTTGGTTGGGTCCTGGTTTTTCAACTGTGCGACCAGCAGCGTCAGAAAACTGCTTTGCAGGTCAGCGGCATTACTGCCCGTCAGGGAGCTATTCCCGGTAGCGGCTTTAACGCCTGCATTGCTCGGGTCATTCATGGTTACAGCAACAGACATGTGCGTCTCCTTTACTGGCCTAACGTAAGCGTTTTGAGCATCAAGCTTTTCACGGTGTTGAGCACTTCGACGTTTGCCTGGTAGCTACGCGAAGCGGACATGGTGTTGACCATCTCGCCGACGACGTCCACATTCGGCATTTTTACGTAGCCGTTCGCATCGGCCAGCGGATTACCCGGCTCATACACCAGCTTATCCGGCGCCTGGCTTTCAATAACGTCAGCAACTTTTACGCCGCCTGTAGCCGCCCCTGGCGCGGCATCAACCTGAAAAACAACCTGCTTGGCGCGATAGGGCTGACCGTCGGGTCCGGTGACGCTATCCGCATTCGCCATGTTGCTGGCCGCCACGTTCAGACGCTTAGACTGCGCCGTCAGCGCAGAGCCTGCGATATCAAAAATATTTAACAGCGCCACGAATTAGTTCCCTCCTTGCAGCACGTTCATCATGCCTTTGATTTGTCCGCCCAACGCGGTCAGCCCCATTTGATATTTGAGGCTGTTGTCTGCAAATTGCGTACGTTCCCGGTCCATATCCACCGTATTACCATCCAGAGACGGCTGGTCAGGAATGCGATAGAGCAATTCCGTAGCGGGAGCAGAAGCGGTTTGGGCCGGAATATGTTGTGCAGAGGTCAGCGTCAACGAGACGCCGCCGGTTTGTTCCCGTCCACGCACCATGACTTTTTTCAATTCACTGGCGAAATCCAGATCGCGCGCCTGATACCCCGGCGTGTCGGCATTGGCAATGTTGGCGGCCAATATTTCCTGGCGCTGGGCGCGCAAATTCAGCGCTTCCTGTTGAAAACGTAAGGCGGCGTCGAGCTTATCGAGCATATCTCCTCCGCAAATGACAAAATTCAGCCGACAGCTTAAATCCCATTACGCGCGCGTTATCGCCGGAATAAACGCAAAATGCGTCGCTATTTGTTGCGTTGATGACTGCGTCACACAGGTAAAATCCTGCCACTACCTGAAAAAGCGCGAGGTTTTGATGCAAACGTTTAAACGTGGAATAGTTGTGGCTGCACTGCTGTTCAGCCCTATGACGCTGGCGCAAGACCTGAATTCACAGCTGACGGCATGGTTTTCCCAACGTCTGGCCGGATTTAGCGATGAGGTGGTCGTCACTATCCGTACGTCGCCTAACCTACTGCCCAGTTGCGAGCAACCCGCATTAAGCGTGTCAGGCAACGCGAAACTGTGGGGGAATGTGAACGTGCTGGCCCGCTGCGCCAACGAGAAACGTTATTTGCAGGTGAATGTGCAGGCCACGGGAAACTACGTGGTTGCCGCCGCGCCCGTCGCCCGGGGCAGTGCGCTAACCCCGACCAGCGTGACGTTAAAGCGAGGCCGGCTGGACCAACTGCCGCCGCGCGCCGTGTTAGATTTGAATCAGGTGCAGGACGCGGTGAGTCTGCGCGATCTGGTTCCCGGTCAGCCGATACAGCTTTCAATGTTGCGCCAGGCCTGGCGGATCAAAGCTGGCCAACGCGTACTGGTTATCGCCAATGGCGATGGCTTTCGGGTGAATGCCGAAGGTAAAGCGCTGAACAATGCCGCCGTCGCACAGAATGCGCGAGTGCGGATGATTTCCGGCCAGGTGGTGAGCGGCATCGTCGATTCTGATGGGAATATTCTTATTAACCTATAATAGGTTAAAGATTTTTTAGCGTGTGCCGATAGATAAACAACCAATGATTACAGCGGGCCGCTATAGCGTACCCCCTCGATGAGGATAAACAAAATGAGCATTGATCGTACCTCACCATTGAAGCCAGTCAGTACCGTTCAGCCACGTGAAACCAGCGATGCGCCGGTACAAAAAGCGCGGAAGGAAAAAACCACCGCGACCACCAGCACCAGCGTCATGCTGAGCGACGCCCAGGCCAAACTGATGCAGCCCGGCACCAATGACATCAATATGGAACGCGTCGAAGCATTAAAAACCGCGATCCGTAACGGTGAGTTGAAAATGGATACCGGAAAAATTGCCGACTCGCTCATTCGCGAGGCACAGAGCTACTTACAGAGTAAATAAAGTATGACTCGTTTGTCAGAAATACTTGATCAGATGACAACCGTCCTCAATGACCTGAAAACGGTAATGGATGCTGAGCAGCAGCAGCTTTCCGCCGGATATATCAACGGCAGCCAGCTACAGCGTATTACAGAAGAAAAAAGCTCTTTGCTGGCAACCCTTGATTATCTGGAGCAGCAGCGCCGTCTGGAGCATGACGCCACGCGCAGCGCCAACGATGAGATTGCTGAACGCTGGCAGACGATCACTCAAAAAACGCAGCATTTGCGCGACCTCAACCAGCACAACGGATGGCTGCTGGAAGGGCAAATTGAGCGTAATCAACAAGCGATTCAAGTGCTGAAACCGCACCAGGAGCCGGCGCTGTATGGCGCAAACGGTCAAACCTCTGCTGCGCACCGCGGCGGGAAAAAATTCTCTATTTAATGCCAGCCTGATCGCTCACAGCTTTCAAGCCAGCGCGTTCTGCAGGCCGGATCCGGCGTAACGCCGCCATCCGGCAATTATCGGTTACGCCGTCCGGCGCACAAACTCTTTCACTTTAAAGCCCAGCACAGCAAGCGCGGCGAAGTAAGCTGCAATCCCAGCCACCACGACGGCCATCAGACGCAGTAAACGCCACAACATCGTTCCCTGCGACCAGTCCGGCATGATATAGAGCATCCCGAACAGGACCGCTGACATCACCACGACGGAAATCACCAGACGCGCCAGAAACCAGGCCCAGCCCGGTTGCGGGGTAAAGATTTTCTGTTTACGCAACTGCCAGTAAAGCAGTGAAGCGTTCAGACATGCCGCCAGACCAATCGACAGCGACAGCCCGGCATGCTTCAGCGGGCCGATAAACGCCAGGTTCATCACCTGAGTCATAATCAGCGTCACAATAGCAATTTTCACCGGCGTTTTAATATCCTGGCGCGAGTAAAAGCCAGGGGCCAGAACTTTCACCACGATCAAACCAATCAAACCGACCGAGTATGCCACCAGCGCGCGCTGGGTCATGGCGGCATCAAAGGCGGTAAATTTACCGTACTGAAACAAAGAAACCGTCAGCGGTTTTGCCAGAATACCCAACGCCACAGCGCTGGGTAATGCCAGCAGAAAACACAGACGCAGCCCCCAGTCCATCAGACGACAATATTCATCATGATTACCGCTGGAAAAGCTTTTTGATAGCGATGGCAACAGGATAGTCCCCAGCGCCACGCCAAGGACGCCGGACGGGAACTCCATCAAACGGTCGGCGTAATACATCCAGGAAACCGAGCCGGAGGCCAGAAATGAGGCGAAAATCGTATTGATGATCAGTGAAATCTGGCTGACGGAAACCCCGAGGATCGCCGGCCCCATTTGCTTGACGACGCGCATCGCCCCCGCATCGCGGAAGTTCACGCGCGGCAGCACCAGCATGCCAATTTTCTTCAGATGCGGCAGTTGATACACCAGTTGCAGCACGCCGCCAACGGTCACGGCCCATGCCAGCGCCAGTACCGGAGGATTAAAATAAGGCGCGGCAAACAGCGCAAAACCGATCATGCTGATATTCAAAAAGGTCGGCGCAAACGCCGGAATAGAAAAGCGGTTCCAGGTGTTAAGGATTGCGCCGACCAGCGAGGCCAGTGAAATCAGCAGGATATAAGGAAAGGTGATCCGCAGCAGTTGGGTCGTCAAGGCAAATTTGTCGGCGGTGTCGGCAAACCCTGGCGCAGTGACTAAAATCACCCACGGCGCAGCCAGCATCCCGGCAACCGTCACCACGGCCAGCGCCAGCGTCAGCAGCCCTGAAACATAGGCAACAAACACGCGGGTAGCATCCTCACCCTGCTTACTTTTGTATTCAGCCAGAATAGGCACAAACGCCTGAGAAAATGCGCCTTCAGCAAAAATTCGGCGCAGCAGGTTAGGAAGTTTGAAGGCCACAAAAAAGGCATCGGTCGCCATCCCTGCGCCAAAGATTCTGGCGACAATCGCATCACGCGCAAAACCCAGCACACGTGAAAACATCGTCATCGAGCTGACGGCTGCCAGCGACTTTAATAAATTCATCTATGTTGTATTCCAGACCCTGAGGCAAAACCCCGTATAACCAACATCGCCATCCGGCAATGTCACTGTGCCTGATGGCGACGCCGCAGCGTGTTATCAGGCCTACAAGCCAGCCTATGGTTGAAAAGAGGTGTTATTTTGAGTTGGCATATAGTACCTGGATTACAATGAATTACTACCGCCAGATGTTACAGGCGGTTATTCAGCCATCGCCTCCCGCCATAGCTTTTCGACAACACGCTGGGCCAGTAGCGCCTGCTCGCCTGCCGTCTGAGGAACCGTCTGATTTTGCACACACTCCATGAAATGCCGCGCACATCCGGCAAAACCTCGCTGTTCTAAGGTCGTTTGCCAGCCTGCTATCGGCTTGTGTACGACACCTTGCCCGCGTTCTTCCCGCCATTCCCGCATATCTGTGACGTCAATCAGTCCCCCATCGGTCACCGCCTGAACGCACTCCCGCTGGCTACCTGCACGCCGATGCATACTGGTTGTTATCTGTAGCTGATCGACAGAAAAATGGTGCTCGGCGTAGAGCATCACGCCAGCGTCATTAGTCAGCAGAGTACCGCTATTTAACTGCGCCCTCCCTCCTGCCAACCACAACGCAGTATCGACCACGTGCAGATAGTCATCCAGCAGAGTGAAACGCAGGTCATGCGGCCCCACGCTGTCCGAACGATGCTTATCCATACGCACAGACGCTGCGTTGCCCAACTGGGCTTTGAGATCCTGATACAGCGGCGAAAATCGGCGGTTAAAGCCGACCATCAACGTCAGTTTTTTCCGCGCGGCCAGCTCGACCAGTTGTTCAGCCTCACGCAGGTTTTCCGCCAGCGGTTTATCCACACACACATGGACCCCGGCATTCAGGAGTTCACTGACCACCGCAAAATGCGTCGCGGTGCTGGAATGGACGAAAACCGCGTCGCAGGTTTTCGCCAGATTCACCAGGGAGTCAACGTAGGGTATGCGCCAGGTCTCACAGACACGCAGCGCTTTTTCCCGCGAAGGTGAAAACGCGCCTTGCAGCGTCCAGTCTGCGGAACTGCCCAGTACGGGCAGCCAGGCTTTTTGCGCAATGCCACCCAGACCGACAACACCGATACGTAATTTATTCACGTTAGTCTCCCAGGTGCGCCAACAAAGAATCCAGCCGCTGCTTAAGTTCCGCGACTTCTGTTTCCAGGGCTTCAACGCGCGCCTGCAGATCGCCAGACGCGACCGGGAGTTCATCTGCCGCAGCGATGGGCTCATCAACATCACCGCAAAACAGGTGCATATAGCGACTTTCGCGTTTACCCGGCTCGCGCGCCAGACGGATCACATAAGGGCCATCTTCACGGGTCGCCAGTTTTTCCAGCGTCGACTCCACTTCAGCCATATCGCGGAATTCGTACATTCGCGAAGCACGGCTTCGCAGTTCGCCCGGCGTTTGCGCGCCGCGCAGCAACAGCGTGGTGACCAGCGCCACCTCGCCTGCGCTGAGTTTCAGATTGCCAAATTCAGAGTTGCAGAAACGCTGCTCATATTTCGTGACGCGATTACCAAAGCCGCTCACCGTACGCAGAAAATGCCGCTTCACCAGGTTATCAAGCTGATCCTGCACTTCCGATTCCGACAGATTCATCACCGGTTCACGATTCGTTTTTTGATTGCAGGCGGTGACGACGCCATTGACAGAAAGCGGATACTGTTCGGGCGTGGTGACCTGTTTTTCCAGTAAACAGCCAATCACGCGTGCTTCGGTGGCGGTTAATTCGTATTTCATCGTCTTCTCCATTATTCATGGCTAATCTGAAACTTAGCGGCCAGGGGTCCATTCTGATGTGGTCAACGCCGTCAGCACATGATCGCGCCACTGCCCGTCAATCAGCAGGTAATCTTTGGCATACCCTTCTTTTTCAAAACCGAGTCGCGCCAGCAAGTCACCACTACGTTTATTGTGCGGCATATAGTTCGCCATAATGCGGTGAATATGCTGCGTGCGCTGCATATAACGAATGGCCGAGGTTAAAGCTTCGTACATCAGCCCCTGCCCCTGCCACTTTTGCGCAATGGAATAACCGAGATAACAAGCGTGGAAAGATCCCCGCACCACGTTCGAGAAGTTCGCGACGCCGATAATCTCTTTTTCTTCCGGATCGAGCAGCACAAAATAATACGCGGTGCCTTGTTTATGAAACTCAGAGATCATACTCAGACGCGCCTGCCAGCCGGAGGGATAACAGTGGCTTTCATCGCGAATAGGTTCCCAGGGTTTTAAGAAATGACGATTTTCTGCGTAATAATCTGCCAGACGCCAGGCATCACGCTCGTGCACTAAACGCACGACCAGGCGGTCCGTGGTTAAGCGCACTTTTGGCACGTTACTGCGATAGCCAAACATTCTATACCTACTCCTTCCCGTAACGTCTTCAATACGCTATTCGCGATACTATACCTGTGCAAATATGCCCTTTGAAAAGAGCAAATTGCCATTTTTTGAATTATTCACACATTTTGATGAAAACTCTCTATCAAGACGGACTTTTGATAAAAAAATATTGTCCCGCCAAGGGTGGGAAAAGCGATGACGACACCGCAGAATAGGAGATGCTTATCTTTTAAACTCTAACCAGAGTGACGAGTTTTTCCCGGGAGGGGAAATGTCGCAAGTCTCGCAGGCAAGGAACCTGGGTAAATACTTCCTTCTCATTGATAATATGCTGGTCGTGCTGGGCTTCTTCGTCGTTTTCCCGCTGATCTCAATTCGCTTCGTCGACCAAATGGGCTGGGCTGCCGTTATGGTCGGGATCGCGTTAGGATTGCGTCAATTTATTCAGCAAGGTCTGGGTATTTTTGGCGGCGCTATTGCTGACCGTTTCGGCGCAAAACCGATGATCGTCACCGGTATGCTGATGCGCGCCGCCGGGTTCGCCACCATGGGTATTGCCCACGAGCCTTGGCTGCTGTGGTTTTCCTGTTTTCTTTCCGGGCTGGGCGGCACGCTGTTCGACCCTCCCCGTTCGGCGCTGGTGGTCAAACTGATCCGCCCGGAAAAGCGCGGGCGTTTTTTCTCTATCCTGATGATGCAGGATAGCGCAGGCGCCGTGGTTGGCGCGTTACTTGGCAGTTGGCTGTTACAGTACGATTTCCGCCTGGTCTGCGCGACAGGAGCCATTTTGTTTGTTCTGTGCGCGGCGTTTAACGCCTGGCTACTCCCGGCATGGAAATTGTCGACGGTGAAAATTCCGGTGCGTGAAGGGATGGGCCACGTGATGCATGACAAACGTTTTGTCACCTATGTGCTGACGCTGGCGGGTTATTACATGCTGGCGGTACAGGTCATGTTAATGCTGCCAATCATGGTGAACGACATCGCTGGCTCGCCTGCCGCCGTGAAATGGATGTATGCCATCGAAGCATGCCTCTCGTTAACGCTGCTCTACCCTATTGCCCGGTGGAGTGAAAAACGTTTTCGCCTGGAACATCGCCTGATGGCCGGTCTGCTGGTGATGTCTCTGAGCATGATGCCCATCGGTCTGGTCGGCAATTTACAGCAGCTATTCACGCTGATCTGCACCTTCTATATCGGCTCGATCATCGCCGAACCGGCGCGTGAAACCCTGAGCGCCTCGCTGGCCAATGCACGGGCGCGAGGAAGTTACATGGGCTTCAGCCGACTTGGGCTCGCCATCGGCGGCGCAATTGGTTATGTCGGCGGCGGCTGGCTGTTTGATATGGGCAAAGCCCTGGCGCAGCCTGAATTGCCATGGATGATGCTCGGTATTATCGGCTTCATCACCTTCCTGGCTTTGGGCTGGCAATTCAGCCACAAACGCCCGACGCGCGGCATGCTGGAACCCGATGCCTGATAGCTAATCCGGCGCACGAGCACTTTTCAGTTTTTTCTGCTGGTGCCCGGGGCGCTGGTACTCGATGATGCTTTGTGTCACGATTACGCCATATGCATCATGTTGAGGACTCCCATGAAAAAGCTTTTTTTTGCCGCTGCACTGATTGTCGGCGGCCTGTTGGTTGGTTGTAATCAACTCACGCAATATACGGTTAGCGAGCAAGAGATTAATCAGGCGCTGGCGAAGCATAATAACTTTTCAAAAGATATCGGTTTGCCCGGCGTCGCTGAAGCACACATCGTACTGAGCAATCTCGCCAGTCAGATAGGGCGTGAAGAGCCTAATAAAGTGACTCTGACGGGTGATGCCAACCTGGACATGAATTCCCTGTTTGGCAGTCAGAAAGCCACCATGAAGCTGAAACTTAAAGCGCTACCGGTCTTCAATAAAGAGAAAGGCGCGATTTACTTGCAAGAGATGGAAGTCGTGGACGCGACCGTCACACCTGAAAAAATGCAGTCGGTGCTACAAACGCTGATGCCGTATTTAAACCAGTCGCTGCGTAATTACTTTAACCAACAGCCTGCCTATGTTCTGCAGGACGACAGCAGTCAGGGTGAAGCGCTGGCGAAAAAACTGGCGAAAGGTATAGAAGTGAAACCGGGCGAAATCATCATCCCATTCACCGACTAATAAACCAGAGGGCGCTGATGCGCCCTTTTTTTTCGTGCAAACGAAAACGTTTCCGCTTATCCTTTGTTTCCGGCAAAAAAGACAATCCTCAGCCGGAGCATATTGATGACTGCACCATCCCAGGTTTTAAAGATCCGCCGCCCAGACGACTGGCATCTTCACTTTCGCGATGGCGACATGTTAAAAACTGTCGTGCCCTATACCAGCGAAATTTACGGCCGCGCCATTGTCATGCCGAACCTGGCACCGCCCGTCACCACAGTTGATGCAGCTATCGCTTATCGCCAACGCATTCTTGATGCGGTACCTGCCGGACACGACTTCACGCCCTTAATGACCTGCTATTTAACGGATACATTGGATCCCAATGAGCTGGAGCGAGGTTTCAGCGAAGGCGTGTTTACCGCCGCGAAACTCTACCCGGCGAATGCCACCACCAACTCAACGCATGGCGTAACCTCTATTGAGGCCATCATGCCTGTGCTGGAACGGATGGAAAAATTGGGTATGCCGCTATTGGTGCATGGTGAAGTGACGCATGCGGATATCGATATTTTCGATCGCGAAGCACGCTTTATTGAGACGGTGATGGAACCGCTGCGTCAGCGGTTGACTGCGCTGAAAGTCGTGTTTGAACATATCACCACTAAAGATGCTGCCGAATATGTGCGGGATGGTAACGAGCTTCTCGCCGCCACCATTACGCCACAACATTTGATGTTTAACCGCAACCACATGCTGGTCGGCGGCATTCGTCCGCACCTGTATTGTCTGCCAATCCTTAAACGTAACGTCCACCAACAGGCGCTACGTGAGCTGGTCGCCAGCGGATTTAGCCGTGCATTCCTTGGTACCGACTCAGCGCCGCATGCCCGTCATCGCAAAGAATCCAGTTGCGGCTGTGCCGGGTGTTTTAACGCCCCGACCGCGCTGGGCAGCTATGCCACCGTATTTGAAGAGATGAATGCACTGAGCCATTTTGAAGCCTTCTGCTCACTCAATGGTCCGCAATTCTATGGTCTGCCGGTGAATGAGACTTTTATTGAGCTTGAACGCGTGGAGCACCATGTCCCGGAGAGCATTACGCTGACAGATGACACGCTGGTGCCTTTCCTGGGTGGCGAAACGGTACGCTGGTCAGTAAAAAGCTAAAAAAAGTGTAGCCAACCGATCTGAATAACTGTATAAATAAACAGTATATTCAACAGGGGGCTATTATGCGTATTGAAGTCACTATTGCCAAAACTTCACCTTTGCCTGCCGGTGCGATTGACGCATTGGCAGGTGAACTCTCCCGCCGTATTCATCATCATTTTCCGGATAACGAGGGTAACGTTACCGTCCGTTATGCCGGAGCTAACAATCTGTCGGTAATTGGCGCGACCAAAGAGGACAAAGAACGCATCAGCGAGATCTTGCAGGAGACCTGGGAAAGCGCGGATGACTGGTTTATCAATGAATAAATAATGATATGCAGTGATGTTTGTTTGCCGGGTCGCCCCGGCTTTTTTTTACACGCAGTTTTAAAAAAAATGCAGACTCCCCCTGGCGGCCATTTAATTTAATATTCATTTCCTGGTTATCTTTTAACCAGAACAACAAAATAATTGTGCAACTTGCTAAAAAAAAATGAATGACATGTTGCTTTATTAGTCAGATAACGCTGAAAACTATAAATTTATGCGCTGCCCTCTTTAAATTTTCAATGAATACCCTTATTTATTGATATACTGAAGTTGCTTCAGAAAAAAAATGCATTGAACCTCGAAAACCGTTGTCTAGTAACACGAATTAGGGGGCATGATGGAAAAGAATAATGAAGTCATTCAGACTCATCCGCTTGTAGGATGGGACATCAGCACCGTTGATAGCTACGACGCGCTGATGCTGCGTTTGCACTACCAGACCCCGAATCGACCGGACCCGGATGGGACTGAAGTTGGTCAAACGCTCTGGTTAACCACTGATGTTGCCAGGCAATTTATTTCGATATTAGAAGCAGGAATCGCCAAAATTGAATCCGGCGATTACCAGGTAAATGAGTATCAGCGCCATTAAATCTGATACATCCAACCATCAAAAGGCACCTTAACGGTGCCTTTCTTATTTCCCGGTTGAATATTCCAGGTCAGTTATTTACCCTGCTACTATCGCGATTGCAGAGAGAAGCGGATGAAATACGACTTAATCATTATTGGCAGCGGTTCCGTGGGTGCCGCAGCCGGATACTATGCCACTCGCGCCGGTCTGAACGTTCTGATGATCGATGCGCATATGCCACCACATCAACAGGGCAGCCACCACGGCGACACACGATTAATTCGTCATGCTTATGGCGAAGGTGAGAAATACGTTCCGCTGGTGCTGCGCGCGCAGACATTGTGGGATGAACTTTCCACTCAAAATGAAGAACCGATTTTTGTACGCACCGGGGTTATCAATCTGGGCCCGGCAGATTCAACTTTCTTAGCTACCGCAACGCAAAGCGCGAAACAGTGGCAACTCAACGTCGAACATCTTGATGCCGCCGCCATCATGGCTCGCTGGCCCGAGATTCGCGTACCTGAAAATTATATTGGTCTGTTTGAAGCTGAGTCGGGCTTTTTGCGTAGTGAGTTAGCGATTAAAACCTGGATTCGTCTGGCTGAAGAAGCTGGCTGCGCACAGCTGTTTAAATGCCCGGTCACGGCTGTTCATCATAGTGAAGATGGCGTCACGGTAGAAACCGCCGACGGTGACTACCACGCCAAAAAAGCCCTGGTCAGCGCCGGGACATGGGTGCAGGCATTAGTACCGGAACTGCCGATACAGCCAGTGCGCAAAGTGTTCGCATGGTATCAAGCCGATGGCCGCTATAGCGTTAAAAATAACTTCCCGGCCTTTACCGGCGAGTTACCAAATGGCGATCAGTACTACGGTTTTCCGGCAGAAAACGACGAACTAAAAATTGGTAAGCACAACGGCGGACAGGTAATTCACGCTGCCGAAGAGCGCAAGCCGTTTGCCGCTGTGGCCAGCGATGGCTCCGAAGCTTTCCCATTCCTGCGTACAGTTCTGCCAGGCATTGGCTGTTGTCTGCACGGTGCATCCTGCACTTACGATAATTCGCCGGATGAAGACTTTATCATTGATACGCTACCTGAACATGACAATACCCTGATCATCACCGGACTGAGCGGACATGGCTTTAAGTTTGCCTCCGTACTGGGGGAAATAGCCGCGGACTTTGCGCAGGACAAACCGCCAGCCTTTGACCTGACGCCATTCAGGCTGAGTCGCTTTACGCGATAATGATTAATGGCCTCGTGGTGAGGCCATTTTTAATGACAGGAATAACATCGATGCGGCGCATCTTTCACTATCTGGTTAATAATATTCGTGAGCATCTTATGCTCTACATTATTTTATGGTCGCTGCTGGCAATTATGGATGTGATATATATTATGTTTTTCTGACCAGATTGCACTGACACTAATTGACAAAAACTGATATTTACTTAAATTTCATTGCAATAAACTGAATAAGAAAACCCTATCAACACCGTGTAATAATGCCCACCTTTTGCTCATTCTCTCTAATACCTTGATGATGACATCAATATTCAATCAATTTTATTGAATGTGAAAATAAATATCATCATCATTGTTATTTATTAGTTGCATTAATGTCTTTTACGCGCCATTTTCATTTACTCCTGAAATATCTAACGGTGTACTTATGCAATTCACTAATAGTCCACAGCGCTATGGCGTGGTGTCTGTCGCATTGCACTGGCTGATGGCGATTGCTGTATATGGCATGTTTGCGTTGGGTTTATGGATGGTCACGCTCAGTTATTACGATGGCTGGTATCACCAGGCCCCTGAACTGCATAAAAGCATCGGGATCCTGCTCATGATGGGACTGGTCATTCGCGTTGTCTGGCGGTTGTTCTCCCCTCCCCCAGTTGCGCTGACAAGCTATTCCCGCTTAACCCGCATCGCAGCGGCAATGGGTCACCTTGCACTCTACGCCCTGCTCTTTTCGATTGTTATCAGCGGTTATCTGATCTCGACCGCAGATGGCAAAGCGATAAGCGTATTTGGTTGGTTTGATATTCCCGCCACCCTTGCCAACGCGGGCGCTCAGGCCGACCTTGCCGGCAGCCTGCACCTGTGGCTGGCATGGACCGTGGTGGTTTTATCGCTTCTTCATGGGCTTATGGCCCTGAAACATCACTTTATCGATAACGACGATACCCTGAATCGCATGTTGGGAAAATCGTCATCTGACTATGGAGCTTAAAATGAAAAAAAACCTGCTGGGATTGACACTCGCCTCTCTGTTATTCACGACCGGATCGGCTATGGCGGCAGATTACAAAATTGACAAAGAGGGACAGCATGCCTTTGTTAATTTCCGTATTCAGCATCTGGGTTACAGCTGGCTGTACGGCACCTTTAAAGATTTCGACGGTACGTTCACCTTTGATGAAAAAAATCCCGCAGCCGATAAGGTTAACGTCACCATCAACACCAACAGTGTTGACACCAACCACGCCGAACGCGATAAGCATCTGCGTAGCGCGGATTTCCTTAACGTGGCTAAATTCCCGCAGGCGACCTTTAGCTCCACCAGCGTGAAAAAAGAGGGGAACGACCTCGATATCACCGGTAACCTGACGCTGAATGGCGTCACCAAACCAGTGACGCTGGACGCGAAGTTGATCGGTCAGGGTGGCGATCCATGGGGTGGTACGCGCGCCGGTTTTGAAGCGCAAGGTAAGATTAAACTGAAAGACTTCAATATCACCACCGATCTCGGCCCTGCTTCACAGGAAGTCGATTTAATCATCTCAGTGGAAGGTGTGCAGCAGAAGTAACGCATAAATGTTGCCGGATGAGGCGATAGCCATCATCCGGCAACGTTTTTATTGCGCGGGATCCGGAATACCCAGTTTGGTATTCAGACGACCGCGGGATTTATTAAAGATTTTGTTGCCATTTTCACGCCCGGCGCGACGACGTCGTTGCTCTTCTTCCGGCAACTCACTCTCTTCGCAACACAGCTCACTACAGCAGCCTTTATACTTCTGCGCGCAAGCCGGGCACTGGATAAACAGCAGATGGCAGCCATCATTTTTACAATTAGTGTGGCTGTCGCATGCGGTTCCGCACTGATGACAATGCGCGATAATATCTTCAGAGATCCTTTCGCCCATACGCTCATCAAAAACGAAATTTTTGCCGATGAAACGTACCGGAAGCCCCTGTTCACGCGCCTTGCGGGCATATTCAATAATCCCCCCCTCAATGTGCCAGACTTTGCTAAATCCGTTGTGTTTCATCCAGGCGCTGGCCTTCTCACAGCGGATCCCGCCCGTGCAGTACATAACTATTTTTTTATCTTTATGCGCCTGCATCATTTCAACCGCTTTCGGCAACTGGTCACGGAATGTGTCTGCCGGGATCTCCAGCGCATTCTCGAAATGCCCCACCTCATATTCATAGTGGTTGCGCATATCAATGAATACCGCCTCAGGATCGTCCAACATGGCGTTCACTTCTGCCGCCTTCAGGTAATCACCCACGTCGCTGGCGTTAAAGTCAGGATCATCAATACCATCCGCCACAATACGTTCGCGAACTTTCATGCGTAGCACCCAGAATGATTTTCCGTCATCGTCCAGGGCGATATTAAGACGTAATCCATCCAGTGCGGGATTGAACGCATACAGCTGTTGGCGGAATGCATCCACGTTGCTTTGCGGCACGCTGATTTGCGCGTTAATGCCTTCATGGGCAAGATATACACGCCCGAACACATTCAGCGCAGTGAACAGTTGGTACAACGCATCACGCGTATGTTGCGGGTCATCGATGGTGAAATATTTATAAAACGAGATCGTCGTGCGCGGCTCAGTCTCGGCCAGCATTTTGGCTTTGAGCGCGTCGTTCGAAATGCGGTTGTGTAACACTGGCATGGTGTACGTATCCTGCAAATAGGGAGTAAATGAAAATCGGCGGCATCATAAAGCAAACATCGCCAATTTACATCCATACATTTTACGCTACATTTCTTACTTCACGATAAAAACGCAACAACAATTGCCGATTTAATCACCGTTCTCCCGTCACAAATTTTTGATACGCGCGAAAAAATGCGACAATACAGGGAATTGGTCGTTTGAAGACAGGATAGACATGACGAATTTACCCAAGTTTTCGGCTGCGCTACTGCATCCACGTTATTGGTTAACCTGGCTGGGTATTGGCATCCTTTGGTTAATCGTGCAGTTGCCCTACCCGGTACTTTATAAGTTGGGCTGTGCATTAGGTCGTCTGGCGTTGCGTTTGATGAAACGCCGGGCAAAAATCGTTTCACGTAATCTGGAGCTGTGCTTCCCGCAGATGAGTGAGCAGGAACGCCAGCAGATGGTCGTCAGGAACTTCGAGTCCGTCGGCATGGGCGTAATGGAAACCGGGATGGCCTGGTTTTGGTCCGATAAGCGCATTTCACGCTGGACAGAAGTGATCGGGATGGAACATATCCGTGACGTTCAGGCGCAAAAGCGGGGGATCCTGTTAGTCGGTCTGCACTTTCTGACCCTGGAACTGGGTGCGCGTCAGTTTGGTCTGCAGGAGCCTGGTATCGGTGTGTATCGTCCTAATGACAACCCGCTGCTCGACTGGTTACAGACCTGGGGACGCATGCGCTCTAATAAATCAATGCTTGATCGTAAGGACTTGAAAGGAATGATTAAAGCGTTGAAAAAAGGCGAAGTGGTCTGGTACGCGCCGGATCATGACTACGGTCCTCGCGCCAGCGTGTTTGTGCCGCTGTTTGCCGTTGAACAGGCCGCCACGACCTCCGGGACCTGGATGCTTTCACGCATGTCGAATGCGTGCCTGGTGCCATTTGTTCCTCGTCGTAAGCCCGACGGGAAAGGGTATCAATTGATTATGCTGCCGCCAGAATGTTCACCGCCATTAGACGACGCGGAGACCACAGCTGCATGGATGAATAAGATCGTTGAGCAATGCATCATGATGGCCCCAGAACAATATATGTGGCTGCATCGTCGCTTCAAGACCCGTCCTGAAGGCGCCCCTTCCCTGTACTAAAACACGGTTGCAGTCCAGTGGGCTGCAACCCTCTCCTGACTCGCTTTAGGTTTAACTGCTATCCGCATTGCAGCAACTATCAACCGGGCGCATAATTAGTCTGCTTACTTATATTCAATCGATAGCGCATACAGCGCATCACACTGCGGATCGTTATGTCACCCTCAGATGCCCCCATAAACTGGAAACGCAACCTCACCGTTGCCTGGATAGGTTGTTTTTTAACCGGCGCAGCATTTAGCCTGGTCATGCCCTTTTTACCCTTGTACGTTGAGAGTCTCGGCGTCACGGGGCATAGCGCCCTGAACATGTGGTCAGGTCTGGTCTTCAGCATCACCTTTTTGTTTTCAGCCATCGCCTCCCCTTTCTGGGGTGGCCTTGCCGACCGCAAAGGGCGAAAAATCATGCTGCTGCGTTCCGCATTGGGTATGGCTATTGTGATGCTACTGATGGGCCTGGCGCAAAATATCTGGCAGTTCCTGGTTCTGCGCGCGCTGCTCGGTCTGCTCGGCGGTTTCATTCCCAACGCCAATGCGTTGATCGCCACCCAGGTTCCACGCAATAAAAGCGGTTGGGCGCTGGGAACGCTCTCTACCGGCGGTGTCAGCGGCGCACTGCTAGGGCCGCTGGCAGGTGGACTACTCGCGGACCATTATGGATTGCGTCCCGTGTTCTTCATTACCGCCAGCGTACTGCTGGTCTGTTTTATCCTGACGCTATTTTTTATCCGCGAGCGTTTTCAGCCGGTAAGCAAGAAAGAGATGCTGCACATACGCGAAGTCGTGGCCTCGTTAAAAAACCCCAAACTGGTGCTGAGCCTGTTTGTCACTACCTTAATCATTCAGGTGGCGACCGGTTCTATTGCGCCAATCCTGACGTTATACGTGCGGGAGTTAGCCGGGAACGTCAGTAATATCGCGTTCATTAGTGGGATGATTGCCTCCGTACCCGGCGTAGCAGCGTTAATCAGTGCCCCAAGGCTTGGCAAACTCGGTGACCGGATTGGCCCGGAGAAGATTCTAATCGTCGCGCTGATTATTTCCGTGCTACTGCTGATCCCGATGTCATTTGTACAAACTCCCTGGCAATTGGGCGTTCTGCGTTTTTTATTGGGTGCTGCCGACGGTGCTCTGCTCCCGGCGGTGCAAACGCTGCTGGTTTATAACTCAACCAACCAAATAGCCGGGCGTATTTTCAGTTATAACCAGTCATTTCGCGACATCGGCAACGTAACGGGACCATTAATGGGGGCGGCAATATCCGCCAACTACGGCTTTCGCGCGGTCTTCTGCGTGACCGCGGGGGTTGTACTGTTTAACGCGATCTACTCGTGGAATAGTCTGCGCCGTCGCCGGAGTGCCGAGCTCGCTGGATGATTTGTATATATTGCCTGAACCCGAAGAGTAAACTTTGCGTTTTCAGGCAGTATTCATTTTACTTTTAATGATAGTAGTAACACACCTTATTTCTGCCAGAGTTTTTGGCGTCATACAGCGCAGCATCCGCATAAGAAACAACTTTATCCGCTGAGTCATCATCAACTTTAGTACAATATACACCGATGCTGATCGTCATCTTTTCTTTTAAATCATAGGCATTGGGTATAGTCGTTCCATGCTCAACATTTCTTCTGATTCGTTCTGCAACGACAATAGCTTCATCTTTATCCTTGCACTTAAGAAGAATCGCAAACTCCTCGCCGCCGATGCGCGCAAAGATATCCGAATCTCTAACTGACTTGTTTATTATATCAACAATACTAATGATTACCCGATCCCCCTCCTGATGCCCATAGGTATCGTTAATGCGTTTAAATTTGTCGATATCCAAAACCATTACGCAAACCACGCCTTTCGCTAGCGATGCTTTTAACGATCTATAGAATAGTTTCCGGTTGTATATTTTGGTCATGGCATCTTTGATAGCCGAATCCGTTTCTTTTTTTAGAATGATAAAAGTGTTATACATTAAGATCGATATTATACAAAGGGTACTGATCACCTCAATCCCTCTGCTGATATACCAAATATACATACTATATTCATCTAAACTTAATAGCAGCACATTGGTTAATATTCCTGAGCAACACAGTAAGCCGATACTTTTCCATAAGATGTTATGCGTTTTGGTTTTAATGACCAAATAGAGTAGAACCAATCCCCAGGCAACGATCAGAGAGTAAATGTAGCCAATATGCCAGTGTACGGTTATGTTGTCGGATTTTAAGCTCGTAATCTCAAGGGTCATGCCCGGGTTATAACTGGCCAGGCTATGTGCCAGGACAGCGATAGCCAACATGATCAAAAATGCTACCGCTATATAGCATGGTTCTCTTTCTTTGGTTTCAAGGATTGTCGAAGATGCTTTATAAGATTTCAAGGATACAAATAATAAAGCAATAAAACTCAGTTGGCGAAAATAATAGAATATAGCGATATCGTTAGTTCTTTTTTCTATCGAAGTGTGATCATTGATTAAATCCTGAACGATATAGATAGTTTCTACAAAGAAAATATTATTGCTAAGAAATGCCATACCTAAGACTATGAGACATGTTAGATCTTTTCTGCATAAATACTGAAACAACATAAACAGGAAAATAATTCCATATAAAAAGAACAAACCTACTATGATAATCAAATATATTGTTTGCGGAACACTTTGGATTGTTAATTTAAACTGCGTAAGACATAACCCACCAAGAATATAGCTGATTAAGCAAGTTATATAGAACGCCATCAACTTCCTGTTATTTGAATTACTGTTTTCCATAACATCCTTAGGAGTATTCTTGAGTTGGCATTTTATATAATAAAGCATAAGCATTTGCAATCTATATAGCCGTACAACTTCAGTGATATTTATTCATTTATTATTTAATGATTTTTTATCCATTTATAACACTTGGTATTAATCATCTATTATTATGTATCCTTTTTTAAAACGCCTCACGCCATTAACAGATGTTGCACATGGCGGATACTTAGTCATTACCTTTCCGGCTCTTGAGTTCAGTATCTCTCAATAATTACCTCTGTGATTTTTTCACATTAATAAATATTTTTTCCTTTATTTTGATAAGGTTAGACATCCACTCATCAGTACAATGGGCATTACCGCAAGCAAAAAATCGACTAAATACGTATTAAATCTGAAGATTCATTTATATAACAGTATCGTTTATTTATTTGATTTTCATTACGCCACTGCTAACCACACACATTACCTTTTTTTCTCAAATTCGCGGTCGTCCATTACGCCAACTTCAGTATCTCGCATTGTAAATTTTTCCATACCAATCGAAGACGTCATCATAAAACCCTGTCGTCGCTACCAACGGCTGGCATTCATTTAAGTTAGCTCTGCAGTCAATGGGTTTGACGCTCCGCGGATCGAGGTCTATAGATTGAATCATCACCATTTATTGTTCACCTTAGGAGAAGATTATGGCAAAGAATGACATGTATTTTTATGCCACGCTGGAAGAGGCTATTGATGCTGCTCGTGAAGTGTTTCTGGCAGATAACCCAGGTCTGGAGGCTGACGATGCCAGTGTTCAGCAGCTAAGCGTACAAAAATACGTGCTACAGGATGGCGACATTATGTGGCAAGCAGAATTCTTTGCCGATGAGGATGATGTCGATGGCGAATGTCTGCCAATGCTAAGCGGTGAAGCGGCGCAAAGCGTTTTTGATGGTGATTATGATGAGATTGAAATTCGTCAGGAGTGGCAGGAAGAAAACACGCTTCACGAATGGGACGAAGGTGAATTTCAGCTGGAGCCTCCCCTTGATACCGAAGAGGGTCAGACCGCAGCTGATGAATGGGATGAACGATAACTACTCGTAAGGCCCATGGTGAATGTCGAGCGGTAACAACAGCGTATCAAACACTAGCGAAAACGGCAGGTCGAGGATGGTGACGTAGCGCCATGCGGAATCCCGGACATCCCACTGTACGCCCGGATAGTATTGGTTGCCATGCCCTTGTCCTGGGATGGTCCGGCTAATGATGCTGCCGCATCCGCTCAGGAACAAGACCATTATCGCCACTGCCACTATTCGCATCTGGTACCCCATGACTCTTTTTATTCAGTATAAAAAAATACCGGCACCAGGCCGGTATTTTCACATTACAGAACGCTTATTTTTTCCTGAGCGCTAACGGATTCAGGGTCAGGCCCTGATAGTAATTCACCCACGAAGAATACTTATCAGGTGAATTCCAGACGCGATAATGCAAACGCGCCATGGTCACCGGATCGCTTAACAGCACAAGGCGACGATCGCGATTCAGTTTCTCCGGCGTTTCGTTCAGCGCCTGCTCCACATGACGGTCGCGTGCAATCTCAAGTACGTTACTCACACGGTGGCGAGCAGTCGCCATTGCCGTAGCCAGCGCGTTAAACGACGGGTTAAACACCGCATGCATAAAACCGTCGTCCAGCGTACGATTACGGTTCATTACCAGATAGGTATCTGTATCCACCAGCACCTGTGGCGGAGAGTACTCTTCCGGGATCAGGAACAGCTTCCAGCGTTTGGTTCGTAACCCAACCGTAGAACGACTGGAAATTACGGAAACAAACGGCGAGAGGATCAGCGAGAAGACAATCGGCGCCAGCCAGAACAGAAAACGCAGATCCAGCCAGGCCATACCCACAGCCCACACCAGCCCTAGCAAGAGCTGAGAACCATGACGCATAAACGCTTCCCCCCACGGGGTGGAATCGTCATCACGCTGCGGCGAATTCCACACCACTTCCCAACCGAGGAATGCGCTCACCACGAAAACGGTATGGAACAGCATACGCACCGGCGCCAGCAGCACGGAGAACAGAACCTCCAGCAGCAACGACAGCGTGACGCGAATAAATCCGCCGTACTCTTTCGTCCCTTTACACCAGATAAGTAAAATACTCAGCAGCTTCGGCAGGAACAGCAGCACCATGGTGGAAGCAAACAGCGCGATCGCCAGTTCAGGACGCCACTGCGGCCAGACCGGGAATAGCTGCCGCGGTTGCAGGAAGTACTGCGGCTCCGTCAACGCATGGACTACCTGCAATGCGGTAGACAACGCGAGGAACATGAACCACAACGGCGCTGACAGATAGGACATAACGCCGGTCAGGAACACCGCGCGGTGAACCGGATGCATCCCCTTAACCAGGAACAGACGGAAGTTCATCAGGTTGCCATGACACCAGCGACGGTCACGCTTGAGCTCATCCAACAGGTTTGGCGGCAGCTCTTCATAAGAACCCGGCAGATCGTAAGCGATCCACACGCCCCAGCCGGCACGACGCATTAATGCCGCTTCCACGAAGTCATGGGAGAGGATCGAGCCTGCAAATGAACCTTCGCCAGGTAACGGCGCAAGCGCACAGTGCTCAATAAACGGCTTCACGCGAATGATGGCGTTATGACCCCAGTAGTGCGATTCACCCAACTGCCAGAAGTGAAGCCCGGCGGTAAACAACGGGCCATAAACACGGGTCGCGAACTGCTGGCAACGCGCATACAGCGTATCCATACCGGAAGCCTTGGGTGAAGACTGGATAATCCCGGCGTTAGGATTCGCTTCCATCAGACGAACCAGACCGCTCAGACAGTCGCCGCTCATCACGGAGTCAGCATCCAGCACCACCATATAGCTGTACTGATTCCCCCAGCGGCGGCAGAAGTCATCGATGTTGCCGCTTTTGCGCTTCACACGACGACGACGACGACGGTAGAAAATCTGCCCTTCGCCCTGCACTTCGGCAATCAGTTCCATCCACGCTTTTTGTTCCGCTACGCAGATATCAGGATTGTAGCTGTCGCTCAGGATGTAAACATCAAAATGCTCGGCGTTGCCCGTGGCTTTAACTGACTCCCACGTGGCGCGCAGCCCCGCGAATACGCGGTCAACGTCCTCGTTACAGATAGGCATAATCAGTGCGGTGCGGTGTTCAGGATTCAGTGGTTCGTCCCCGACCGTTGAGGCGGAGATACTGTACTTATCTCGCCCAATCAGCAGTTGCAGGAAGCCCATCAGCGCAGTCCAGAACCCTGCAGAGACCCAACAGAAAAGCACGGCAAACAAAATCAGGATCCCGGTCTGTAGCATATAGGGCAGCAATTGCATAAAGGAGACCCACAGGTCCTGCCCCATCATGTCGACCGGATTTATGAATGCCCAACCCTGATACGGAAGGATCGTCTTCATATACCAGGTTGCTACCACCGTTTGCGCCAGCGTTAGGATCAACAGCGTATAGCGGCGGATTGTGCCAACGGTACGCCACTTTTGCTCGCTTTCTTGTTCTTCTTTCGTCAGACGCGAAAGATAACGCGGAGTCACATCACGTCCACGCAGACGATCCCAAAAACGACCAACCGGGTTGGTACGCCAGGGATCGGGGAACATCGAGGTACGCGTTGCTTTAGGCATTGCCTGAAGCTGATCGCGTCCTTCATCGTCTTTAACCAACTGCTCTTTCGCCAGAGAATCTGGCCATGCTTGCTCAAGACGAGCTTTCACAGAACCCTGCGGTGAATCATCTTCGCGCGAGTAAGTACGATGCTCAGCATCCAGCGCCTGATGAACGGCGCGGATGTCAGTTTTCGGCAGAGCCGCTTTTTCGATATCCGAAAGCGGCATTGCGTCAATATACTCAGTAGTCTTATTCATTGGCAGGTAACTGGTAGCTCCAGGTTTCACTCAACGTCTGATCGGCATTGACCAGGGCTGCTCGCATTTCAGTGGTTTTCTTCACGTCTTTCACCTTCACGCGCAGCATCAAACGCCAACCTTTAGTGACCGGGTTGTAACGCACGGTGTTTTCAACGATCTCGCCGTTGTCGCCAATGCTGGTTTGTGCGGTAACCGGGGTATCCTGTGGCAGCTTTTTCATGTCTGCGCCGGTAAAATCCACCACAAACGCGATAGTACCGTCTGGCTGACGAATCAGATTGGATTGTTTAACATCACCCGTAGAACGACGAGTCTGTTGTACCCAGGCATTTTCCGGCGCATGAAGCTTGTCTTCATCACGCGTGAACGTCAGGGAGTACTTGAAGTTCATCTCTTTGCCCGCTTCAGGCAGTTGATCCGGCGTCCAGTACGCAACGATGTTATCGTTCGTTTCATCGTTAGTCGGAATTTCAACTAACTCAATCTTACCTTTGCCCCAGTCACCTTTTGGCGTGATCCAGGCGCTTGGACGCAGGTCGTAACGATCGTCAATATCTTCAAAACGCGAGAACTGACGGCCACGCTGCAACAGACCGAAACCTTGCGGGTTTTCCATGGCAAAGCTGCTCACCGCGAGATGTTTCGGGTTGTTCAGCGGCCGCCAAATCCATTCGCCGTTGCCAGCGTGGATAGACAAACCATTAGAGTCATGCAGTTCCGGACGATAATTCGTTGCCGGAGAAGGCTGATTTGGGCCGAACAGGAACATACTGGTTAACGGCGCCACGCCCAGCTTGCCCACTTTGTCGCGCAGGTAAACTTTGGACTGAACATCAACAACCGTGTCGCGACCCGGAATAATGACAAAGCGATACGCTCCGGTTGCGCGCGGAGAGTCCAGCAAGGCGTATATGGTTAAACGTTTGTCAGTCGGTTTCGGACGTTCGATCCAAAACTCACGGAAGCGGGGAAATTCTTCACCAGAAGGGAGAGCGGTATCGATCGCGAGACCGCGCGCAGACAGACCGTAGACCTGGCCTGCGCCGAGAACGCGGAAATAGCTGGCCCCGAGCATGCTGACGATTTCATCGTTTTTATCTTTGCTGTTGATCGGATACAGCACTTTGAACCCGGCGAAACCGAGATCTTTTACCGTGTCTTTATCATGCTGAACATCGCCAAAATTAAAGTAATCCGGGCTATATTTGATTCTTTTCACCGCAGTGGCGGTAACTTCGTTGATTTTAACCGGCGTGTCGAAGTACATACCCTGGTGGTAGAATTCGAGCTTAAATGGGGTCTTGAGATTGCTCCAGTAGGCTTTATCGCGATTAAACTGGATCTGCTGATAATCCGCATATTTCATGTCGCGGAAAACGGAGGGCAAGTTACTTTTTGGCGCCTCATAGCCTTTACCGGCTAAGGATTGAGCTTGTTTTGCAACATCATCAATGCTGAACGCCCAGCTCGATGATGTGTACAGCGTTAACATGACTGCTGCACCCAACCAACGCATTTTCATCATTTGTAGTTTATGTTTCATAATTAGTAAGCACTTCCCCCTTTGTGTGCTTATATTGATCCGATCCATTTTAATGGATAATCGGGTATTCCGACAACTGAATCCCTGTATTGTTCGCGCGCTGGCTCATGCTTTAAGCAGCTTTGTCTGCTGTTTTCACTTTGCGTGCTTATCCTGGAGACAGGTTGTTGGACTTCGTGTAGGGTTGGCCTCGAATGTAACCATTATTCGTCTTAGGGATAAGACGAAAAGTCTGAGAATACGTAACTGTCTATGAGCCCTGTATCACCACCACGTGAATATTTTCTTGACTCCATCCGTGCCTGGCTAATGTTGTTAGGGATCCCCTTCCATATTTCTTTGATCTACTCCACTCATACCTGGCACGTGAACAGCGCAGAGCCGTCATGGTGGTTGACCCTTTTTAACGATTTTATCCATGCATTTCGCATGCAGGTCTTCTTTGTTATTTCGGGTTACTTTTCGTACATGTTATTTTTGCGCTATCCGCTAAAGCGGTGGTGGAAGGTGCGTGTCGAACGCGTGGGAATCCCGATGCTGACGGCGATTCCATTGCTTACGCTGCCGCAATTTATCATGCTGCAATACGTGAAGGGCAAAGCAGACAGCTGGCATACTCTCAGCGGGTACGAAAAGTACAACACGCTGGCCTGGGAGCTTATTTCCCATCTGTGGTTTTTACTGGTTCTGGTGGTTTTAACGACTGTAAGCATGTGGGTATTTACCCAGATGAAAAATAAGACGATGCGTAGCGAAGGTGCTAACCCCTCTGCTGTGTCGATGACCAAATTAACGCTGATTTTTATTTTATTGGGTGTCGGTTATGCCGCCGTCAGAAGGACGATTTTCATCCTCTACCCTTCAATTCTCAGCGATGGCATGTTTAATTTTATTGTTATGCAAACGCTGTTCTATATACCTTTCTTTATGCTCGGCGCGCTTGCGTTTATCAACCCTAATCTGAAAGCGCTGTTTACCAGGTCATCGCGTGGCTGCACGATAGGCGCTGCATTGGCGTTTGTCGCTTACCTGCTCAATCAACGTTATGGCAATGGCGATGCCTGGATGTATGAAACCGAATATGTCATCACCATGGTCATGGGACTGTGGATGGTGAACGTCGTCTTTTCGCTTGGCCACCGTTTGCTGAATTTCCAGTCGGCCCGCGTGACCTATTTTGTCAACGCGTCACTGTTTATCTATTTAGTGCACCACCCTTTGACGCTGTTTTTTGGCGCGTATATCACACCGCATATCTCATCGAATCTACTGGGCTTTTTGTGCGGCCTGCTGTTTGTGGTGGGGATTGCGGTGATACTGTACGAACTCCATTTGCGCATACCGGTGCTGAAGTTTCTCTTTTCGGGTAAACCGGCCGTTAAGCAAGATAAAAATAAAGCTGTCGCCGGTTAATTTTTCTCTCATTGTGTGGTTCAGAGCAGCCACTCAATGGGTAACACCGACGCAAGCTTCACCAGAACCCGCTTCCAGAATCCTGTGGCGGGTTCTTTTTTCAGTACCTGTTCGCTGCCGGAAACGCGATCCACCCAATTAATTCTGCCCCAGCGGTCGAGGCGCAGTTGCCAGGCCATGTCACGCTGGCTCTGCATAAAACGTTTATGGATCACTTCAGCCAGCACTTCACTCTCAATCACAAACCCCATTTCCGTATTAAGCAGCGTTGAACGGGGATCAAAATTAAGCGAGCCGATAAATACTTTTCGACCGTCAATACTGAAGGTTTTAGCATGCAGGCTGGAACCTGAATTACCGGTTAATCCGCGATCGTGGACCACCGAAACGCGTTCGCGGGTAGGTTTAAGTTCGTATAATTCTACCCCGTAACGCAGCAGTTTTTTTCGCCATCGCGCGTAGCCCGCATGAACGATAGCCACATCATTTGCCGCCAGCGAATTGGTTAAAATCGCAATCTTGACGCCTTTCCTTACCATTCTCAACAGTTGCGCCACCCCAGCCCGAGTCGGCACAAAGTAGGCGGAAATAATATCAATGCGTTCGCCCGGTGACCCCATCACATCAAACAAACGCTGCGGTAATAACGAATGGCGCGGCGCTTTCCCTTCACCTTTGACAGGATCATCACTCAGCAAACGCGTTTTCGCCCAAATCAGCGGCAGCGACTGCTGATCGAGGCTGGCCATAAACTGGCTGGTTTCCAGCTTATGCAAATAGCGACGAGTAATATCATCGTTATACCAGGATTCAGGCAGCTCGATACGCTGCGAAGAATCTGACTCCGACATCTCAAGTACGTTTTGTAACGTTGAAACAGAGCGGCAGTGCCAGTAACGCTCAAAATCATCCGCAACATCTTTGACAACGGGACCAATAGCCATGACGTCCAGATCGGAAAACAGCGGTTGCTCACCCGCCCCAAAATAGGCATCACCAATATTACGCCCGCCCACGATGGTCACCACGCCGTCAGCGGTATAACTTTTATTGTGCATTCGCCGATTTAGCCGGGCAAAATCGGTCAAATAGCCCAGGGCGCGCAGGATGCGAAAGGAAAAGGGATTAAACAGACGAATTTCTATATTAGGATGGCTATCCAGCAGCCGCAGCGTGTCATCAAGACCCGGCGTGTTGTTGTCATCCAACAGCAAGCGAACCTTCACTCCACGTTTCGCCGCCGCCAACAGAACTGAAAACAGCAACAGACCGGACATGTCGTTCTCCCAGATGTAGTACTGCACATCCAGTGTACGTTCCGCCATTTCTGTTAGTCGATAGCGAGCAGCAAAGGCATCCAGGCTGTCATCCAACG
Organism: Citrobacter sp. Cc139; assembly: GCF_030334645.1. Lineage (NCBI taxonomy): Bacteria > Pseudomonadati > Pseudomonadota > Gammaproteobacteria > Enterobacterales > Enterobacteriaceae > Citrobacter > Citrobacter sp. Cc139. The sequence goes on from NZ_JAOWDM010000092.1 coordinate 109,306, forward strand.
TAAGAATGCCGCAATCTCCAGGATGGTTAGCACAAAGTGGCGTGATGGCCCGCTCAAGTCGCGTCATATCAATCCGTGTTCTTGTCACCTTGCCGGGAAAGTAGTCTCTTGTAGAGTTGAGCGTTTTCTTCGTCAAAACAAACAAAGTATATTTGATCGGGAAGCGTACGACGGGTAATAAATTTTAACACCGTATTTACCGCTATTTCTGCCGCTGCGGCGCGGGGATACCCGTAGACTCCGGTACTGATCGCCGGAAAAGCAATGGATTGATACCCATTGGCCAGGGCCAGTTGCAGCGAATTCAGATAGGCGTCTTCAAGACGTTCAGCCTCATGATGCCCTCCACCTTGCCAGACAGGCCCTACGGTATGAATGACCGCTTTTGCCGGAAGCGCCCCCGCCAGCGTGATAACGGCATGCCCGGTCGGGCATTCTCCCTGTTGCTGGATAACCTGTTTGCAGGCCTCCAGCAATGCGGGGCCGGCGGCGCGATGGATTGCGCCATCAACACCACCACCTCCCAGTAGCGATGAATTCGCCGCGTTGACGATCACATCAACAGCGATCGTCGTAATATCGCCGTGTAACACATGCACGCGTGAATGCATAAATTCCCCCTGACAAAACACGATTCATCAAGTGTACAGCAGGGATTTCCTTGAAATCTCACTTTTTAACCACAAGTTTGCATGCCTAAGCCAGAATGGTTCATTTATATTCAATGTTAAGGATCGCCATGTTTTTCTGTTCATTGAGGTAATGCATTTTCACAGTAGCAATTTGCTGCACATTCTGAGGGGCAGCCGTGACCTGTTGATGATTATAGAGACTATTACGGGTGGTGCCATTGCGCATACAAGACAATTCGATCTGTTGTTGTTGGGTGTTAACGTCGCAGGGCGCTTCAACTATTGCGCCGCGAAAATGGATAACGCCGCCGGGCGCGATCTGTTGCGCCATTATGGGAAAAGTGAAAAGAGATAACGTACATAAACTGGCGCTAAAAATACGTTTAAAAAATGTGCACATAAGGGTTCCTCAATGATTAGTCATCCTTGAGGGATCTGAATGATCCTTCACCACTGCGAGTTACGATCAAATAAAAACGCTGTACGTTTCTATATTCATAGAACAGCGCCGCATTCCCAGCCACACCCTTAATGCAAATACAGCAAAAATTATGGCTGACTGGTTGAGTCAGGCCATTGTTGTGACAAATGCAGAGACTGCCCGTCCGAAACGGTAACGATAATTTTGACCGAATCCCCCGGTGAAATATTAAAGCTCAGTTTGGTTAGTTCAATCGGCCGATTAGCGGGGACCGAAAGGCTTGTTTTCTGCTGCGATTGGCTTTGTCCTCCCTCCCCCTTACGAACGGCAAGGACCTGGACCTCACAAACGCAGGGTTGGGCTAACGTCACCTGAGGAATAATGGTGTACATATCGCCTTGTTGGGTCGTATTGAATGTTATTTGATTTGTCAGCGCGGCAATGAGTAATAATGTATGCATCATATTCTCCCGAAAAAAAAACAGGGCTCACGCCCTGTTTATTATCAGTCAGAAAACTGAATTAGTGTTGGTTAGCTGTTGCATTGTTGCCAAAACCAACTTGCTGAATCAGCACATTGGAGTCAGAAGCAGTCTGATTAACCAGCGCGCCGTTGCGGCCACCGAACTGGGTCACGCTAATATCAGCATTTTTTGCATTCCACTGATCGATGGTGGCATTGTTCTGGAAGCCAGTCTGTTTCAGGCTAATAGTACTGTCATCAGCCCCCTGGCCTACGACCGCGCCATTACCACGCCCATGTTGGGTGATGGTGACATCTGATTTACGCGCATCGCTTTGCAGAGCATTCGCAGCGTTGTTTGAACCATATTGGTAGATACTCAGCGAAGAGTCTGGGCCATAGTTGCTACCGCCGCCATGATGATTACCGCCCCATTGCGGAACAACACCAGCCAGAGCACTGCCAGAAACGACGATTGCTGCGAATGCTGCCACTTTTAAAAGTTTCATGGTAAACCCCCATCGGATTGATTTAAACGTCGATCATGGATTAGCGTTGAGTTACGCGAATTGCCATTTGCGACTGTCTCTGCACCACAACTGCTGTTTTTTGTGTACCATACTGGGTAATATTCGCTTTATTACCAGAGCCTTTCTGGATAATTACAGCTGTATTACCATAAGAACCTTGTTTAATACTCGCGTCATTGGAACTACCCACCTGATCAATATATGCAAAGTTATATGATCCCGTCTGGTCCGTTTTCGCCCGGTTACCAGAACCTTCTTGCGAAATGACCGACAATAGCTTCGAGCCCCCCTGACGAGTATTTGCACTGTTCGCAGTGCCAACCTGACCAATAATGGCTGCCTGATTAAATGAAGACTTACTTAATTCATTTACCGCAAAGTTATATTCTGAATTAGCTAAATCATAACTTGTTGCGGATGCAATCCCAGGCACACCCAGTATTGTAAACATCATAAATAACAACTTGTTTTTCATGTTGTCACCCTGGACCTGGTCGTACATGAAGTTAAATTAGTTACCACTCAAATTGTTGTTAACATGACTTACATTTGTTAACGTCACGTTACGATGAAGAGTATGTCCGTTGAAACATTTTAAATAACTCACCCGCCAGTGGTATTTTTATATCCTGATTCACACCAAAGTATTAATTAACAGTAAAAAACACGGTTGCGACAGCAGGTTCTATTTCTTTTTTAACCCTGCAAGTGAATTTCTATGCAGTAACAAAAAAGTGCATTTCCCGTGATTTCCGCGCCTCCCAGCTTAGTGCTGCGATAAGCATCGGTACAAGTCGTGACAAGCATCATTTTTTTCTATCTAAAATTGTCCAAGTTGAATCCAGGCGAAACAATCCGAATTCATTAGGAATGTAAAACTAACAAACCATAAATTTATTTATTTGATATCAATGCGATAGCATAATTTGTATGATTTTTTAAATCTATGCAATAATGCTGAAATGTACAACTTTACTATCAAATCTAAACTCAATTAAAACCCAAAAATCACATTTTAATATATAAATTTACATTATGTAACATGTTTAACACTTGCTTTAAGATTTGTAATAGCTAGATTGAAAACAGTTGAAGTCCATTTGTTTTAATATTTTCACCCCGTTGGGTTGATATTTTATTTCTACACAGCAGTGCAACATCTGTCAGTACTTCTGGTGCCTCTATTTTAGTAGCGGCAGCTGTCAGGTGTGCGACTAAAAAGTGGAGTTTCATCATGTTTAATGAAGTCCATAGTATTCATGGTCATACATTATTGTTGATCACTAAACCTTCTCTGCAGGCAACTGCGTTATTACAACATTTAAAGCAATCACTGGCGTTAACCGGAAAACTACATAATATTCAACGTTCTCTGGATGATATTTCCTCCGGCTGCATTGTTTTAATGGATATGATGGAGGCAGATAAAAAACTGATCCATTACTGGCAAGATAATTTAAGCAGAAAAAACAACAATATAAAGACTTTATTGTTGAATACCCCTGATGATTATCCCTATCGGGATATTGAAAACTGGCCGCATATCAATGGTGTATTTTACGCAACCGAAGATGAACAACGTGTAGTCAGCGGCTTGCAAGGTGTGTTGCGCGGTGAATGCTACTTTTCGCAAAAGCTCGCCAGCTACCTGATCACGCATTCCGGAAATTACCGCTATAACAGCACGGAGTCGGCACTACTCACTCACCGTGAAAAAGAGATCCTTAATAAACTGCGTATCGGTGCCTCAAATATTGAAATCGCGCGTTCGCTGTTTATCAGTGAAAATACCGTGAAAACGCACCTTTATAATCTTTTCAAAAAGATAGCTGTCAAAAATCGTACGCAGGCGGTCTCGTGGGCCAATGATAACCTCAGGCGATAAAGCCATGAAACGCTATTTGAACTGGATTGTGGCAGCAAATTTGTTCTTTGCTGCCGGGAATCTACACGCGGCTGTAGAGGTGGAGGTTCCCGGACTGTTAACTGACCACACTGTCTCTTCCATTGGCCATGATTTTTATCGCGCCTTTAGTGACAAGTGGGAAAGCAAGTACACAGGAAACTTAACCATTAATGAAAGGCCCAGTGCACGTTGGGGAAGTTGGATTACGATAACGGTTAATCAGGACGTTATCTTCCAGACCTTTTTATTCCCGACGAAAAGAGACTTCGACAAAATAGTGGTCTTCGCATTGGCAGAAACTGAGGAAGCATTAAATCGCCGGCAAATAGATCAAACACTATTAAGCACAAGCGATTTAGCGCGTGATGAATTCTAAAACATGATTTTGTCCGGAGGCTTTCATGCGTGTCAAACATGCAGTGGTTTTGCTCATGCTAATTTCACCGTTAAGTTGGGCCGGAAACATGACGTTCCAGTTCCGCAACCCTAACTTTGGTGGCAACCCAAACAACGGCTCTTTTTTATTAAATAGCGCTCAGGCGCAAAACTCATATAAAGATCCGAGCGCTGGCGACTACGGGATCGAAACCCCAACAGCACTGGATAACTTTACCCAGGCAATTCAGTCGCAAATACTCGGCGGCTTACTCACCAATATCAATACAGGTAAGCCGGGGAGGATGGTAACCAGTGACTTTATCGTTGATATCGCCAACCGGGATGGGCAACTGCAATTGAATGTCACTGACAGGAAAACGGGAAGAACTTCGACTATTGAAGTGTCAGGTTTACAAAACCAGTCAACCGATTTCTAAATGAGAGCCACGAAAGGAAAATATCATGCAGCGCTTACTTATCATGGTGGCAGTAATTTTACTCAGCGGATGCTTAACCGCCCCGCCTCAAGAGGCCGCTAAGCCGACATTAATGCCCCGAGCCCAAAGCTATAAAGATTTGACGCATCTACCCATGCCTACAGGTAAGATATTTGTGTCGGTATACAACATTCAGGATGAGACTGGCCAGTTTAAGCCTTACCCGGCAAGTAACTTCTCTACCGCCGTCCCGCAAAGCGCCACGGCTATGCTCGTCACCGCATTGAAGGATTCTCGTTGGTTCGTCCCGCTGGAACGTCAGGGGTTACAGAACTTGCTTAACGAACGAAAAATCATTCGTGCGGCTCAGGAAAACGGTACGGTTGCCATTAACAACCGGATCCCGCTCCAGTCTCTGACCGCAGCAAACGTCATGGTGGAAGGGTCAATTATTGGTTATGAAAGCAACGTTAAATCAGGTGGTGTCGGCGCACGCTATTTCGGTATAGGCGCCGATACGCAATACCAGCTTGACCAGATAGCGGTAAACCTGCGTGTGGTTAACGTCAGTACCGGTGAGATCCTCTCATCGGTGAATACCAGCAAAACCATTCTGTCTTATGAAGTGCAGGCAGGGGTTTTCCGCTTCATTGACTACCAGCGTCTGTTGGAGGGGGAAATTGGTTATACCTCTAACGAACCGGTTATGCTTTGTCTGATGTCAGCAATTGAAACCGGCGTTATCTTCCTGATTAATGACGGAATAGATCGCGGGTTGTGGGATTTGCAGGATAAGAAACAAGTTGATAATGACATCCTGGTTAAATACCGCCATATGTCGGTACCGCCAGAATCCTGATGGGTCGTTACAGCATAAAAAGCGTGAGGGAAGCCTCACGCTTGTTTTATTTACTGGTCGGGGTTGGCGATATCCTGTTTTCACGGCGTGACGCCAGCCACAAGCCGCTATTTTTCATCGCATAGCCAAATACCAGACCCAGCGCCAAAGATGGCACGACCAGTCGCCAATCCCCCTGCCCTGCAAACGTTGCACAAGCCCCAATAAACGTGCCCGGCACGAATGAAAGCAACCATTGCTTTGCCTGAATACACATCAAAAACGCGACAATTCCCGTCATGACATAGCCGACAATATCCATATGCGGGGCAAGCGCACTGCCGTTAATAATCACCAACGCCCACACCACACCGCTTAGCAGCGTACACGCCGAGATCCAAAGCCCTTTCAGCCCACCTTGCGGACAGGCAAAGTAGGCAGTGCAGCCCAGAAACCCAGCCCAGCTGAGTAAACCGAGAGAAACGGCCACCCATCCCCAGATCCCGGAGAGAATGCCCGTTGTGATTGCAATTGAGAGAAGTATATTCATGCCGCGCATCTTAGCAGAAAAACGGCATTGGAATGAGATCGCGCACACAAATTATGCAAGTTGATAAATTGCGTTGCAGTTTAGCGTGATTTAAATCACATTTATTCGTCTGTCTCTTCCTGTAATTCGTCCCACATCGCACCAATCGCATCACGTGTCAGGGGCGCAATAGTACGCCAGAATGGCGTATTCGCATGCGCTTCAACTTTGCCCAGAAACGTGCCGCACCAGGGTAACAAGTAGTCCACAAACAAGGTTTCAAGCGCTTCGCTTTCATCTTCCGCAGACTGGTCTTCAAGCCATGAAGCCGCCAGCAACAGCGTGCCAATATGATCTGCCGGCGTATCTGCCAACGGCATTCCCCGGGCAGAAAGGAATGCACGCACATCCGATTCTTTAGCCCCTTCTACCCAGGCGCTGCGATAAGGTGGCACCGCGCAATCGTCTCCCACAAATAACGCGTTGTAATCCGCAGCCAACTGAGGCATATCGCAGCTCTTCTGCAGACGAGCCAGCAGTTCGTCCTGTTCCAGCGGCCAGTTGGCGGAAAGTTTACCTTCGCTAATCAGGGTAAACAGAGGAACCAGTAAAGGGTCCTGCGGTTGGCGGTAAAACAGCGAGCCCAGTACACGACACAGGATAGAAAACTCGTTCATTAATATATTCCAGTTAGTAACAATTACAGTTCAGCAAATTCCGCGATCGGCTCCATGCCTCGCGATTCCAGAAACGTCAGCAAGCGCTTTGGCGTAACGTTTAAAATTCGGTCTTCCGGGAAATTCACATCATCCAGTATCTTACGACATTCACCGAAATCTCCTAAGGTGAAAGCGGTATGTGAATCTGACCCTAACGCGACCCAGCCGCCGGCATCACGCACAGCCGCAGCAACAGCGCGGCAATTGTCCTCACTGCCCTTACGCGAATGCAAAAACGAAGAGTTGTTGATTTCCAACGCAACCTGGTATTTTGCCGCTGCCTGAGCAATCGCAGTAATATCGACGGGATATTTGGGGTTACCCGGGTGGCTGATGATATGGACGTTGCCACTGGCCATAGTGGCTATCATCGCCTGCGTATTCGTCTCTTTATCGTGTGGCGCAAAAACCGGCTCATGAAAGCCTGCGATAATCAGATCCAGGGAAGTGAACATCGGACCTGAACAGTCAATTTCGCCTTCAATATTTTTAATATTCGCTTCAATTCCGCGCAGGATCCCTATGCCGTCCACGACACGAGGCCAAATGCGCATATTAATAAAGTGCCAGTGGTGAGGCGCATCCGCCATGTCCGGTCCATGATCGGTAATGGCAAACAGCTTGATGCCTTTGCGACGAGCTTCAGCGATGTAATCACTTAAGGTGCTGTAGGCGTGGGTGCTGGCGACGGTATGCATATGCAGGTCAACGGGATACATAACTCTCTCCTGTAGTCATTTTCCGTCAAGGATAGCAGGTATCGCCGCCATTTATTAGCGGAAACCCGGCACTTGCCGGGTTGGCATTAGTATCCCCGTACGCGATCGACCTGACCCGTAACGGCTTTGCCACTTTCCAGATTGAAAATTGTACGGGAGATATAATCCACCGCTTCCGCCGGACGGGTAACGGCGGCGATGTGCGGCGTCATCGCCACCCGTGGATGTTTCCAAAGCGGGCTGGTTTCCGGCAGCGGTTCACGGCTATAGACATCCAGCATGGCGCCTTTCACCTTGCCGCTGTCCAGCAATGCCAGAAGATCGTCTTCATTGAGATGAACGCCACGCGCCAGGTTCAGCACATAAGCGCCATCCTGTAACTGGCTAAGTAAACCAGCGTTAATGATGCCCACAGTTTCTGCCGTATTGGGTAGAAGATTGATAAGCACGCGAGTTTGACTCAAAAACGCACCCAGCTCTTTGGTACCGGCAAAGCTTTCCACGCCAGGCCAGGATTTACGCGTACGACTCCAGCAGCGCAGCGGGAACCCCCATGACAGCAAACTCTCGGCAACTTTCGCACCCAGGACCCCGGCCCCCATGATCCCGATGGTGAACTCATCGCGGGTATACTCTGGCAATGGTTGCCATTTCGCCTGATTTTTTAACGCCTGGTAATCATCAAAGCGACGAAACCAGTGCAACACCTGACTTACCGCATATTCCTGCATTTGCAGGCCCATACCCGTATCTTCCAGACGGAAAAGCGGGATCGAGGTATCCAACATTTCCGGGTGAGCGTTTAGCTTACTGAGAATGGAATCGACGCCAGCACCCAGTGCAAATACGGCTTTTAATTTTCGTCCCGCGAGCATTTCAACCGGCGGATGCCAAACCAGCGCATAGTCAGCATGCGCATTATCACCCGCTTTCCACTCACGGACGTTCGCGCCTGGTATTGCTTTTGCCAGCGCATTAATCCACCAGGTTGTTTCGAATGTTGGGTGATAAAAAATTATATCCATTTTGTCTCCTGAGCATTGCTATGCGGAACTTTCTCGCACTTATTATCATCATTTTTCGAGGGATCCTCAGAGTAGCAAATTTTAGGATGCTGGCAAAAAAAACAATTCCCGCTTATTTAAGCTCCAGATTGTTTGAAGTTTGTGTAAATGCACGTTTTTTTCAAAAAGTTGATTGACGCCGGGACGGTATTTCCCTAAATTAGCGCCCGTTCCGGTAGCACAGGAACAACAATATGGTGAGGTGTCCGAGTGGCTGAAGGAGCACGCCTGGAAAGTGTGTATACGGCAACGTATCGGGGGTTCGAATC